>JBKQMP010000092.1:0-21561 GCA_052146665.1 Dissulfurispiraceae bacterium
CCTAAAACTACTCTCTTGGCGCCTGATTTTACCTCTACCTATTCAGCCCGAATCTGCTCCCATCCGAAAATAGCTCCGTTAGCTCTTCTTTATTCGCCTTGAGGTTATTGTTAAGGAATCGCTGCCCAGACGTATTTCCACTTGACAAAAGCATATTCACAGGATATATTGAGACAAGACGGATGCAGCAGGAGCATCCCTTGGAACTTGGACACCTAACGGAAGCAGGGGATGAGACGTTGCACGCACCACCTATGGGCAGCCCTAACGCGGGGCGGCCTCCTTCCGTATAATCATTGGGTGCAGCCACCATTTAAAAGGTGATGGGAACTGCGGGACTCGCCGAGTGAAGGCTCTTTAACAGTCCTGCACGGCATTAACATGAAAGATCGGTTGCTTTTGTGATGATGAATGCAGAAGAAGATAATCATCATTGTAATCTTTAATGTAATTGTAATATCAGTTTCACTTGGCCTAATAAGCTATCTCGCAGTTCATGAAAGCATTGAACGGTCATTGCAGAACAGGATCGCGCTAGCCAGGATTATCTCGCACTATGTCGAAGTCTTTCTTAATGAAAATCTGAGTAGGCTCCAGAACATCTCCCTTTCAGATAAAGCTACCCTGAAAAACTATGACTGGGCGCCTGAGAAGAAGATGCTCGAAAACGCATATAAATATTCGCTTTTCACTGACGGCGTGTTTCTCCTCGATAAACATGGCAATGAACTGCTCACGTATCCGCCTCATGTTGAGTATTTTTCGAATCTGACTTATATCAACTTTGTTAATCAAGCGCTAAGGGATGGGAGGCCAGTCATCTCTAATGTCTATACAATTGAGCCGATCAATAAGAAGGTGATCTTTATTATCACTCCTTTAAAGGACAGCGATGGCAGGATTGCGGGTCTTGCAGGTGGAATGCTGGGTCTGACAGACAATTTTATCAGCAAGCTCCTGCAAAGTGCCAAATTTGAAGACAACCGTTATATAGAGATTATTGACTCAAATGAAGTTGTAGTTGCTTCTGATAGACCTTCTTACGTGCTTCAGCATCATGACCATGGTTCTCAGTTGACCAAGATGATAATGGGAGATAAGTCTGGAATTGTGGAATGCAAGCATGGTTATTCTAATCCTAACGCTGTGAAGAAACCGACTGACCTTCTTGCATTCGTGCCTTTGAAAATGGCGCGTTGGGGTGTAATTGTGGGACAGTCTGAAAAAGATATCTTTGCCCCCGCCATTGGACTACAGATGAATTCCCTCCTGCTTGTGCTCTTATTCGTTGGTGCGTCAATCATTATTTCAATCGTGGCAAGCATGAAAATAGTCAAACCTCTCAAATTGCTAACATCCTCGACAGACCGAATATCCTCCGGCGATCTTTCGACGCCCGTAGGTGATGTGGGAAGCGATGAAATATTGCAGCTCAGCAAAAGTTTTGACGATATGAGGATAAAACTTGCTGCGTCGCTTGACAGCATTAAAACTCAAAATATAGAACTCGAAACGCGTGTTGCAAAAAGGACCGAGCAGATAAGGGAAAGCAGGAAGAAGGTTCAGCACCTCCTGAAGAAGATTATCTCATCCCAGGAAGATGAGCGCAGGAGGGTAGCGCGGGATCTCCATGACACGGTACTGCAGGATATATCAGCTTTTTTAATAAATCTAGATATGTATAAACTGCGCCCCGACCTCATGTCGGCCGAAAAAATAGATGAAATGAGGAGCATTGCGATGAAAGCCATCGATAGCATTCACAAAGTTGTGAAGAACCTGCGGCCCTCAATTCTTGATGATTTTGGCATTGACACTGTCGTTGTGTGGCTGCTCAACAAACACTTGCAGAAGAAGGGGATTCATTATTACTTGGATGTTGGAACTCCCGTCAAGAAAAGGTTTTCTCCAGAAGTCGAAATAACGCTTTTCAGGATATTACAGGAGGCAATTATCAACATAGAACGTCACGCAAATGCGGAAAACGTTTTTGTTACTTTGGAAGTTGGACAGTCTTTTGCAGAGATCACTATAGAGGACGACGGTGATGGGTTCAACGTTGACGAATTAATGAAGCACCCTATTGAAAGCGGTAGAGGCCTTGGAATCACTGGCATGAAGGAAAGGGCGTCGCTCCTTGACGGGAAACTGCAGATTTACTCTCAGCCAGGGGAAGGGACGAGAGTTTGTATGCAGGTTCCTCTAAGGACACTGATAGAACAGGTTGTGTTACTGGTGGATAATGATCAAGAATTCGTTAACCATCTCGCTCAGAGGTTGAAGATGAGGGATATCATGGTTGACATTGCGTATGATGGTGAAAAAGCGCTTTCCATGCTCCAGGAAATAAAGCCCGGTGTCGTTGTGCTTGACCTAAATATGCCGGGTTTGCACGGGCTCGAAGTGCTCCAGTACATCAGAAAGCAGTATCAGGATATTAAGGTGATCGTACTGACCCAGCATGGTACCGATACAGATCAAGCAGAAGCTGAAGCACAAAGCCCAGGTGTCTTTGCTTTTATTGAGAAATCCCCGGATTTTGACGTGCTGACAGCCAAGATCAAGGAAGCGATGGGATATGCCTAATATACGTGTGTTGATTGCGGATGACCATGCTCTTGTAAGAGAAGGGATTGCGGCATTTCTCAGGTTATCCGATGATATTGAAGTTGTTGGAGAAGCGGCTGACGGGATCGAAGCGATTAATCGTGCCGATGAACTCAAGCCTGACATCGTTTTGATGGACATAGGCATGCCAAAGCTCGGCGGCCTTGAGGCAACCGTGGAGATCAGAAAAACAAACCCGAGCATAAAGATCATCGTACTTACTCAATACGATGACAGGGAGTATATCTCTCGTTTTCTGAAGGCGGGGGTCTCCGGATATCTGCTTAAAAAGGCGGTTGGCAGCGAACTTATCAACGCTATTCGAGCGGTCAGCAGAGGTGAATTCTATCTATTTTCTTCCGTCGCATCGGAATTAGTTGAAAGTTATCTTGGCAAGCGCAAGGAAATTTCTGAAGAAAACCTTTACGAAAAGCTGACCGATAGAGAAAAACAAGTGCTCAAGCTAATAGCAGAAGGTTACAGTCATAAGGAGGTTGCGAATCTTCTGAATATTAGTGCTAAGACAGTCATTGCGCACCAGACAAATATTTCAGAAAAACTAAATATCCATTCCCGTACGGCGCTCGTCAAGTTTGCTATCTCAAAAGGGATAATAAAGCTCGAAACCTAAACTTTAGCGGATCAAGACTGATAGAGCAAAATGCTTTCTCTTCTATTATCATCTATCGTCTCTAAGCCTTCTTTTTGACGTCTGTTAGAATTGTTATCACTCTCTTCAGAAATAATCTTCTCTAAATATCAAAGTCGGGAGATTTTATGATACAGCGACATCTCAATTCATTTTCACTGGTGTGGCAATGGCTGCTGAGTCCCTTTATGAAAACGTGACAAAAATTAAGTAGTTGGTCTTCATCGTGCAAACGTCAACACTATTAGTGAGATGCAGAAAATCGATTGCGGATATGCCTGCGGGAGACAAGATCCCTAGGGTTGCTGAGACCAGTTTGATCAGAACAGCTCGCATGCGGTATCACTGGGCGATGCAGGAGATTGTGAAACGCAGTGCGATTTACGGTCTAGAAGCGTCAAGAACCTATCACACTTTGCAAAAAGATCACGGCGGGACGATGAAGAAGAGAGGACTTGTCATTCACGGTGAACAGCTACGAAGATGATCCAGTCATCAGACTGCCGGGGCATTGCAGTAACGGGTGGTATCGATTTTCTAATGAGACATACCTAAAGCCAAAAAATGCGTCTAAAAGTTCGGTTAAATACCTAATAAAGCCGGTCCGATGCCAAGGTCAGTTGCAAAACAAGTAATCAAAGTAGTTTCTAAAAAAGTGGCAAGCAATTGACAGATTATGAGCAAATGCTTATAATGGGCATATCATCCGATCGAATTTCTGAATATGGGAGGAAAAGGTTGGTACAGCTCTCATTACGAATAAGACACTGACAAAAGGGGACCGTAATGAAATGGGCATACGTGCTGAATGAGGAGTCCATCAGTGAGAAAGAAAGTTAACCCTATTGTATTTGCATTCTTTCTTATTCTACTGGGGTGCCTCTTCGCAGTTTATTCATTTTTTCTTCTCAATGATCTTTTGTTTCATACTACCAATCTTTTTTCACGATATGAGCGGTACGTTAATTTGATCTTACCCAGCTTAATCAGTGCTCTCATCGCCCTTTTCTTTATTGTATTAGGCTACTACATTTTGGGCAGAAAAAATTAGTGGTTGTAAGTTGCTCCCTCAGTTTTTTTCTGATGGTGTCTTATTCCAGTTGTACCCTTTGCGGAGTTTTGGATTCCTGAAAGTGTCATGTTGTCGGTACATCGCAAGAAGCCCTTGACAAGGGGATACCGTATTGTATTTTTCGCACAATTAAATTCATGCTATCCTCGACTCTGGTAACGCAGTTTGGCGAAAATAACATACCACTAAACCGTAGGATATTCATCTGTAACCCCTTAATTTATAATCTTTAATGATGAATTCCGTATTGAGCATGTTTGTGTATGTCAAGGGGGGTGTCCTCCCTTCGGCATTAAAAATATATTTTAAGTTCAAATAGTTATAAGCATTAAAGTCTCGCCTAACCAATAAAGTCTTTACATGTTTTTCCAGGTAGCTATTTTCAGTAGCAATAAAGTTCTTACATTGACTCAAGATTATGAATGGTGAAAATCTACAATCGAAACGTCAGGCACTGCACTGAAGGCAAGAATCCATCTATGTCAACAGGGACTGCGCATGCTCCCGATCATTTCGAACGCGGGGGGCTGGTAATGTGTTATAGTTAACTGTGAGAAAAGCGGTCCTCATGCATTTTTTAATGAATAATTCCGTTGTTCTTACATTAGTGGATACATTCTCTTTCCTCGCAGGGATTCCTTTATATAGACCACATACCCCCTTTTAACAGGGGTTCACGCAACAACAGTCAAATAGCCGAGAAGTCTTGCTTCTTGAGCATGCCTGAATGTTTGAGGATTTTCAAAAGAAAGGCATTGCTTATGCCAGGGCATAGGAATGCCACATCGAAATGAGAAGACTCTGATTTGCAGAGACAGCTTACTTTCAGAAAAAAGGAGACCTCAAAGTTGAAGGTGATCGACAAGAGCGTACTCAAGAGCCTGCCTCATCTGCGTGCACGCCTACGCGGAGCAGATCCGGAACAAAAGTGCGCCGTCTCCGAGCCTCCGCTGCGATCCGAACTGTTTAGCAGCGACCAGATGGAGCAGCATGGCAAGACCTTGGCGGGGCAGCACAAGTTGAGCCCGAGGCATGTTCATGAGCAGCTCCTGGCGCGGCTGGCCGATAATGAAAACATCCTGATCGGGACCCGCAGTCTGCTGATGGAGGCTGTCACAACTAATCGTCGGATCACGCCAGCAGGCGAATGGCTGCTCGACAACTTTTATCTGCTCGAAGAACAGATTCGCACAGCCAGAAGACATCTGCCCAAGGGGTACAGCAGGGAGCTTCCCCGCCTGCAGGATGGCCTTTCGGCCGGGCTTCCGCGCGTTTATGACATAGCTTTGGAGACGATATCACACAGCGATGGGCGTATAGATCCGCAAAGTCTCAGCCGGTTCGTTGCAGCCTACCAGACAGTCACCGTTCTGAAGTTGGGGGAATTGTGGGCCATCCCCATCATGCTGCGTCTTGCGTTAATCGAGAATCTGCGAAGGGTTGGGGCGCGGATCGCTGCCGACAGGCTCGACCGGAACAAGGCTGATTATTGGGCTGACCGTATCACCGCGATAGCAGGGAAGGACCCGAAAAATCTGATATTGGTCATTGCGGATATGGCGCGTTCGAACCCTCCGCTGAAGGGCGCGTTCGTTGCGGAATTTGCCCGCCGTCTTCAGGGGCAGGGCCCCGCGTTGGCAATGCCACTCACATGGATCGAACAGCGGCTTTCAGAGTGCAGTCTGACGATCGACCATCTGGTTCAATCGGAGAACCAGCAACAGGCGGCTGATCAGGTCTCGATGAGCAACAGCATTGGCAGCCTTCGGTTCCTCGGCACAATGGACTGGCGCGACTTCGTCGAGACGATGAGCGTTGTCGAACAGACCCTGCGTAAAGACAGTGGCGGCACGTACGGTAAAATGGACTTCTCCACCCGTGACCGTTACCGTCACGCGGTGGAACGAATAGCAAAGAACGGACAGTTATCCGAAGGCGATGTAGCAGCCCAGGCAATCCGGCTCGCACATGCGGACAAGGCAGATATAAACGGCACTCACGGAGAAGATGATCGCACGTCTCATGTGGGCTATTACCTCATTGACAAGGGATTGGCACAGCTTGAAGGACTGGCGAATGTGCGGATCTCTTTCTCAGGCGCCCTGCGGAAAATGGGTTCCCGTTGTCCTTTGCTCCTCTATCTGGGCGCTATCACGCTCATGACTGCGATCCTCACGGGAGGGTTGCTGACTAAGGCGTATGCTGACGGCTTACCTTTTTGGCTGCTCGCTGTGACCGGTCTCCTTTCATTGGTCTGTGCCAGTCAGCTGGCGCTCGCAGT
Source organism: Dissulfurispiraceae bacterium (assembly GCA_052146665.1). Taxonomy (GTDB): domain Bacteria; phylum Nitrospirota; class Thermodesulfovibrionia; order Thermodesulfovibrionales; family Dissulfurispiraceae; genus JBKQMP01. The sequence goes on from JBKQMP010000092.1 coordinate 6,610, forward strand.
AGTGAACTGGCTTGCAACATTGTTCGTAATGCCGCAGCCTCTGCCGCGAATGGACTTTTCCAAAGGTATCCCATCCGGATCGCGCACCATCACCATCGTCCCGACGATGCTCACAAGCGCCCAGGGTATCGAGGATCTGATTGAGGCGCTGGAGGTCAGGTTCCTCGCAAATCGTGACGGAAACCTGCACTTCGGCCTGCTAACCGATTTTCAGGATGCGGCAAATGAAACAATGCCGGAGGATAAACCTCTATTACTGCTGGCCCGGCAGAGGATCGAAGAGTTGAATGAAAAATACCGGAACACAAAAAGCGATACATTTTTCCTTTTTCACCGCCCGCGCAGATGGAACGCCGGAGAGCGAGTTTGGATGGGATACGAACGCAAGCGGGGGAAGTTGTCGGATTTGAATTCGCTGCTGCGCGGAAGGAAAGATGGTAGAGCAGACGCTCTCTCCGGAAATCCCTTTTCGCTCGTCGTCGGCAATACTGAGGCTCTGTCAGACGTAAAGTATGTGATCACTCTTGATACAGATACGCAGCTGCCCCGCGATTCGGCCCGGCAGTTTGTAGGGACCATTGCGCACCCGCTGAACCGTGCGCGATACGACGAAGCCCTGCAGCGCGTAGTTGCCGGATACGGCATACTTCAGCCCCGGATAGGGGTCAGTCTGCCAGGCACAAACCGCTCGAAATACGCGCGCATGTACGGGAGTGATCCTGGCATCGACCCGTACACGCGTGCTGTCTCGGATGTCTACCAGGACATATTCAGTGAAGGTTCTTTTATAGGCAAAGGAATCTATGAGGTCGACGCATTCGAGCGGGCACTGGACGGACGTTTTCCTGAAAACCGGATCCTCAGCCATGATCTTATCGAAGGGTGTTACGCGCGCGCGGGGTTGTTGAGTGATGTGACGGTGTTCGAGGAGTATCCATGCCGTTACAGCGCGGACGTGAGCCGCCGGCACCGCTGGATTCGCGGGGACTGGCAGCTTGCGCGCTGGCTGCTGCCTGGCGTTCCCGGCCCCGATGGGCAGCGCCTGAAAAACCCCCTCTCTTTGTTGTCCCGATGGAAGCTCTTCGACAACCTTCGGCGCAGTATGGAGCCTTTTGCATTGACGCTTCTCCTGCTTCTGGCCTGGACGGTTTTTTCGTCGCCATGGTTGTGGACCTTCTCGATCATCGGGATCATTTTTAGTCCTTCTTTGATATCCTCTGTCCTGGACCTGCTCAGGAAGCCGGACGATATGCTTTTCAGTCAGCATCTCGCTGCCGTGGGTCACTCCGCCGCCGGCCGTTTTATTCAGGTTCTGTTTACATTTGCATGTCTTCCTTACGAAGCGTTCTTTAGTCTGGATGCGATCGTTCGCACAATATGGAGAATGCTGATAACACACAGGCGGCTCCTCGAATGGAATCCGTCAGGCGACCCGGTCCGAAGTAGCCGTAATTCAGACATGAATAGTCTCTCCGGCGTCTGCCGCACAATGTGGTTTGCCCCTTTTCTTGCCGTCGCAGGGGTGATCTATGCAGCGTTTTTCAATCCGGTCGCCGTGGCAGCATCTGTGCCCGTACTGTTTCTCTGGCTCGCTTCACCCGTTATGGCGTGGCGGATCAGCCTGCCGCTTGCCCGCAGTGAAGCAAGGTTGCGACCGGACCAGACCGTCTTTCTCCAAAAACTTTCCCGAAGGACCTGGTCCTTCTTCGAGACCTTCGTCGGCCCTGAGGACCATTGGCTGCCTCCTGACAACTATCAGGACCACCCTGCCCCGGTCGTTGCCCATCGCACGTCTCCGACCAATATGGGACTAGCGCTGCTGGCGAATCTGTCAGCCCAAGACTTCGGCTATATTTCGACGCGGCAACTCATCGAACGCACTGCAAATGCACTCTCTACGATGGAATCGCTGAAGCGCTATCAGGGCCATTTCTACAACTGGTACGACACGAGGTCGCTGAAACCGCTGCCGCCCAGATACGTTTCGACCGTGGACAGCGGCAACCTTGCGGCCCATCTGCTTACGTTGAGGCAGGGTCTTCTTGCGCTTCCGGACCAAAAGATCATGGGTCCACAGGTCTTTTACGGGCTCCGCGACACGCTATGGATCCTGCTGGATGCCGTTGCCGAAGAACGCCTTGAAAAAGATGTGCATGCCTGGCTCTCTCAGGCTCAGAAGGAGCTGGAAGAGGCGTGCAATTTTCCTCCGATGACGCCCCAGAGTGTGAGGTTCCGCCTTGATGAGCTCGCAAAGTGCGCGAAGGAAGTGCTTTTGAAGATCAGTAGTTTGCATCTCAGCTCGGATGATCAGGTCATGTGCTGGGCACGCGCCTTTGCTGGGCAATGCCGTGCCGGCCTTGACGAGTTGACCTTTTTCGCGCAGTCCATAGAGAGCATTGATGAGATACCGACGCTGACTGAACTCGCACGCATGGGAAGCGATCCCGCCGTCGAAAGGATAACGGCTATCGAAAAGCTCGTACTGCAATCCGGCGAACTCAGCCGCATGGAGTATGACTTCCTATTCGACAAGGCGAGTCATTTGCTGGCCATCGGGTACAACGTCGACAGCCGCAGGCGGGACGCAGGTTACTACGACCTGCTCGCTTCGGAAGCCAGACTCTGCAGCTTCGTGGCGATCTCACAGGGACAGCTGCCGCAGGAGAGCTGGTTTGCCCTCGGGCGCCTGCTCGCCAACGTCGGCGGAGAACCGATTCTCGTTTCCTGGAGCGGTTCGATGTTTGAATACCTCATGCCTCTCCTGGTAATGCCGACCTTTGAACGTACGCTGCTCGATGAGACCTGCAAGGCTGCGGTGGCCAGGCAGATCGAGTATGGAAAGAAGCGCGGGGTCCCCTGGGGCATTTCGGAATCAGGCTACAACACGATCGACGCTCATCTCACTTATCAGTACGGCGCCTTCGGAGTTCCAGGGCTGGGACTCAAACGCGGACTGGCCGACGATCTCGTAATTGCTCCATATGCCTCGGCACTTGCGCTTATGGTGGCACCCGAAGAAGCCTGCGTGAACCTGCAGCGGCTCGAAGAGGAAGGATGCGAGGGGAGATTTGGCTTCTATGAAGCTGTCGATTACACTCCCTCGCGTGTACCACGTAGACAATCGAGTGCCTTGGTCCGGTCATATATGGCCCATCATATGGGCATGAGCTTTCTCTCCATGTCATATCTGCTTTTGGACCGTCCGATGCAGAGGCGGTTCGAGTCTGACCCCCTGTTCCAGGCGACCATGCTTCTGCTCCAGGAGCGCATTCCGAGGACCACGGCGTTCTATGCTCAGACCGCAGACCTGTTCGCGTCACATACGGCTTCCCTTGGACCGGAAACGTCTGTACGCGCTTTCAGCACCCCTGGCACACCGTCTCCACAGGTGCAGTTGTTGTCCAACGGAAGATACCATGTGATGATCACCAATGCCGGTGGCGGTTATAGCCGCTGGAAGGACATCGCGGTCACGCGCTGGCGCGAAGACAGCACCTGCGACGACTGGGGCACGTTCTGTTATATCCGCGACACGGCAAGCGGGGAGTTCTGGTCGACTGCATACCAGCCGGCCCTGAAACGGGCAAAGAATTATGAAGCGATATTTTCGGAAGGCCGGGCAGAGTTTCGGCGCCGGGACCACGACATTGAAACACACACCGAGATCGCCGTTTCTCCCGAAGATGATATTGAGCTGCGCCGTATTACCATCACCAACCGCGGTAAGACACGCAGAGAGATCGACATCACGAGTTACGCCGAGGTCGTTCTTGCACCAGCTGCTGCGGATGAGCTACATCCCGCATTCAGCAATCTTTTTGTTCAGACGGAGATCATCGAACAGAGACAGGCTATTCTATGCACCCGCCGCCCCCGCTCTCATCGCGAGAACTCGCCGTGGATGTTCCATCAGATGGCTGTCCACGGGGCGGAGGCTGGAAAAGTTTCGTTTGAGACCGACCGCATGCGGTTCATCGGCCGCGGCAACACCGTTGCCAATCCTGAGGCCCTTTGTGGCCCGGCTGCATTCGAAAAAATGACCGGGCCTGCGGCTCTGGCGGGCAATGACGGCTCAGTGCTCGATCCGATCGTCGCTATACGATATCGCATGACTATCGAGCCGGAAGATACGGCAACTATAAATGTTGTCACCGGCATTGGTGAAACCCGGGACATCTGTATGGGTCTCGTGGAGAAATACCAGGACCAGTATCTCGCGGACCGCGTCTTCGATCTCGCATGGACACACGGCCAGGTGTTCTTGCGGCAGCTTAACGCCACAGAGGCCGATTCTCAACTCTATGGCCGGCTTGCCGGATCCGTGATCTACGCCAATCCTTCGCTGCGTGCCGACCCCAGCCTTATACTGAGGAATCGCCGCGGGCAGTCTGGTCTATGGGGCTACGCCATTTCCGGCGACCTCCCGATCGTGTTGCTGCAGATAGAAGATCCGGCCAACATCGAACTGGTGAGCCAGCTCATACAGGCCCACGCATACTGGCGTCTCAAAGGTCTGGCAGTAGACCTCGTGATCTGGAACGAAGACCACGCAGGTTACCGGCAGCTTCTCCACGAGCAGATCATGGGACTCATTGCCGCAGGCATCGAAGCGAACGTTACTGAACGACCCGGCGGCATCTTCGTAAGACCTGTGGACCAGATATCGGCTGAGGACCGCATCCTGTTCCAAACAGTCAGCCGCGCCGTCATCACCGACAGCCTTGGCCCGCTGGTAGAGCAGATCAACCGCCGCAGTATCGCTCCAATGACGGTACCGCGCCTTGTGCCGACCAGGAGCCACCGGCTGGAAGCCTCGACCGCCGTGGCAATGCCTCGCAGCGATCTGCTGTTCTTTAACGGACTCGGGGGGTTCACCCCTGACGGCCGCGAGTATATCATTACGACCACTCACGGCCAGGTCACTCCGGCACCGTGGGTTAATGTGATCGCCAACCCACACTTCGGCACGGTCATTTCGGAGAGCGGACATGCATACACCTGGGGCGAGAATGCCCATGAGTTCCGCCTCACTCCCTGGCATAACGATCCGGTCAGCGATTCCAGCGGCGAGGCTTTTTACCTTCGCGATGAAGAGAGCGGCCACTTCTGGTCTCCGACACCCCTGCCGGGCCGGGGCGCGATGCCATATGTCAGTCGCCACGGATTCGGTTACAGCGTCTTTGAACACACTGAAGACGGCATCAGATCGGAGATGTGGGTTTGCGTTGCAACTGATGCATCGGTGAAGTTAACGGCATTAAAAATAAAGAACGAATCGGGCCGTTCACGCCGGCTCTCTGCCTTCGGGTACGTGGAATGGGTACTGGGAGACCTGAGGTCAAAAACTGCAATGCATGTGAGCACAGAGATCGACCCTAAAACCGGCGCACTTTTCAGCCGGAACCCGTACAACACGGAGTTCTCCGGCCGGACCGCGTTCTTCGACGTGGATGAGCCGACACGGACCGTAAGCGGCGACCGGACCGAGTTCATTGGCCGTAACGGCAATCTCCGAAGTCCTGAGGCGATGACCCGCAGCCGGCTTTCAGGCAGGGTAGGAGCCGGACTGGACCCTTGCGCCTCTATCCAGGTCCCATTCGATCTGGCTGACAGGCAGGAGCGTGAGATAGTCTTCGGACTCGGCCTGGGCCGTGATTCAAATGATGCCCGTCAGCTCGTGCGCCGCTTCCGCGGATCTGCCGCTGCCCGCGTAGCGCTCGAAAAGGTCTGGCATTACTGGAACCATACCCTCGGCGCAGTGCAAGTGGAAACGCCGCACCAGTCAGTCAATGTGATGGCCAATGGCTGGCTCTTATACCAAACTCTGGCCTGTCGTCTCTGGGCGCGGTCAGGATACTACCAATCAGGGGGTGCATTCGGTTTCCGCGACCAGCTGCAGGACGTGATGGCTCTTATCCATTCTGAGCCGCGCCTTGTGCGCGAGCACCTCCTCCTCTGCGCAGCCCATCAGTTCAGAGAGGGAGATGTACAGCATTGGTGGCATGCCCCGTCAGGCCGGGGAGTTCGTACGCACTGTTCAGACGACCTTCTATGGCTGCCCCTGACCGTGTGCCGCTACGTCCTGATGACCGGAGACGCGGGGGTGCTGGATGAAACTGTCTGTTTTATCGAGGGCCGCCAGGTAAACAAAGACGAGGACTCGTATTACGATCTCCCCCACTCGTCCGACGAAAAGTCGAGCTTATACGATCACTGCGTTCGGGCCATTCTAAGGGGCATCACCCGTGGCGAACACGCTCTGCCGCTGATCGGCTCGGGCGATTGGAATGACGGGATGAACATGGTGGGCGAAAACGGCAAAGGCGAAAGTATCTGGCTGGGATTCTTCCTCTATAAAGTGCTCAAAGAGTTCACCGGTGTAGCACGCCTGCATGACGATGTTGCTTTCGCGGAACGTTGTCAGGAGGAAGCCGCCCAACTGCGCGGAAACATTGAAAAGTATGGCTGGGATGGCGAGTGGTATCTGCGGGCCTATTTTGACGACGGCTCGCCGCTGGGTTCGGCGATCAATCCGGAATGCCGGATAGATTCCATAGCGCAGAGCTGGTCTGTTCTCTCTGGTGCCGGGGATGCCGGCCGCTCACACATGGCCATGGAAGCTGTGGACAGGCTTCTTGTCCGAAGGGATTATGGCCTTATCCAGCTCCTAGACCCACCCTTTGACAGATCGGATATGAATCCCGGCTATATAAAGGGATACGACCCGGGTGTAAGGGAAAACGGAGGGCAATACACTCATGCGGCTATATGGACTGCGATGGCCTTCGCTCAATTGGGCGACAGCAGTCGCGCGTGGGAACTGCTGTCGATGATCAACCCCGTACACCATGCCGGTTCTTTGGAGAAGATCTCAACCTACAAAGTTGAGCCGTACGTTGTCGCTGCAGACGTATATGCGGTCTCGCCGCACATAGGCCGCGGCGGATGGACATGGTACACGGCATCGGCAGGCTGGATGTACACGCTTATAACGGAATCGCTCTTGGGGCTGAGGCGTGAAGGAGAAAGACTCCGTTTCGAGCCATGTCTGCCAAGGGATTGGGATTCGTTCAGGGTGCACTACCGCTACAAAGAAACAGTCTACCATGTCACGGTAATGCAAACGAGTAACGGCACCACGGCGAGTGTGATTATCGATGGCGTTGAACAATCCGACACGGTTTTTTTTCTTGTTGACGATCATCAGGAACATTCAGTTGAGGTGAGGATTGATTGTCAAAAGAAACTAACACCGACTGCTCCATCGATACACGTTGAGTCCGAAAGAGGGTGAGCATCTCTATTAAAAAGGTCGCTGCGTAATTCGAGACGAACTATTTCTGAGTTTCGTCGGCTGATACCTGTGGGGTATCAGCTGGAAAAAACTAATTCTAGCTTTTAACGTGGCTGCGCTATACTGGATGAACTGCACGAACAAACCTCCTCAGAAATGTGCTTAGTAGGATCAGAAATTGTTATCTTGTCGTGGAGCGGGGTTTGCGGACTCGTCACGTGTACATCGCAAGAATGCCTTAACAAGAGAGACCGCATTCTATTTTTCGCACAATTAAATTTATCGTATCCTCGAATCTGGCAACGCAGTTTGGCGAAAATCACATACCATTGAAACTAGCCGCTTTTATCTGTAACCCCTTAATTTATCATCCTTAATGATGAAATCATGATTGCTTGTGTTTGTGTATGTCAAGGGGGGTGTCCTCCCTTCGGCATTACAAATATCTTTTAAGTTCAAATAGTTGTACGCATTACAGTCTCGCCTAAACAATAGAGTCTTTACATTATTAGTTCAGTTAGCTATATTCAGAAGCAATAACATTCTCACATTTTGGTCGACCACAGTATTCCTAATAAACCTTTCAAGTTTTTAGCTCGCCACTATCCTTCATCCATTTTTATTCCACGGCATGCCACAGATGTCTGTACGCTCGGGAAGTCTCGCCTTCAGTCCGCAGCGGTTTCGTGATCTGACAACTGTTTCCTTTAGTTACTACTGCGCAAAATTGCGAGGATGCCGTCTGCGCGAAGTACTCCCTATAACTCGCGTGCGTAACGCTGCCATCAGAAGTGCTGCTTTCTTTTGGGAAAAGTTAGGCCGTTCGCGGGCGAGTGCGAAGTTAAAGAACTTGACAAAGTGAAGGGTTAGGTAATATACAAAAAAATTCCAGGGGAATGGGAGATTCAAGAGATCTGTAGATACCCACGGGCATGCTCGTTGGCCTTTAACGGAGTACAAGCTTAGCTTGAACTGCTGAGCCGAAAAGCCTCCGCTTCACTCAGGGCAATATTCATCCACGGGTAAACCCACGGAACTCTGTTATTGTGTTAGAATGTTCGTGCATATTTTTTAGAAAAGGGGGGAAACTATGAAACGAAATACACTACTGAGGACCGCCTTCAGCCTCTCTCTAGTGCTGATGCTGGTCTCTCTGACGGCGGCGCTCTCCGTCGCTCAGGAAGCAGCCACCGCACGGGTGGTACTGCCGACCGACCGCACGGTGCTACCGCTCCCGGAGCCACAGTACCCGCACAGCACAGTATTCGACGCTCGCAATGCCACGCCGCCGCCACGGTTCGAGGTGAAGGCTCCGGCTAACGCTCCCAACGTCCTCATTATACTGATCGACGACATGGGGTTCGGCCAGTCCAGCGCCTTTGGCGGGCCCATTTACATGCCGACGGTGGAGCGCCTGGCCAATAGCGGCCTACGCTACAATGAGTTCCACACTACGGCTCTTTGCTCTCCGACGCGGACCGCGCTTCTCAGCGGCCGCAACCATCACATGAATAACATGGGCTCGATTACAGAGACGGCCACCGCCTTCCCCGGACAGACCGGGCAGCGCCCGAACAGTGTGGCGCCACTGGCGGAGATGTTGCGGCTGAACGGTTATAGCACTGCCGCCTTCGGCAAGAGTCACGAGACGGCAGCGTGGGAAGTCAGCCCCTCCGGCCCCACCGACCGCTGGCCGACGCGCTCGGGCTTTGACAAATTCTACGGCTTCATCGGCGGCGAGACTAACCAGTGGGCGCCGCTGCTCTACGATGGGATGACCCAAGTCGAGCCGTCGCATGACCCGAATTACAACTTCATGACCGATATGACCAATCAGGCGATCAAGTGGGTGCAAGCCGAGAAATCGCTCACGCCGGACAAGCCCTTCTTTATCTACTTCGCACCTGGCGCCACGCACGCGCCACACCATGTGCCGAAGGAGTGGATCGCTAAGTATAAGGGCAAGTTTGACCAGGGTTGGGACAAGCTGCGCGAAGAGACGCTGGCGCGTCAGATCAAGTTAGGCGTGGTGCCCGCAGGCACGAAGCTCGCACCTAAACCCGAAGCCATTAAGGACTGGGACAAGCTGACCCCGGATGAGAAGAAGCTCTTCGCACGGCAGATGGAAGTGTTCGCTGGTTTTGGCGAGTACGCAGACACAGAGATCGGACGGCTAATCGAGGCAGTCAAAGAGACTGGTCAACTGGACAATACGATGATCTTTTACATCGTCGGCGACAACGGGGCGAGCGCCGAAGGCGGGATGAACGGGCTTTTCAATGAGTATACCTATTTCAACCAAGTGCCCGAAACTGTCCCCGATATCCTCACGCATTACGACGAACTCGGTGGCCCGAGCACGTATCCCCACTACGCCGCAGGTTGGGCGGTCGCGGGCGACTCGCCCTTCGAGTGGACGAAGCAGGTCGCCTCAAGTTACGGCGGCACCCGCAACGGAATGGTGATCCGCTGGCCCAAGGGCTTTACAGCGAAGGGCGAGCTGAGATCGCAGTGGCACCACGTCATCGACATCGCACCGACGATCCTTGAGGCAGCCGGCCTGCCCGAGCCGAAGAGCGTGAACGGCACGCCCCAGACCCCTATCGAAGGCGTGAGTATGGTCTATACCTTCACGGACGTTTCGGCGCCAAGCCGGCATACCACCCAGTACTTCGAGATCTTCGGCAATCGGGCCATTTACAGTGACGGCTGGCTCGCCGGTACCGTCCACAGAGCGCCCTGGGAATACAAGGTCCGGAGGCCGCTCGAGGACGACATATGGGAGTTGTACGACACCCGGGCTGATTTTAGTTTGGCGAATGATCTGGCCGCAAAAAATCCAGCTAAGCTCAAAAAGATGCAGGACCTATTCATGAAAGAGGCGGTAAAGTACTCGGTGCTGCCCCTCGACGACCGATTGACGGAGCGCTTCATCGCCTCCATGGTTGGGCGGCCCGACCTGATGGCCGGTCGCACGTCACTGACCGTCTACCAGGGCATGACCGGCATGTCGGAGAACGTCTTCATCAACGTCAAGAACCGGTCTCACACGATCACCGCCGAGGTGGACGTGCCAAAAGAGGGGGTCAATGGCGTAATCCTCGCACAGGCAGGCCAGTTCGGTGGCTGGAGTCTCTACGTGAAGGATGGCAAACCAATTTACACATATAACTGGCTCGGCCTGAAGCGGTATACTGTTGCCGCCAGGGAGGAGTTGCCTGCCGGGAAGACGACCATCCGCTTCGAGTTCGCCTATGACGACGGTGGCATGGGTAAGGGCGGCACGGCCACGCTGTTCGTCAACGGGAAGAAGGTTGCCACGGGACGGATCGAACAAACCCAATGCTGTGCTTTCTCAGCGGACGAAGGCGCCGACGTGGGTGCGGATGAAGGCACGCCCGTCAGCGAAGACTACAAGGTGCCGTTCAAGTTCACCGGCAAGATCGACAAGGTGACGATCGAGCTGAAAGAAATGAAGAGTGTAGACAAGGAGGAAGCGGAGCAATCCCGCAAGGAAGCCGCCCTGAGAAAGGCGCTGTCCGATTAACGCATTATCCTGAAAACCTCGATCAGGTTCGCTGGATCGGGGTTTTCGTTTTAAGCCTGCAAATCGGCCGTTGCAGCAGACGTAAAGACGTTCGAGAAAAAGAGATAGAGATGTTGCTGGAGATCCCACCGCCGAGCTGTGCAACTTTGAAATGGAGAGTCGCATCAACGCCCAATTATAGTTTTTGCGCGGTGGGAGGGGGAATAAACATTGCCGGAAGTGTATCTCTCATCCTAAAATGGTGAAACATTCGGTTTCTCTGAAAATGTGAAGTAGTGGCTGCTACTCTGCACCTTCAGGTCTTTCAATAGGCATTTATTTCCGATCGTAGTGTGGAGCGAATTTCGGATTTCTGAAAGTCTCGAGTAGTGGGGTATACATCGCAAAAAACCCTTGACAAGGTGATACCGTATTCCATTTTTCGCACAATCAAAATCCTGGAATCCTCGTATCTGGTAACTTAGTGTGGCGAAAATTACATACCACTGAAACTAGTCGCATTCATCTGTAACCCCTTAATTTATAATCCTTAATGATGAACTCAGGATTGCGTGTGTTTGTGTATGTCAAGGGGGGTGTCCTCCCTTCGGCATTAAAAATATCTTTTAAGTTAAAATAGTTGAACTCATTTCAGTCTCGCCTAAACAATAAAGTCTTTACATTTTTGTCCAGTTAGCTATTTTCAGAAGCAATAAAGTTCTTACATTTTGGTCGACCAAAGTATTCCTAGTAAACTTTTCAAGATGTTAGGTCGCCTCTATCCTTCGTCCATTTTTATTCCAAGGCTTGCCACAGATTTCTGCACGTTCGGGAGACATACCGGAGCTTTTTACAGGCAAGCCTGTGCCTTCTTTACGATCAATAGACATATACACGGTTCATATCCACGCATCTGGGAAAAGCACTTTCTGTCATCCGTACCGGCGCCAATCTGCTAACTTGGCAAGGTAAGTGTCGACTTCGGTCGGAAACAGGCACGGGGATGTTCTTCCTCTTCTAAGCCGCGCAGATGACCCCCTCAAACCCAGCGAGGCTTTTTTTAGGAAATAATGACGGCGGTGCACAAAAAGGTTTATTCAAGAAGTTGCAGCGGTAATTCGTTAGCTGTAATCGGAAGCATAATTATATCAGAAAAAAGAAGCAGTCGCTCACTTCACGATCAACAAACTGCTCGAAGCTGTGGGCTGACACGTTTCTTCGCAGACAGCAACGCTCCTATGCATAGCGTAGGGCTGTCATCCAGCGCAAGCCTCCAGAAGCACCTCAACTTTGAAGTCCAGATCTTGCGCCACTTTCATAGCCTCTGGATCTCCATAAGGAGCCAGATAACTGGCCATCGTGTCGTAAGACAGATGCACTCCGTCTGACCGCTCGTCGATCAGAATCGTTACCAATGCGTATGAACCAGCATCTGGCACGTGCTCAACCAGCTGACTCATGATGAGCGGGTTGCCTAGGACAAGACGCAGACTCTGTGGTGCTTCCGGTCTATTTCGCTTGCGCAGGACTTCGCCGAGGTCAAACCGTGTAAACTCCATCAATTCGGACGATCCAATTGCTGCGTGGACTACCTTTTCTAGTTCGGCGTATGATTCCGCTGCAGCGACATTCTCTTGAAAGGCGTTCACGTCGGGACGGCCCACAGCTACATCGAATGCTCCGATCACATCTCGAAATGACTTAGAAGAAGTTACACTGAATCGGTGTACAGTAACTTGCTTAGTTGCCATTGTTTGCCTTCTTTTCATTGATGTTGCTACCCATTTAACTGTTGCGGCTCCATAGCGAGTTTGCCGTCGCAATTCACGCAAAACCACATTGACCTTTGATGGCTCATGTCTTAAAGAACGCGAGCAAATCCGCGTTGACTTGATCTTTATGGGTTGTGCACAGGCCGTGCGGCGCACCCTTGTAAACCTTGAGTGTTGCGTTCTTGATGATCTTTGACGAGAGCATGGCTGAGTCGGAAATGGGCACAATCTGATCGTCGTCGCCATGCAGAATCAGTGTGGGCACGTCGAATTTCTTAAGATCCTCCGTGAGGTCCGTTTCGGAGAAAGCCTTGATGCAAAAATATGCGGCAGGGAATCCAGTCGTCATTCCCTGTAGCCAGAACGACTCGCGCACGCCTTCCGAGATCTTTGCACCCAGCCTGTTGTAGCCATAGAACGGCATAGTGAGATCCTTGAAGAACTGTGAGCGGTCGGCCAGAACATTGGCACGGATCTCGTCGAAGACCTCGCTCGGCAGGCCGCCAAGGTTTGAGGCTGTCTTCAGCATCAGTGGCGCCACAGCGCCAATCAACACTGCCTTGGCCATACGTTTTGTACCGTGGCGGCCGATATAGCGGGCGACTTCACCGCCGCCGGTGGAGTGTCCCACGTGAATTGCGTTCTTCAGGCCGAGGGCTTCAACTAGCGCCGCGAGGTCATCAGCGTAAGTGTCCATGTCGTTTCCGTTCCAAGGTTGACTCGAGCGCCCATGGCCGCGGCGGTCATGCGCGATGCATCGGTAGTCGCGGGAAGCCAGATAGAACATCTGGTCCTCAAAGGCGTCCGCGCTCAGCGGCCAGCCATGACTGAAAACAACTGGCTGGCCGCTGCCCCAGTCCTTGTAATAGATCTGCGTGCCGTCTTTGGTGGTGATCCTGCTCATACTATGCCCTCCCTTGCTTGGCCGTTCCGGCCATTATCACCTTTTTGTATTTGAGCCATTCCTCTTCATTGAGAGCTCAAAAAAATGTGCGCAAACAACCTCTTTTTAAGATACGCTTCGACCAAGATGATTTGTATAAGATCTTTTCTCTTTTTGCTGTAAGTGTTGTGCTGATTTTTATGTAAGAACATTTCCTACGTCACAAGACTTACAAAATATTCAGGCAGCACATGCAGATTATGCCAACCATATGGTTAGCTGAGGCAAGGTTTAAATAAGGGATACTTATGTTGTTCAACACAGAGGAGGAGATCGGAGGGTGAGTGGAGTCATCACGCGTATTGTCGTTTGAAACAAACAGAACAGGGCGTGGCCTCAAGGGTAACAATGATAAGTAGAAATTCTCGGCAACTTCTGTTTCTTGAAAATCTCGGTTCATCGGTGGGCTAAACAAAAAGCAGGTGAGTAGTTCTGGGCGAAGGACACAACGTGAAAGACAATGGAGCTATGCACATCAGTCCTTGTTCTGCACCTCACTGAGCGAATCGGGTCGAGGATTGCTAAGTTTTCTAAGAAAGCAATGTGGGACATATTCCCATATTATACGAATTCAGCCTTTGGTCCGTACGACCATAAAATACGCAAAACAGAAGATCTGGCTTCCTTGATTTTAATAGATATTGGGTTTGCCTTATAAGAATTTTTTCATCTGTGTTATATTTAGCTTGTGGGTCAGCACACAGGAACTTCGTATAATCATTGTTAGCCGAATAATTAAATAGAGGAGATACAGTGAAGCAGAACATGGGTGTCATAGACAGAGCCATCAGGACATCATTGGCTCTTGTCGTAGCGATCTTATATTTTACAAACAACGTATCAGGCCTTGCTGCAATCGTATTGGGCATTTTCGCCATTGCCTTCCTGCTGACAAGCATAATTGGCGTTTGTCCTCTTTACACTGTTTTGGGTATAAAAACGACTAAGAACAAATAGAAAACGGCTAACCAGACGTTGCAACAGACCTGTCGTGATTGCAGTTGGTTCTAGCCTTAAAGTCCAAGGGGTGAAGGTTGGCGGCTAGACACAGATTATTAACGAAGTATCTACTGTTGGCTTTTCTGAAAAGGTGGTACCATGGCAAATTCTTGTTCATACGACAATGATACGGATCGGAAACAGCATTCCAGAGCCATTCGAATGCTCGCGAAGGATTTAGGTATTCCTGAGGAGGAAATACGAATGCTTTATGAGACAATACTCTGCGGTCTCAAGGAAAGGGCAAGGATAAAGGATTATTTGGTAATACTGATCAGTCGCAATGTAAAGAACATGATCAGGGGGGGCATGAGTTCGCAGACATCGTGAAGGCAAACCAATTCTGTCAGACATCAGAGATAGATGAGGGAATACGGTGTCCATCCTGCCGTTCAGAAGCGGTGTATCGCTATGGAAA
>JBKQMP010000093.1:0-17893 GCA_052146665.1 Dissulfurispiraceae bacterium
ATAATATTTATATTGACAATAGATCAGTACTATGCTAATATAGTAGTCATGTACATCGATGTCGTGCCAAACAGAAACTCATCTCCGGCTGTACTGCTGAGGGAATCCTATCGTGAGGGCAAAAGAATACGTAAACGCACCATTGCCAATCTGACACAGTTGCCGGCCCACGTTATAGAAGGTATTAAGGCACTGCTTAAAGGCGGGTCGGTTACGGGGCAGCCTCTTGAGAAGTCCTTCGAGATAGCCAGAAGCCTTCCGCACGGCCATGTAGTTGCTGTGTTGCAAACAATGCGAACCATTGGCCTGGATAGTATCATTGAGCCTGAACAAACAAGACAGCGGGACCTGGTAGTTGCCATGATCACAGCGAGGATTCTGGATCCCGGATCAAAGCTTGCAACGGTACGGGGGTTGTCCCCGGAGACGGCCACAAGCAGCCTTCATGATGTGCTGGGGATAGGGCGGACTGATGAGGACGAGCTCTACAGTGCAATGGACTGGCTGCTTGAGCGGCAGCAGAGGATACAGAAGGCCCTGGCCGGCAGGCACATGAGCAAGGGAAGTCTTGTACTGTATGATGTCACGTCCACATATTTCGAGGGGCAGCGTTGTCCCTTGGCACGGATCGGATATTCGAGGGACGACAAATTCGATCATCTTCAGATCGTCTTTGGACTTCTCTGTAATGCCGAGGGATGCCCGGTAGCTGTAGAGGTCTTTGAGGGCAATACCTCAGATGCCCTTACTCTTAGGTCTCAGATTGAAAAGGTGCAGAAAGAGTTTGCTCTTGACCGTGTGATTATCGTGGGTGACAGGGGGATGATTACTGATGCTCGTATTGATGAGGATATGCGAGGCAGACAGGGGCTGCATTGGATAACGGCATTGCGGTTCTCCGCAATACGCACACTGATGACGGATGGGACCCTGCAGTTGACGCTTTTTGACGAGAGGGACATGGCACAGATCACGCATCCGGACTATCCCGGCGAGAGGCTGATTGCATGCCGGAATCCGTTTATGGCGGAGCACAGGGCCAGGGTGAGAGAGGAACTGTTATGTGCAACGGAGAAGGAACTGGATAAAATTGTTGAAGCAACGGGGCGCCTGACGCGTCCTCTCAGGGGAAAAGACAAAATAGGCGTGCGTGTAGGAAAGGTAATCGGAAAATATAAAGTGGGCAAACACTTTCAGATAACCATCACCGATAGCGCATTTAGCTACAAGCGTGACACGGCCGGCATTGAAGAAGAAGCGGCGATGGACGGTATCTATGTGATTCGCACAAGCGTCCCTGCTGATGTGATGGATGCCGAGGCATCGGTCGGGGCTTACAAAAGGCTCGCAGTTGTTGAACGGGCCTTTAGAAGTTACAAGACGGTTGACTTGAAGGTGCGGCCGATTTATCATCATCTGGCTGATCGTGTTCGAGCGCATGTGTTGTTGTGCATGCTTGCGTATTATGTCGAATGGCACATGAGGCAATCGCTCGCGCCGGTGCTCTTTGATGACGACGCAAAGGAAGAAACCCCGCAGTTGAGGGACTCCATAGTCGCTCCCGCTAAACGTTCACCAAAGGCTTTGCGGAAGGCCCGCAGAAAGAGAACCGATGAAGACCTTCCCGTGCATAGTTTTCAGACTCTCCTGAAAGATCTTGCTACGATCACAAAGAATACTATTGTACCTAAGATTAAGGGCGCTCAGTCCTTTTCGATGGTTACCCGTCCTACTGCATTCCAGGAAAAGGTACTCGAACTGCTCGGTATACATCTTTAATTGTACCCAGTAGCTCGTGAGCAATATATAGTTATTACAGGTGCTTATGTCTTCCTATCGGGGAACTTCGGTCTAGGACAGTCATGCCTGAGCATATGGTAAAGGGCTTGCCAAGGTCTGCTTCCTTCCCAGTTCTTTGGTGTACGCCATGATGACGGATGAATTCTGAATGACTGTCCTCTTATGTTCGTCAGGGCCTCTTTCATTCTCGGCAGAAACCGCACTCAAATGACGTGAATCTTCATACTTTGGCACAATCCTGTCAGTCCTGTCTCTGTTTTCGGCAGATTGTCTCTCTTAGCCACCAAAATCGCCGTCTTCATGCCGACTGTTGCCTTGGAAGGTAGACCTTTCGTGATCCGCGCATTGCTAAGTCTTCTCTTCCGCCTGTGGACATATTCAAAGTGTCAAGTTGATCGATAAGGAGTTCCGCCTGTCTAAATTTCTTTTCTGCATCGAAATAGTGAGGACAGATTGACAAGCATACCAAAAAATATACCACGCATCAAGATTGATAAATAAATGAAATTCTCAGATTAAGAGAAATAGCAAAACCATTTATACTAAAGAAAAGTACAGTTGCCGATATCAGATGGGAAGGTAAATGAGGCTGGATGCCTTCTCTTGACTTTGACTTTCAAGGTATGTATTCTATTTTCTAGAAATTGGATTGACAACTGGTTGCCACGGTTGCTGCCAGCTACCGGTCCTGTACTGACTGCTATATGTGTAAACATTTTGTGCAATGACCCGTCTCGGTCGTAAGGAGTCTTGAGCACATTGGAGTTAACAGATTTTTTGCTTTGTCCCTAATGGTAGGGACAGCGCCGACAAAGATCAGTCAATAAATTAAGGTTCAAGAAAGCATTCAATAAGGAGGGCTGTCATGAGGCATGCTTTGAGATTCACGTTTGCCGCATTTCTCCTTTCTGCGACATTAATTATTTTGTGCACGGCGGGTTCTTCAATGGGAGCAGGATTTGCTCTTACTGAACAGAGTGCCAGTGGGCTCGGTAATGCCTTTGCAGGAGGCTCCGCAGTTGCTGAGGATGCTACAACAGTATTTTTTAACCCCGCTGGTTTGACCCGCCTACAAGGCCAAGAGATCATCGGGGCGGCGCATGTCATAATGCCCTCCGCTAACTTTACCAATCAAGGATCCACTCATGTTCTTGAGGGTGAGACAAATATTCCACTTTTGGGCGGTAACGGTGGCAATGGTGGGGTGACCAAAGTTATTCCTAACTTCTATTACAGTATTAAAGTGAATGACCGTCTCGCATTAGGTCTCGGCATCGAGTCACCCTTCGGCCTCGCCACAAACTATGACTCTGGATGGGTAGGACGTTATCACGCCTTGGAATCAGACTTGACCACGGTTAATTTCAACCCTTCTATAGCTTATAAGATAACCAGTCAATTGAGCGCAGGAGTCGGCATCAACGTGCAATACATAAAGGCCAAACTGTCCAACGCAATTGATTTTGGCACCCTGGACGTCTTGGGGGCCCTGGGCTTGCCGCCAGGAGCACTGCATCTCATTCCTCAAATGTCTGACGGCTATGTGAGGCTCGACGGTGATAGCTGGGGCGTGGGATATAATCTTGGCCTTCTCTATGAGTTTACCAAGGACACGCGTATGGGTGTGGCTTATCGTTCCCGCATCCAACAAAATCTGAAGGGAGACGCCGATTTCGAAAATGTCCCTGCTGGACTCAATCCGTTACCCGCTTTTAAAAATAGTGGGATACAAGCCAAGCTCACACTGCCTGACAGTTTTTCAGTCAGTGTTGTCCACAGCTTTAGCCCGGAGTGGATGATCATGGCTGACTTCACTTGGACCAACTGGAGCCTTTTTCAAGAGCTGCAGGTAAAGTTTGATAATCCTTACCAACCCGATGCGGTGAATTCAGAACAGTGGCAGGACACCTACCGGTATTCCCTTGGAGTAACTTACAGGCCAAGCAGCAATTGGACGCTTCGAACGGGAATCGCTTACGATACCTCAGCAGTGTCAAGTGAGCAGTATCGAACTCCACGCATTCCTGACAGTTACCGCTTTTGGACGGCTCTTGGTCTAGGATATAAGATTTCACAAACGGTTAGTTTTGATCTCGGCTACGCACATATTTTTGTCAGTGATTCCAGCATAAACATGACGCCGACGGGAGAAAATGCATTGCTGGGCGGATTGCAGGGTACATATGATTCGCATATCAATATTGTGAGCGCCCAGGTCAATATAAAATTTTAGGAGCCTTGAATCCTAATGATGCCTCTTCACCAGCGTTTTGTTCATATTGCAAAAAAACATGGTGACAAAAACGCATTTATTGACAGGACCTCCGGTAAGAACCTTACATATTCAAAGTCACTGATTGCATCCATTATTCTCGCTGAGAAGTTCAGGAAATACGAGAAAGGCTTTATAGGCGTCATGATGCCGACATCAGCGGGTTGTGCGCTCACATTTCTTGGCGCTCTGATGAGCGGCAGAACGCCTGTCATGATCAACTACTCAACGGGGGCGGAGTGGAATGCACAATATGCGCAAAACACATGCAACTTTAAAACAATTGTTACCTCCAGGGCACTCCTCGAAAAGATCGGCTGTGCCGTTGTTGACGGCATGGTCTACATTGAGGACATTATGGAGGTCATCTCCGTCGCGGATAAGCTAAAGGCGGCACTCATAGCAAGCCTTCCAGTCCCGCTGCTTCTCAAGAGTATTCACGCGGGAAATGTGGATGACGATCTCGTTATACTTTTTACAAGCGGGAGTGAAAAAGATCCGAAAGCCGTGCAGTTAAGCCATCGCAATGTTCTATCAAATATTGAAGGGTTCAGCAACATTGTCAGTATCTCCGATGAAGACCGCATGTTGGCAAACCTCCCCTACTTTCATGTTTTTGGCCTGACGTTAAACCTGTGGACCCCTCTCTATCACGGGATGACCATTATTTCATATGCCAATCCCATCGATTACAAAATGATATGCGTCATCGTCCGGGAGGAAAAGCCGACAATACTGGTCGGTACCCCGACTTTTTTGCGGGGATATGTTCGCAAGTCAGCAGCCGGCGACTTCAAGAGCCTCCGGCTCACTGTTTGTGGTGCTGACAAATGCCCCGATTCTCTGCGAGAAGAATTCCTGCAAAAACATGGCATTACGCTTATTGAAGGGTATGGAACGACTGAGACCTCGCCGGTGATATCAGCCAATAGTCTCGATTATTGCAGGCCGGGGAGCGTTGGAAAGGTACTTCCCAATGTAAAGGTCAGAATAGAGAATTACGAAACGGGAGAGGACTGCGCAGCTACGGAGGTGGGAAGGATTATGGTGAAGGGAGATCTTGTGATGAAAGGATACTATGATGACCTTGAGGAGACCTCAATGCGCATCAGGCACGGGTGGTATGACACCGGGGATATGGGATTTCTTGATAAAGAGGGATTCCTATGGCACGCCGGCAGATTAAAGAGGTTTGTAAAGATCGGGGGTGAAATGGTATCGCTTGTAAGGGTTGAAAATGTTCTCGAAAACTTTCTTCCGGAGACTGTTTCGTGTTGTGTTGTTGAGGTCCCGGATATTCTTAAAGGAGCAAGAATTGTGGTTGCCATCACGGAGGCAGTAGACGAAAAAACGATACTCAAACACCTGGCAGAACACCTTCCCAAGATAGCACTTCCAAAACAGATGGTGGTGATAGATGAGCTTCCGAAGATGGGAAGCGGGAAAATTGATTTTCACAGCGTCTCGATAATGGTGGCGGAAAGGCTTAATAGGGGTCAGTGAATAGAAGAACCATTAGTTTGAGTGGCGTGTCGAAATGAAAGATATTGTTTATGATAGGATCAACGCATTAATCAGAAATAGTGAATATCACTATTTTGCTGAATGTATGGAATTGCCTGTTGTTGCGCGTGGGCGAAACCTTGAAGAGGTAGTGGCCCACCTAAAAAAGGAGATAGCCATCTATATGGCGGGTGAATTTCCAGAGAAGAGTGATTTTATTGACAAGCCGAGACTCATAATCACATTATCCAGATGCCGATGGGATGGTTGCGGGTAATGCATTTGGATAAAGAGAGCAAAAGGAAAGATTGTTATATTAATGTCAATGTCTGCAACGAGAAAATTCTAATAAAAGTGTTTCGTAGCGGTCCACGGGCTGTTGAATTCAGCGCATATGGAGGCAATGATTGATTACGTTTAGAGATAGAAGAGACGCAGGAATGCAGCTTGCGTCAAGGCTGACCGAGTATAAGGACAACAAGGCTGTTCTTTTGCTCGCTTTGCCTAGAGGTGGGGTCGTTATTGGCTTTGAAGTTGCGCGTTATCTCAAGATCCCCATGGATGTGCTGATAGTCCGAAAAATAGGTCTTCCCGTCGATTCTGAGCTTGCAGTCGCTGCGGTATCCGAGACGGGAGCGGTGGCTCTGAATGATTTTGTCATTTCGACATATGGCGTTACAAAAAAATACATCACTGATGAGATCTTGAGTCAGCAAAAAGAGATTAAAAAAAGAATTGACTTATACCGAAATGGCAGGGCACTGCCGGAATTAGAAGACAAAATTATTCTTCTAACAGATGATGGTGTCGCCACAGGCGCAACCATTAAGGCAACAATTACCGCCTTGAAGAAAGAAAAACTAAAAAGATTGATAATTGCGCTGCCCGTTGCGCCTCCCCAGGTGGCTGAAGAAATAGGAAGGATGGTGGATGAGCTGATTTGTATAGAGACCCCTTCAGATTTTATGTCAGTCGGGTCCTATTACAGAAATTTCAGCCAAGTTACGGATGAAGAAGTGATGGGGCTACTCAAGGAGCAAACGGGAGGATCCATGAGTGGAAAACAGGAGTGTACGATGCCCGTTCACGATGTAACTATTGGGAACATAATTCCCAGGCGCTCAGGGGAGCGCCGATAGCCATTTTAGTGTACGGTCATGTGCGGTCGGGTGGCAGCCGCTGATTTTTTGTGGTACAGGACTGCTCGACAGCCACGACAACTTTTCCGACCGCTCTGCATTTATGACGGGTCCTTTCTCCTTCCGAGGAAACCGCTATTAAAGAGACGTAGGGGCTTTGTTGTCGGATCTTTCATGGACATGTTGGCACTATGGGAAGACTGCTCGGGGATGCCCAGTGCGTAGTTCTTCTTTCCTTAATCTCGATCGTATTTGCCGCGAGAAAAAGTGGGCACAAAGATTTAGTACCTAAGGTGATTATCAACAGCCATGCTTGAGGAGACCGCTTGCAACGAAATAACACTTCTGCTAATTTGACCGTTGGTAACCTCTGGGCCAACATCTGGCAGCTTTCCTGGCCTATGTTACTCATCATGATTTTTAACTTCTGTGTTGGTTTTGCGGATATCTATGTAGCAGGGTTTATTAGTCCCGAAGTTCAGGCCGCCGTTGGTTTTGTAGGTCAGTTCTATTTTCTTATCATTATCATTGCCAACGCCATCAGCATCGGAACATTGGCTATGGTCTCACGTGCTATCGGTTCAGGGAATCTGTCAAGATCGATTGAGGTCGCAAAGCAGTCAGTAATACTCAGCGTCTGCATTGCCATCGGATTAATGATGATCGGCCTTGTCTTCCATCACCTGATAATCTCAACAGCTGGGTTTCCGGTGAAGATAAGGGTGATTGCGGAGTCTTTCTTAAAATTGTTCGCCATGGCCCTTGGGCCTAATTATATTTTAATTATCTCCAACGCTGTCTTTCGCGCAAGCGGTGAAGTTAAGAAACCTCTCCTGACGATGTTTCTTGTCAGTGTGATCAATATTATAGCGGATTTCGTGCTAGTCCTTGGCATATCACCGTTCCCGAAGATGGGATATATTGGCATCGCCCTTGCGACAGCTGCCTCCGTGACAGTGGGGATGGTTGTCAATCTCACGATGTTTTTTTTCAGTCAATGGAGGCCTATCTACAATAGGCCATGGTTTATATCATTAGGAACCATAAAAAAAATTGTTAATTTGGGCTGGCCTGCAGCCCTTCTCCAGATTGCCTGGAATGCAGGCAGCATCGTCCTGTATAATATTCTCAGTCGGATAGGGGAATCCAGTATCACCGCGCTCGCGTCTATCACGAATGGCCTGAGGATAGAGGCAATCATCTATCTGCCTGCCTTCGCACTAAACATGGCTGCATCAGTTCTGATTGGGCAGAATCTAGGTGCAGGAAAACCTGAAAGGGCCGAGAAAGTGGGATGGAAGATTGCTCTCGCAGGGACTGTGCTTATAAGCGTGATGTCTCTTATAATCTTCATCCTGGCCGAACGCGTGGCCTCGACTGTTACGGGGAATAAGGCTGTCTTAGTGGAAACCGTGCGCTATCTTAGAATCAATATGCTCGCGGAGCCCCTAATGGCATTGAGTGTTATTCTGGGAGGGTGCCTTCAAGGGGCTGGTGATACGAGGGGGACGATGCGGGTGATCATCGGCGCGATGTGGTTTATCCGGCTTCCGCTCGCCTATTTCCTTGGGCTTCTCATGAACTTTGGGGCAACAGGGGTATGGGTCGCAATGGTGGCGTCCATGTCCATTCAGGGCATATTAATGACGCATCGGTATCACCAAGGACGATGGAAAACAATGAAGGTGGAGTGAGTCGCAGGGAAAGAACGGCATGTTGAACTTATTTAATACACTTGGCAGGAGAGATGAAGAGTTCCACCCTGTCAATGAGAAGGTTGTGAAAATATTTACCTGTGGTCCCTCGGTTTACCAGAGAGCCCATATAGGCAATTTCAGGACGTTCTTGTTCGAAGACATTCTGATCCGTTATCTTCAGTATTCAGGCTATACGGTTCGAAGAGGCATGAACTTTACTGATATTGAGGACAAAGCGCTCAAGGAGGCTGAAGTGAGAGGAATGAGCGTCAGACAACTCACTGAAGAGAACATTAAAGAGTTTATGGAGGAAATGGATCTGTTGAAGATACGGGTTCCTGATTATCTTCCCAAAGCCTCCGAATGTGTTTATGAAGCCGTTCAGATTATAGAACGCCTCCTTGAGCTTCAAATAGCTTATTGGTATAAGGGTAATGTCTATTTTGACCCTTTAAAATACAAGGGCTTTGGAAAGCTTTACGGGCTCAACATGGACAGATGGCCGACAACAAAGAGGAGGTTTCACAAAGATACTTATCCGGGAACGCAATGGAATTTGGGGGACTTCATTCTTTGGCACGGATACAAGGGGGGGGACGCTAACTTCTGGGACTCCACGATCGGCAGAGGAAGGCCCTCCTGGAATATTCAAGATCCGAGCATGATACTGAAGCATTTTGATGAAACCCTGTCGATCTATTGTGGAGGGATTGACAACCTTTTCAGACATCATGATTATACCCTTGCAATTCTGGAGTCAGTGACACCTTATCCTATGGCCAGGTTTTGGCTTCACTGTGAGCATCTTCTCGTTAATGGGAAAAAGATGTCTAAGAGCAAGGGGACCATATACTATACCGATACGCTTCTTAATCTTGGATACTCCATCCATGAGGTACGATTTTTTCTTGTGTATTCGCACTATCGCCAAAAACTAAACTATTCCGATAGCTCGATGATCGCGACTGCATGCAAGCTGCGAGCATTCAGGAATAAAGTCGCTAAAATCAAGGCAAGGTCAGACGAGAAGGCTCCGGTTGAGCTTAGTTACGTTCAGGAAATAAGGACCGTATTCTCTGAACGTATGGACAGAGACCTAAACGTAAGAGGTGCTTTTGATGCCGTTGCTGATGAGGTGTCAAAAGTTGATCTGCAAGATTTGAAGGCCGGCAAAGCCTCTGGCATTATTGCGGCGCTGATGGAAATTGATAATGTGCTTCAGGTTATTTTCTAGACTTAAGAGCATTGTTGACGCGGGCAATAACATTTTGAGAAGGTTGACAAGGAGTTTTCGGAGTTGACTCTTTTGTTGATTCAGATTAAGCTTAAGCAAGACCTGATAAGATGGAGGATAGCATGAACGATGATGCAACAAAGATTGCAGGAGCTTTCATACTGGGAGGACTTATCGGCGCTTTCGTTGCGCTGATTTATGCCCCAAAGGCGGGCCGTGAAACGAGAAAGGACATTTCAAGGACTGCCAAGCGTATAAAGAAGCAGGCAGGCGATTTAGTAGAAGACACGATAGAAACGGTCAATAACATTATCGATGAGGTAAAGGACAGGGCTACAGATATCATCGATCGAGGCACGGAGCTTTCAGACGGGGCCAAAAAAGAGATCGTAACGACCTTTGAACAGGGGCAGAAGTTGATCGAAAAGCAGAAGAACAGGATAGCTAAGGCCCTCGGCATTTGATGGCTTGATCAAAGAGCCGGACAAAAGGACCGGTAGTGTGTGACGTATTTAAACTTCTGTGAAAGGGCCGAGATCGGCTATCATGTGTCATCGCTGTCAAGCAGCAATTGCGGGGGCTTCAGCCCTCAATCGAGGTTTTCTAGCATCAGGGACGTCTCATTAAAAACACCTCTAAACTGATTCTAAGAACTTTTATAAGTAGGATTTTTTAAGATGAAAAGCACAAGAAAAGAAAGAAACATGAAGGAAGTTATCGCTATCGTACTTGCGGGAGGGAAGGGGGAGCGTCTGCATCCACTGACCCTGCACAGGGCCAAACCAGCAGTTCCCTTTGGCGGCAAGTACAGGATTATCGACTTTGCTTTGAGCAATTGCATAAATTCCGATATCAGAAAAATTGTGGTGATCATACAATACAAGTCCCTCTCCCTTGAGCGCCATATTGCCCTGGGATGGAGTAATCTTCTGTCACCTGAGCTCGACGAATATATAATTTCCATACCGCCACAGCAGAGGATAGATGAACGGTGGTACGCGGGTACTGCAGATTCAGTCTATCAAAACATTTACTTTATCGAAAAGTCGCAGCCTGCCTATCTCCTCATCTTATCGGGAGACCACATTTACAAAATGGATTATTCCGAGATGATCGCTTTCCATATTAACCATGGAGGAATCGGTACGGTTGCTTCGATTGAGGTCGACAAGGAAGACGCCTCGTCTTTTGGCGTTATGGAAGTGGACGATGAATGGAGAATCGTAGGATTTGATGAAAAACCTCAGTTGCCCAAGACGATACCTAATAATCCTAGCCAGTGTCTTGTATCCATGGGCGTTTATTTGTTTAACACAGAAGCCGTTATCGATGAACTAAGGATGGATGCGGCAAAGTCGTCAGCTCATGATTTTGGTAAAGACATTTTACCGGCAATGCTTAAGACAGGAAAACTCTTTGCGTATAATTTTAGGGACGAGAACAAGAAAGAGGCCAAATACTGGAGGGACGTTGGAACGATAGATGCTTACTGGGAAGCGAATATGGATCTTGTCTCTGTTGATCCATTGCTGAATTTGTATGATGACGAATGGCCCATAAGAACACACAAGCATGAGAATCCTCCTGCGAAATTCGTCTTTGCACAAGAGTACAAGGGTGGGAGACTGGGTATAGCTCTTGATTCAGTAGTTTGTGAAGGATGTATCATCAGTGGCGGACGAGTGCAGAACTCGGTCCTTTCTCCCGGAGTTAGAGTTAATAGCTGGGCCAATGTGAGGTCTTCCATTCTTATGGAAAACGTGGAGATCGGAAGATACGCTAAGATAAGAATGGCTATAATCGATAAGGACGTATTTATCCCCCCGGAAGAAGTGATAGGATATAACTTGGAGGATGATAAAAAGAGATTCTATGTGAGTCCAAATGGGATAGTTGTAGTTCCCAAATTTGTCAGAACGTCGCTGGAGGAAATTTGAAGTGGGACGGCATTAGATATCGTATGCACCTGTTGGTTCGGCCAACTCTCTGCGGCGGACTTGTCCTGGTCTTATTGATAATCTTTGCAGTCCCACAGCTCTCTTGAACTCTAACGCAAATCTGCTGGGGCAGCCACATAAGTTAAGGAATAAAGGGACAGTGAGTGCTAATTCACAAACCGGATCTCTCCTTCTGTGAGAAGCAGTCGAGGTGAAAAAAGTATATACCCTCGGAACAGGCCTGAGGAGTCAAGAGGACTTCGTTGAGATCCTCACTGATTACGATATCAAAACCGTTGTTGATGTGAGGAGTTTTCCCAAAAGCAAGATGCAACTGTTTTCGAGGGTCAACTTGCAAGAACTTCTCAGATTAGAAGGAATAAACTACAGTTATCTGGGAACCGACCTCGGCGGACTTCAAAGGGGAGGCTATGCAGCCTATACATCGACTGACGCGTTCAGGGTCGGCATTGAAAAGCTCGAGGGAATCATTGATGGATCCTTATCAGTAATACTCTGCGCTGAAAAATTACCATGGAAGTGTCACAGGAAGTGGATTGCGAGGGAGCTGACAAAGAGAGGATGGGATTGTGTGCACATAATTGATAAAGATAAGGTGTGGGAACCGCACTGATGATACCTGTACTCTCGAATGAAAGCGGCACGGGGAAGGGCAGGAAGGGAGCTTGTTATTAATCTGTCTCTCGTAGCCGTCTGAGCGGTTGAATATCATCATTGAGGGAATAGACAGTATCTTAATAGGCTCATTGATTAGGAGGAAGCGAGATGGCTCATATCTTTGATGACATCACAAAAACGATCGGACGGACACCGCTGGTAAGAATAAACAAGATGAGTAAAGGCTTACACGGAACAATTCTGGTAAAGCTAGAGTCTTTTAATCCTCTTTCGAGCGTGAAGGACAGAATTGGGATAGCAATGATAGAGGCCGCGGAAAACAGTGGTCTTCTTGGTAACGACCCGGTAATCATCGAGCCGACTAGCGGAAATACGGGGATTGCACTTGCATTTGCATGTGCTGCAAGGGGATACAGGCTGATGCTGACAATGCCTGAAACAATGAGTACGGAGCGCAGGCAACTTCTAAAGATTCTCGGTGCTGAAGTTATTCTCACCGAGGGTGCAAAAGGAATGGAAGGCGCCATTGCAAAGGCGGAAGAACTTATGCAGAGCGTACCGAATGGTTTCATGCCAATGCAATTTTGCAATCCCGCCAACCCGAATATTCACCGTAAGACCACTGCAGAAGAAATATGGAATGATACCGATGGGGATGTTGACTTCTTTGTAGCGGGAGTGGGTACGGGTGGTACAATCTCGGGAGTGGGCGAGGTGCTAAAGGAAAGAAAATCTTCAGTCCGAATTGTGGCTGTTGAACCAAAAGACTCTGCCGTCCTGTCGGGAGGAAAGGCTGGTCCACATAAAATCCAAGGTATCGGGGCGGGGTTTATTCCGGAGATTCTAAACAGAGAAGTAATCGATGAGATCATACAGGTTTCTAATGAAGATGCAGGCGAAGCGACAAGACGTCTGGCAAAGGAGGAGGGTATTCTTGCGGGCATATCTGGTGGAGCTGCGATGCGAGCCGCACTTGATATTGCAGGACGCAAAGATGCGGAAGGAAAGATAATTGTAACTGTCTTGCCTGACACAGGTGAACGATATTTGTCCACATGGGTATTTCAGGATTAGAGGCATTACAACACTCACTTCTACTAGGCTCACTTTTTTGTAAAATATCCGTTTTTCTTTAAATATCATCATTGATAAAAAACGTGCTCCGATAAGCCTGTGTCATTGCGTTTATTCTGCCTGCTGTATTTTGAATGGCACGATATTTTTTTGCGGTTTAAACTAACGAGCCGACGGTGCTGAAAAGGTGAAATGATCTCGACGATACATCCAGTAAACTTGAAGCACAGTGAACTACCAGCGACTGACGCTTTGCTTTCAATCGGGGCTTCCTGATTCAACGACAAGGCTCACCGCATGAAGCTGGTGCGGCAGAGGCTCCTGTCTCCACAAGCGTTTACAGGATCACTCCTGCAGTTCGGGCTGAACGGGCCCTGCGTTGTTACTACGCATCCTGTCGAAGGCCTTTTGGTCCATGTTCCTTGCGGCATTCTCATCCCTTTCCATCGCAAGCCCGCATTGAGGACACCGATGCATCCCTGCCACAAGCTTCTTCGGTACTCTGTAACCGCATTCTGAGCAGTCCCGGCTTAAACGAAGTGTCCACTCTCTCGATCCCGTTGTCCCTGAGCTTCACACTCTTGCAAGCAATAAGCCGTATCAGCGTTCCCCATCCCGCATCCAGGATTGACTTGGCTAGGTGTGGGTTCTTTACCATTGCCGGCATGTGCAACGTCTCAAAAGCTATGTAAGTATAGTTGAGCACAAGCCACAGAGACAGCTTGTGCAGAAAGTCAGCCCTCTGGTTGGCTACCCTCGTTAAGTTGACGAAGGTGATTGTAGCACAGTAGTGGAGCTATTTTGAGTGCACTTCATAAAATCACATTTCTTTAATAGCGGTCATTCTACTTTGGTCTCAGCCACGAGGAGAGATCAGCCGGTGTCTTTTTTTTGAAAGTCGACGGACAAAGGCTTTTCAGATTGTGAAAGCCTAGCTCCGCGTCAGCATCGTACTGCAAGTTGGTACTTGCGGAGGCCACCATTTTAGAATACCATCTGACAGGGAATCCCGTTCATCTCAAATGCCACTCTCAATTCCTCTCCCTTCTGAGCAAAGAAACTGTCTTCCATGGCCCATTGAATGCCATGTCTTTTGTATGCCCAGTCTGCGTAATGATAATTCAGCCTGTCGAGGATCACATACTCCACATGACCTTTAAGGGCGCTTGTCAGCTCATCTGCTCCTGGAAGGATTGGTGCCACCATGGCAAAGGTTTTGATATTTTCCAAACGAAGGTTCCGGAGGGCCTCAATCCTCGTCCTAACTGGCGGAGCACCTGGTTCAAAAATCCGTCTTATCCTCTCATCCGCAGTGGTGATGGTGAATCCGACCTCTGCAGTGTTCGCTCCTTTCAATATTGCGACGTCCCTTAGAACAAGAGGGGATTTTGTCTGAACCGTGAAGGGCCAGCCCTTTCCCACGAGGATCTCAAGACATCTCTTCGTAAGCATGTAGTTTTTTTCAATAGGCTGATAAGGATCGCATACACCGCTTATCCAAACCCTACCGACCCTTTTCCTACTGACCTCATTGGCTAAGAGCTCGGCGGCATTTATTTTTGCATCAACAAACTCCCCCCATCTCTCCCTGTGACCTGTGAACCTTCTCATAAATTTCGCATAGCAGTAGAGGCAGTCATGTTGGCAGCCAACGTATGGGTTTAAAGCGTAGTCGTAGATCTTAGATTTAGACAAGACACTCTTTGCATTTATCTCCCGAATCTTCATACCTCAAACTTTGACACAGTTCGGATGTTAGTCATGACACTGCTCTATTATCGCCTTGACCTTACGTAAGATTTCGGACGATATAGAATCTCTGTTCTGATGGGTAATCTCAAAGATCTCCACATCATTCCTCTCCTTGATCTCTTCAGTAATACCTCCTCCCTTTAGGGCTATAGTGGCGATTAGCGGTGTGTCTGCATCAAGGAGCTTCCTCATCAGCCTCCTGAAACTGTCGGACAGGCATTCCATCTTTCCGATCTCATCGATTATGACAAGGCCTGTTTTATCCCCTGGGAATGGGATGCATTTAAGAAACTCTTCAAACCCTCTGATATCGACGCCGTATTTCCCTACCCTGAACGGGCTCTCTATGTGTACAGAAGCGAGGAGTGCCTTTCCCCCTTCAAGGCTTATCAACTCAAAACCCTCCCTGACACCTTTCTCTCTAATCTCGCCAGTATAGAACCCGGCGGGATTATTGTTCATTAACCCTGCGGAAAGCCTTCTGATGAGTGTTGTCTTTCCTGAGCCCGGGAGACCCGTTATCAGGATATTTTTTTTAATGCAGATCACTTCTTCCACCGTTCAAATAATGACTGTTAATTCTAACAGAAGAAGGAAACAGTGGCAAATGTGATAAAACCAAAAAAGTGCTATATTTGAGGTAGGATTCCACAGAAAATATGCTTTCAAAGGAGGGAATTGATATAGAGATGTCAAGGCTTATAGAAGACACTTCTCTCAGAGACAAGGTACGCGTCTTCAAGGACAGAAAGGAGGCTGGGTTTTTACTTGCCAAGGCCCTTTCAGGTTATAGGGCAGTGGAGGGCCTAGTCCTTGGAATCCCTTTAGGAGGCGTCCCTGTTGCTGCCGAGATAGCAGAGGCTCTTGGTCTTACCCTCGATTTTGTAATCGTGAGAAAGATACAGATACCCTATAACCCGGAGGCCGGATTTGGTGCGGTGGGACCCGACGGTGAGGTCTCACTAAATGCTGACCTTGTCAGTCGACTCGGCATAACTGAACAAGAAGAAAAAAGGCAGATACAAAAAACGAAGGAGATAATCAAAAGCCGAAACGAGCTCTTCAGAGACGGGCTCCCTTTCCCGTCACTGAGAGACAAGGTAGTCATCATCGTGGATGACGGGTTGGCTTCCGGTTACACCATGCTCTCTGCAGTTAGGTTCATAAAGCGTCAGAGACCTGAGAAGGTCGTTGTGGCCGTTCCGACTGCCTCAAAGAGGACCGCTGACCTGATCCTTTCTCATGTGGATGAGCTAGTCTGCCTTAATGTCAGGAGCGGACTGGTCTTTGCCGTGGCTGATGCATACGAGAACTGGTACGACCTGGAACAGGAAGAGGTGATCGCGATCTTAAAAAGTCTACGCAGAATCAAGAAAAATAACAGAACAAAGGAGCGATGAATGTATCTATTCCTTATCCAGCACGGTGAAGAAAAGAGCGAGAAGGCAGACCCTGCAAAAAGCGATCACCTCCGAGACACTGCACTGATTAACGAGGCTTTCTTGGTCTAACACCAGGGCCATTGTCATCGTTGCGGGCCGAAAAATTAAAGAAGGGACTGAGGTCAGCCTCCAAAGTTTGTTGCCACGCCTGATAGCCTGTCGTGTCACGGAATCAGGGCTCCTGTATAGTTTTGCAAGAAACATCGTCAGGGACAAAATGGTATTTATTGGCAGTCATTTATTTATTCTCCTGCCCAATGACACCATGGCAGAGAAGATGAGGACTTCGCCCGTGATAAATAGCGGCCAGTTGAATGAAGAGGGGACAAATGCGGCAATGCATCTCTGAAAGTCAGGGTTAGCTCCGAGCGTCCAGAACCGTGAATAAAATCCGCCCTTGATAATCATATGGGCAACGTCCCAGACGAACGTAATGAAAATGAGCGATATCCCCATGCCCATAAGGAGCCATTCAGAGCGCCCTATTCGCACGGCATGGCCTCTGTTGAGAAGGACCAGGAAATAAATCCCGAGTGCCATCATGGTACCTGAACAGATCAGTGGCGCTAGGACAGGGCCTATCCATATCACGGGGATGAGGAAGAGAACATCCCAGTCGAGAAGGGTTGAAGGCCAGTGAACTAGGACCTTGAGCCATGCGTAATAGAAAATGTCCCATACGCCGAAGATTATGAGGAAGAACGAAAACGCCTCGAGAAACCCAGAACCTCCGAGGATGCTCACAGCCATGAGCATCACAATGGTAGCAATTTCCCTGAGTGACTCGATCGACAGAATACTTGAGGACATGGGCCTGAGGGGGAATGCAAAACCGGTAGGATAGAAGATCTGCCTGAGGTATACGACCACGACTGCTTCCAAAAAGCCCATGGCAACGCCAAAGGTCACAAGGGCGAAAAGATGATTCGGGAGAGGCGATCGATGCAAGTTCATAGGATCGTGCTATTCCACTCCCTCACCACTATCGCATCCAGGCTGTAACAGAATTCGATTGGCAGGCGCTGGGCGCCACCAAACCCTCACTATAGACGTCTCGCAAACCTCATAATTTCCTAAAGTGACATTAATTATCTATCAGCAAGTGCGAACCTAATGGTTTACTTTTTTTCTTCCTCCGGTAGGATAGAATTATTTTGAACATCCGTGCATAGAGATTTCTTTTGAAGCCATTCAGCCCCGTCTTTCGTTAGGCGCAAAATATCTATAGGCGGACCTACAAAGGAAGGCTCTTTTGAAATTTCTAATTCTACTAGATTGCGAACGGCAGTTACAGAATCAGTAGAATACAAGAAATGCTCATGTTTTTGCAGATAAGTCCTTATTGCCTCCGTTTGCCCCAGGAATATCGTTACAAAGGACCCTTGACAATCTCCCGGGCAGACA
>JBKQMP010000094.1:0-6235 GCA_052146665.1 Dissulfurispiraceae bacterium
CAGCGCCAACGCGGATCATGTGGCGGCGATAAACATATTAGCGGCAGGGCATGCCGTGTTAGCCTGTGGAGAGTGCGGCTCTCAAAGCGCCTCTGTGAAGCGGGAACCTACCAGAGACAGTATGCAGGAGCTCAATGAGCCTGCTGCTGCTGTTTCCCCACGGAATCATCGGCCTTTAAGCCGCTGAGGATGTCAAGGACGTTGAGGTATGATTTGCAGTGTCTAAAGAGGCCCAAAAATGTGTGAGCGGGGGCAAGGACTTCCGGTCTCTCTATACGCGCAATCCGTTCCTGATCGTGAGATTTTGGCACGGTTTTTTTTGCAGAAGCATCGAGTGTTGTGGCAGCCATAAGGAGAGATTGTCTTTCGGTATCATGCTCTTTGAGAAGTTAGAGCTGATATGAGGTTGTGCTAACCTCACAGCTTGTTATTCGCGGCTAGGAATTATTGCATCCAGTTGTCCCTGAATCAGTCTCACGCACCATCGGAATTTTTCGCAAGTGTTTTTGCCTGCTGCGTCGCCAGCGGGGAGCCACAAGTCCGCAGGGGGATTTCCTGACCCACTCCATCTGAGACTATACCGCCTAGGAATCTTTCAGACAGGCTGCCGAAAGTAAGGGATCGTTGACTTCGAGACGCCTGCGAGTTGGGGAAAGACCGTGTACCATTACCTCCGCGCATCCCTGAAGTCCGGCACTATGGCTTCACTGGCGGCGACTGCTGGAAGTATT
Organism: Dissulfurispiraceae bacterium; assembly: GCA_052146665.1. Taxonomy (GTDB): domain Bacteria; phylum Nitrospirota; class Thermodesulfovibrionia; order Thermodesulfovibrionales; family Dissulfurispiraceae; genus JBKQMP01. The sequence continues at coordinate 732 of JBKQMP010000094.1, forward strand.
TTCCTCAGCATCATTTCTTTTCCATTCTTCTCTCGTAAGCCTCCGCCGCTATTCTTCGCATCTCGCTCTGGAACTCCTGAAGAAAAATGACAAACCGTGCCTGCTGCTCAATTGTCAAAATCCTTTTCAATTCCGTCCTCTCCTCATCATTGATCCTCTGAAATTCCCTGTGCCCCTGTTCGAGCCTGTCAAGGGTGCCTTTCATCTGAGTCTCATTTTTATTGTTGAGTGATGCCCTTAACTCTTTTATATTATCACTTAAGGCGTCCTCCACTTCGGCTCGTTTTCGGTCATACCTGTTCATCACCGGGAAGAGCTGGGCAGAAGTTGTTTCGTCAAGGTCAAGAGCCTTGGTGAGCTTCCACATCCTCAGAGTCTCTATCCTCTTCCTTACGCGGTCCCGTTGTGTTTTTGTTGGCGGCTTGTTAATATCAGCAGGCGGTTCAGCCATGCTGTCGACGGAAAAACCGGCCACAAGAAATAAGAGCAGAATGATCTTCGCTAAATTCTTTTTCATCTTAACCTCCCGTTGAGGGTTCTCTTTTGACTGCCTGATAAACCCTGTCCAGTTCGTCGGAACTCAGTGAGGCAAACTCCTTGTGATAAGAATATTCCACGGGGTCCTCGTCACTGGTGTATATTTCATTTGCGGCTATCTGGTCTGTGATAGGAGGGATATCCCTTTCCTCTATGGCGGAATCATCTATAGCCTCTGCCATTAAAGGGTCTTTGAAAAAGGGGTCGCTACCTGGTGTCTTTTTTTCTTTGTTGAGGTTGAAGGTGACAACGGCAACAAATACCATCGCCAGCAAAGCGACAGCAGGCAGCGGGCTAAAGAATAGGGATTTCAATGAAAAACGTTTCTTTCTTTGCTCTCTCACCTGCCCGGACACCTTCCTTGGCAGTGTCTGCCAAAAGAGAGCGCTGGGATCCGGCACTTCAATTTTTCTCAGTTCAGCAATAAAGGACAACTCTGACCAGCACTCCCGACAGTCCATAATATGGGACTCGACACTGTCCCTCAAGTCATCAGAGAGTGAGCCTTCAAGATAGTCGGGCAGCCTCTCTATTGTCTCCTCATGGCCTGACTTCATATCCTTTCTCCTTTAACATATCTCTTAATTTTTTTACTGCGTGGTGATAATGAGTCTTCACGGCACCTTCTGAACAACCCATCACCGTGGCAGTCTCGCTGCAACTCAGTCCATCATATACCCTGAGACAGAGGGCAAGTCGCTGCCTTTCGGGAAGCCAATTGACCCCCTCTCTGATGTCATCCAGCCTCTCCTGTTCAATAAGCGTCGAAAGAGGGCTTTTCTCATTGCCCCGAAAGGATTCATCAAGCTCAATGCTCTCGCGCCTGTTCTGTCTGAGGTGATTAATGCTCACGTTGCTCGCTATCCGGTACAACCAAGTCTTGAACGAAGACTCTCTCCTGAATCCCCCAAGCCCTTGTGCGGCATTGATAAATGTCTTTTGCGTCAGATCTTTTGCCTCCTCCATATCGTGTATCATCCTGTAAATAAAGGCGAATATCTGTTTCTGATACTTTATGACCAGTTCTTCAAACGCGTCATCGTTTCCAGAAAGATATGAATCTATAAGGTGACTGTCATCGTCCATTTAATAAATTTGACAATAAAAACAATAAAAGGTTTAAGAGGCAATATACTATGAAGTAACTCTGTGATCATAATTTAACGATTTTATTATAAGTGATCTGAAAACATATTGGAAACATCTTAGAAGGAAGATACGACGTTGTTTATATTGCCGATATCCCGTTTGCGTAGCGACTTCCCTTAAATCTCAAAAAGAAGTTCGAAAGCCTCTGGAGGTAGGAAACGCATTGCCATGAATTTCTATTCGGAAGATCTTCATTAATCCTTTGATTTGAAGCATATGAAATGATATACTGCTGTAAGTAAAGTCAGGATACGCCATACCGTGTATGTGAGAAGATCCGGTGAGCCATGAATGAAAGGCTAATGATAGTAGATGCCAATGCGACTCTGTCTGAATCCTTCAGATCGCTTTTTGCGCGGGAGGGGTACGAGGTGTACGTTGCAAGAAGCGCGGAGACCGCCTTGAATCTTCTCGAAGAAAACGCTTGTGACCTAATCCTCACCGATATGTATCTTCCAGGTATTAACGGGATAGAACTCTTGAGGAAAGTCAAAGAGCGATACCCTGAAATCCTTGTGATATTGATGACCGAACATCCCTCTCTTGAGACGGCGATCTCGGCCCTCAGGTTCGGAGCCTTTGACTATGTGATAAAACCTGTAATCAATGAAGAGATGAGACGGAGAGTCAAGCATGCCTTTAGACAAAAGCCCTTTCATGAGAACGAACGCATCTTGCCAAAGCCCCACGAGGAAATAGAGCATGATTACAGCAACATAATTGGGGAAAGTCCATCAATGAAGAGGGTGGTCGCGGAGGTCAAAAAAGTCGCCGATGCTAGAAGCAATGTACTGCTACTCGGAGAGACTGGAACCGGAAAAGAGCTTTTAGCACGGACTCTGCACTGTAATAGTAACAGGAGCAATCATCAGTTCATTCCCATAAATTGCAGTGCCATTCCTGAGAATCTGCTCGAATCGGAACTCTTTGGATACATCAAAGGCGCCTTTACAAGCGCCGTCACCAATAAGAGGGGTCTTTTTGAGGAGGCCAATGGTGGTACTGTTCTTCTTGACGAGATAGGGGATTTAACCATGACGCTGCAGTCAAAATTGCTCAGAGTTGTGGAGGATCAGGAGATACGCCCTGTCGGTGGCGTCAAGAGCATTAAGGTTGATCTCCGGTTTATCACTGCCACCAATAAAGATATTGAACAGGCTGTCAGAGATGGTAAATTCAGAGAAGATTTATTTTATAGAATAAACACCATCACGATAAAGCTCCCTCCCCTCAGGGAGCGCAAGGAAGACATTGACTTGTTGATAAGATACTACCTCAAGAAATACTCTCATGAACTGGGAAGGACGATAAAGGCGATCGATGATGAGGCCATGGACATTCTTCTCAAATACTGTTGGCCTGGTAATATCAGGGAACTCCAAAATATCATTGAACGGGCCATTCTTGTGTCGGAAGATGGTCTAATTACGAAGGAAAATCTGCCCGAGAGGGTCTCTGCTCAGGCTATGTGGTTGCCAGACGTCATCGATGAAAGGCTATCCATCGAGGATTACTCAAAGACATTTGTCCTTAAATATCAGGGTCAATGCAACGAACATCAGCTTGCCGAGATGCTCGGCATAACCAGGAAGGCCCTATGGGAGAAGAGAAAACGGTGGGGCATAACGAGAAACCCCGAGAGAGAGCCCTGAATTACTTTTTGTAACAATATGTTTTTTTGAGTTACTTTTTGTTACCTTTTTGTCACTCCAGGTTTTGCCGCCTTTTTCCAAAATCCTTATTTTTAGCACCGCTAGCTATGCCTAAGCTCAAATAACATACTGGCATTTTATTTGCTTATCCAATTATAAAGTTTACAAATAAACAGAGATGCTTTTCTCAGAGCCCATAACATCTTTTAAAGAGATATCTCTTTTTCAGCGTTTAAAGAGGCTTTTCTTAGCCTATTTAGGGCATCGTATAAATTAAACCGAAGGTGTGAGGAGGAAGAAATGAGTAAAAGGGGACGTTTAGAAATTCTTGAGGGAGGGCAGAGATGACGGAACCAATTAGCAAAGTACCGGGTAAAGCATGGGTAGTGACTTTCGCAGGAACTGCAGTTAACCTGTGCCTGGGGATCTTGTATGCTTGGAGCGTTTGGGCAAAGGCACTGATTGATACGAAACAAGCTGGTCAGGGAATGACGGGGATCAACGATGGGTGGACGTTTCTTACCAATGCGGAGGCGGCAACACCCTTTTCCCTCTGCGTCATCATTTTTGCCTTATTCATGATCCCGGGAGGTCGTATCCAAGATAAATTTGGCCCCAAGGTTGGTGCGACATTGGGCGGTCTGTGTCTAGCGGTCGGTTGCATAATTGCCGGTTTGATGAAGAGTTATACAGGCCTGATCGTCGGTTTTGGAGTTCTTGGTGGCATCGGCATGGGTATCGGGTATGCCGCGCCCACTCCGGCTGCACTTAAGTGGTTCGGGCCGCACAAGCGCGGGCTTATTGCGGGTTTGGTCGTTGGCGGTTATGGTGGAGCGGCGCTCTACATAGCGCCATTGGCACAGAAGCTTATAGATGCTTATGGCATATCTGGCAGCTTCATTGGCCTGGGGATCTTTTTTGCCATCGTCGTAGTGATCGCGGGGCAGCTCCTTGCGTGGCCTCCGACAGGTTATGTGCCCCCCGCAGCAAAGGTGTCAGCAGCGTCCGCCGCAGCTACAGCAAAAAAGCAGACTGCACATGACTGGTCAGTTGGAGAAATGACCAAAACGTGGCAGTTTTATGCTCTGGTGATTCTCTTCATAGGTTCAACACAGTCAGGTCTGATGATAATCGCAAATGCGGCCGGGATACTTGCAACGGCCTCGAAAGGGTATCCTTTTCTTGCCGCCAATGCGTGGATTCTCGCGTCTTTTGGTGGATTGATTAATGCTACAGGGAGAGTTGGGACCGGCGTTTATTCAGACAGGATTGGAAGATCCAATGCATATACTCTCAACTGTGTCGTTTCCGCCTTGTGTTTGATCGCAATGCCTTCCATCATTGCGTCAAAAAGCATCTTCTTTCTGTTCTTGGCTGTAGGTATAGCCTACTGGCAATACGGTGGTGGTCTCGCATTGTTACCCGCCTTCACCGCCGATTTCTTTGGATCCAAGAACCTCGGCTTCAATTATGGGATGGTCTTTCTGGGATGGGGACTTGGCTTTTTCATGGCGAGACTTGCAGGAACCATTAAAGACATGACAGGCAGCCTTGATTACGCCTTCTACCTTTCGGGAGCCGTGCTAATATTGGCCGTTATCATCGTGAGGGTCACTCACAGACCCAAGTGGACAACTGCGTAGACGTGAATTATTCATCGAAGCCGGTGATTTGCCGGTAGGTATTGTCTACAATATTCACACAATGAAGACTACTTTATGGCAGCAGCTGGCAGGGCTCTTCCCTGCCAGCTGCTGTTATGAGTCAGCGCGGCTGTTGTAGGTTCTGAAATGAAAAAGCTCAAATTACTTTTTGTAACGAGACAATTTCTTTAGTTACTTTTCGTTACACTACAGTGTCTGTCTGAGTTGTCTTAAATGGTTTCAATCCTTGGTGTTGTTCGGTCTGCTACCCCATATAAATTATTGCATTCTGGCATTCTATTTGCTTAATTAAATTAGGATTCCGCAGGAGAAAAGTGCATGCTTCTTGAAGAAAAAGTGTCTCTTGAAGATGTTCTCAAGTTTATTAAGAGGGTTCCGCCGTTTCAGTTTCTTGATGACGAAACACTGAGCGCTATCGCCGATAGCTTGTCAGTGGAATCGTATCAGAAAGGCACATATATTATGAAACAGGGCGAGCCGGCCAGTGAATACCTCTATATAT
>JBKQMP010000095.1:0-22208 GCA_052146665.1 Dissulfurispiraceae bacterium
CATTTAGCGTGGCAAACAGGATAAAGAAGACGAGATATAGAGAGAGACATTTCTTTGATTTGATCATGAAAAAACCTCCATTTCTGTTTTATGAAATAATAAATGATGCAGCTGCCGTATTTCAAGGTTAATTTGCTATTGCATTCAGAGTTTATTTTCTGCTATACTTTGCCAAAATTAAAAATATCTTTAGGAAATTGCCTTGTCTAATGATCAGCCGTGCAAGAATCCTCCTTATGCACAATTGCTTGATGATATTGAAAAAAAGGATATTGTCGAGGCCCTGTTATTTGTTGCTGGAGAACCCGTTTCCGTGAGTGGTCTCGCCAAAACGACTGAGATGCAAGAACTGGAGATCAGGACCATAATGAACGAGCTGATGACAGATTATCGAGCCAGGAATGGCGGTATCCTGATCGTGGAGATCGCTGACGGCTATCAGATGGTTACAAACCCAGATACGGGCACCTGGGTGAAAAGATTTAAGAACACCCTGGCGTCATCCAAACTTTCCCAACCTGCTCTTGAGACCTTGTCCATTATCGCGTATAAGCAGCCGATTACAAAACTAGAAATAGACCAGATAAGAGGTGTCAATTCTGACGGCGCTCTCAAAAGCGTATTGGACAGACGGCTCATTAAGGTTATCGGGAAGAAGGATGCTCCGGGTAGGCCCTATTTATATGCAACAACCAGGGAATTCCTGCAGTATTTTGGTCTGAAAAACCTGAGTGAATTGCCACCGTTCAATTACACGGTCAGCGGTGAGGCAGCGTAGTATCAAGGAAATCGAGGAGAATTCCATGAATAAAGTGCTCTATCCGTTATTATCCCTTCTTTTTCTTCTCTTACTTGTGCCAGACGGCCATGCTACGGTTCATAAAGTAAGGAAGGGTGAAACTATCCAGCAAATCGCGATAAAGTTTCATGTCCCCTCCTCTGTCATCAAAGAACAGAACAATCTTCATTCAGATAAGCTGCGGGCCGGCACAAAACTCATTATTCCCGCGAGTCAGGAAAAACGCGGTCACAAAGAGATCGCCTCAAAGCAGGCGTCACCTGCGGTGGAGCAAAAAAGCCCCGACATCGGCAAAGACGTTTATCATACAGTCAGAAAAGGGGAGTCCTTAAAGAAAATTGCAAAAAAATACTCGACCTCTCAACAGGAATTAAAAGAGATCAATAAACTTAAATCAGGTAAGGTAAAAGCTGGCCAGGGGCTCCTTGTCAGGAAAGTCGAACCGCAGACATATACGGTGAAGACGGGAGATACTATCGCGAAAATCTCAAGAAAGTTCAATGTTAGCGCAGACAAGCTCAAAGAAATAAACGACCTACAGAACGATTCCCTCAAGCCAGGGCAGCAACTGGTTCTGGCCAAAAAGACCGATGAGATAAAGAATGATGGCGCGGCGGTTTCAAGCATCTCTGCTTATGACCCAGACAAAACATCGGCTCTAGCCTCTGCGAAACTGCAGGAGGTCAAGGAACTGTCAGCCTCTGAGGACATATCACATCTATCGATGACAGATAGACTCATCCTGTTTGCGAAAAAAATGCTGCACATGCCCTACCGTTTTGGCGGCAACGGTCCGTTAGGAGTGGATTGCTCGGCTTACGTACAAAAAGCGTATCGTTTTGCGGGAATTGACCTGCCACGCAGTGCAAGGGAGCAATACACCGTCGGGGAGACCGTCAACAAGGAAGAATTGTCAATAGGTGACCTTGTATTTTTCAGAACCTATGCGTCCTTCCCCTCTCATGTAGGGATATACCTTGGCAATAATCTCTTTATACACGCATCGTCAAAGTCAAGACAGGTCACTATCGACAGTCTCGACGCCCCTTATTATTTCAAACATTTTATTGGTGCAAAAAGATTAATATCAGAGGACAACATGAACGTCTCTCAGATGTTAAGCGTTGACAATTAGACCTGTAGTACTTCAGGGGTGGTGTGCGGAATAAATAGAGCTGCAGGGAACTCCCTCATGAACTCGCCATCGGTGTTCATTTCTCTATAGGTGATAATTTCACATATTCTGTCAATGTCTGCAAGGAGATGCGTGTTCAGAAGCAACATCTGAGCGCCTGTCAACGAGGAATTTCCTAGCGCCACAAACTTCCGCTTGTCAATCGTGGGGATCATGCCGATGCTTGCTGCCTTTTCAGTGTTGATCCCATTCCCAAAGGCCCCGCTCACATACACTCTGTTTATATCCCCGAAGCTTAACCCAACTGATTTCACTATCACATAGAGCGATGCAAACATCGCGGCCTTGGACCTCAGGAAATTTTCTATGTCCAGGTCCTTTATGATAAGCTGTCTGCCACCTTCTCCATAGAGAAGAAATCCTTTGTGACCATCAAACTCCACGACCCTTTTTGAGACTTTGTTAAACTTGCCGTGGCCGTCAATGATACCTGCGTCGTAGAGCTCCGAAACCAGCTCGATCATACCGGAGCCACATACTCCCCTCGGTTCCTTGCCCCCTACTGTTTTAAGAATCACCTCATGAGTATCACTTGTTATCGTGACCTCATGCACAGCGCCCTCAAGGGCCCTCATGCCTATTTCCGAAATCCCACTCTCAAGTGCGGGACCAGCTGCGCCAGCGCCCACCACAATCCACTCATCGCAGCCCAGCACAATCTCAGCGTTAGTGCCAACATCCACAAGCAGAGAGGGCTTCCATGCCTTGTAAAGACCCGAAGAAAGTATCCCTGATATGATATCGCCACCCACATAGCTACCCGCGTTGGGGAACACATAGACGATGCCTTTGCTGTTGATGTTCAGGCCTATACTGTTGGGTGCAATGAAGTCAAACCTGTGCGAGACCGGGATATAAGGTTCCATCGGTATATTGTCAACAGACAGGTTCAGGAGAAAGTGTGTCATAATTGTATTGCCTGCAATGACCGCTCCACAGATGTCTGTCTCACTCATAGCACACGCCGCACACACACGGGCGATCAAATCATTGACGCCCTGCATCATGAGTTGATGCAACTCCTGCCCTCTCCCTCCCATGGCAGCATGGACTCTTGTGAGGACATCGAGACCCACGATAATCTGTGGGTTTTCCAGCTCCATATAGCCAATCCTCCGAAGTTTTTCGACATCAAAGAGGGACGCAACCAGATTTGTGGTGCCTATGTCAATTGCGATCGCGTAAGACGATGATTTCCCAAGAGAAATGACCTTTACTTTGTCTCTCGTGAATCCGAGGTTAAGAGTCACGCGATAATCATTCTCCCGCAGCGCAAAGGGAAGTTCACGAAGCTCGACAAGGTCGATCTCGACGCCACGTTCATTGCCTATCACCGCGAGCAATCCGTCGACAAGTCTTTCCCTGTCTGCCCTTTTATCAGTATTGGATGGCCTGTCCAGTGAAACAGATATGGAGGATACCAAGGGGTTGAGCAATTGACCGCCTACGGAGAAAAGATAACTGTGCCCATGTCTTTTGTATCATAGCCGCCAAGCGACTCCACTATATTTCTAAATTCGTCATTATTTCTTATTATCTCAAGGACAATCTGTATCCTTTCAGTCTCCATGAACTCTGATGGGATTGCGAGGTCATAGCGTTCATTTGCAACGGGGATAAAGTCCAGTTGCAGAGCCCTTGCGGAGGAGTCGATTGCCAGCCCGGTATCTGTAAGGCCTGTAAGAACGGCCGAAGCGACAGTCATGTGGGTATATTCTTCCCGTTCATAGCCCTTTATCGATGCGGGGTCAATCCCCAGTTCTCTGAGATGTTTATCCAGGAGCAGCCTCGTGCCAGATCCTGACTGTCTGTTCATAAAGGTCACGTCATCCCTTGCAAGATCCTCAAAACCTTTTATCCCCTTGGGGTTACCCCTTTGCACGAGAAGTCCCTGCTGACGGTATACAAGATTAATCAGAAATGTCTTCCTCTCAGGCAGAACCCTTTTCAAATAAGGTATGTTGTATTCACCGGATTGATCATCGAGTAGGTGCGTTCCCGCCATGTGGGCTTCCCCCCTTTTGAGCGCCATCAAGCCACCCATTGAGCCCACGTGGGCCGATGAGAGAGAAAACCTCGGATAGTTCTTCTTTATCGTATTTGCCAGGATGTCAAGAGTATTATCATGGCTCCCTATGCAAACAATGGTGTTGCTTATTTCATTCCTGTTCCTCATTAACTCCACTACCACTTCCGATCCAGCAGTGAGGCCTTCAGAACTTGCAGGAATCCGCATAATACCATCTGCCCTCACCAAGGACATCAACAGTCCTGCTCCTCTTCCGACCGGTGTCGCAACGCGCCTATTGCCCACTTCGCCCACTTTCACTCTCACAAATTCGTCAACCCCTAGCGTTGAGGCTATCTGCCTCGATAAGGCAGCACTGATTTGATCGCCCTCATCAATGGGAATGCCTGACAACCTCGACAACAGAGGCTTGACAAATAGCTTGAAAGTTAGATATGCGGAGACAGGATATCCTGGAATACCGAAGACTGGCTTATCATTTATTAGGCCGATAATGACTGGTTTTCCCGGTTTTATCGCAACGCTATCTACCATCACCTCTCCAAGTTGGCTGATTGACGCTGACGTGAAGTCTTCTGATCCCCTGCCGGAACCCGCGTTAATGAGCACAACGTCAGACAATCCAGATGCTTCAAGGAGGACCCTCTTTAGATCCGCCAAATCATCCTTTACAATAGGGAACCGCACAATCTCCGCTCCCAGTTCCCTGGCGAGCCCGGCAAGGACAGCGGAGTTGTATTCGATTATTTCGGGGGGCTCCGGTGGCCTTTCTCTTACCACATCAGGTTCCACGATTTCAGTGCCCGTTGGAACAATGGCAATTATCGGTTTTTTTCTAACAGTGACATCAATGTGTCCGCTCGCAAGCATCGCCCCCATATCAATTGGTCTTATTTTATGATTTTCGGGGATTATCAATTCGGTCGCAACAATATCCTCCCCAATAGGTCTAACGTGCTGATAAGGAGTTACCGGCTGATAAATCTCGATCCACTCGTCTGCCAGATTCACCTCTTCGATCATGATGACCGCATTCAGCCCCTCCGGCATCGGATCTCCCGTATCCACGTAATAGGCTTCCCGGCCAATTTTGAGCTTGCAGGGAAATTTCTCTGTTGCAGTAAAGGTATCCGCAAATCTCACCGCATAACCGTCCATGGCGGCAGAGTGAAAGAAGGGCGATGAATACTTTGCAAAGACCGCCTCAGCAGTGATCCTCCCAAGCGAATCAGAAACCCTTATCGTCTCCACGGGAAGGCGATGCAGGCCAACTTCATCGGCTTTCTTAAAGAGCCTTCTGAGCGCCTCTTCAGCCGAGACCGTGTCAATGAATACATTCTTCACGAATCATCCTCTCTCTTTAGTTATTTGATGAATAAGCGCTCTTGAGCAGACCAACACCGCCCATTGACTTTCATGTAATCCTGGTGAGGCCTATCGGATTAGGCGCAACTCGGCTGAACCCCCTGTTTTGAACAATAATGTCAAGTGGTATACTCACCAAATCCGCGATGTCCACGGTTAAATCCGATAGCATTTCTGACTCGACAGACTTTAGGTATGCCTTGCAGACACCGCACATATCAGCTCTAAAGCCTTCCTCTTTCTCGAGGGTAATAATATTTATTTTAGAGACATCATTATTGTAACAAATGGGGCACCCTGTCGGTTTGAAGTATCCTTTTGTCTCACAGAATGAACAATACAGTTGTCGTCTCCCCTGATCAGCTGAAGACACCATTGTTGGTTGTGCGTGACATAGAGGACACTTGCCTTCCTGCCAGAAAATATTGTCTAGGTTGCAGAGCTCTCGCAACCTGATGAAAAATGGCCTCCCGAGAATGAAGAGGATTGATTTAAGCTCATCCTCATGGTATGGCAACGAGAATGACGGGACCTCTCCCAAGGGCAGCCTCGTGAAGTCGATGAGTCCCGATTTCATCGCCTCTCGCAACATAGTTAACCCTTCTGCTGGCACATCAAAGATGACCGAGAATCGTTCCATAATAGGATCAGCCAGTTCAGATGGGTATTTGACATCTTCAATAGAAACAGCCCCTGCCAACATGGGTGACACGTCCTCCTGAAATGCAATCACTTTCTCGTACAGGCGAAGGATTTCCTTCAGGTGGGGCTTATTCTGGATAATTCTCTCAATACTGATCATCGACATTCACCTTTATAGGAAAACTGAGATATTTACCAGTGCTCTTTAACAATCTTAAGTCTAACCGACCATCAATTCTCTTATTTCTCTTGGCGTCGAACCTGGCGGGAACTCCGCAATCTTTGATTTCTGGCTAGGGTATCTCAGGATATTCGATCTTGATCTCATCTCCGGTCAATGCTTCGGTAAGAAAAATCTTCAGAGAATTCCTCTCGGCGTCACTCAGGCCTAATGGAGTCAGTTCCAAGTTGCCCTTGCCACCTCCTTCATTTAGAAAGTCAATTACTTGATCAAGGGTCGTGAAGACACCATTATGCATGTAAGGCGCAGTCCTCGCTATCTCCCTGAGGTCAGGGGTCTTGAAGGACTTCCAATCGCGCTCGTCCTTTGTGACCAGGTATCTGCCGAGATCCTCCTTCAGATCCCTGTAATCTTTGATACCATTCAGCTTTGCGACAAATCTCAGTGAGGCCAACATTCTGGGATCATTCACAATATCAGGATTTTCAGGGACATTGAGGGCGTGGAAACTGTCGTCAGACATATGAGGGCCGTAGTGGCATCGAACGCACTTGCCCTTGCCCGTGAACAATGCCAAGCCCCTTTTAGCCTCTTTAGAAAGCGCGCCATCGTCACCAGACAAATACCTGTCAAGAGGTGCGTTTCTGGAGATGATAGTCCTTTCAAATGAAGCCAGAGCCATAGCGACGCGCTCTTTCGTCACATCTCCCTTAAAGACTTTCTGAAAGGCTGCCACATATTCAGGGACAATTCTTAATTTCTCCTCGAGGAAATCGCTGTTCAGATTCATCTCGAATGAAGAGCCAACAGGCATAAGCGCCTGCTCTTCGAGACTCTTGGCCCTTCCATCATGAAAGAGAAACTTATAAAAAGCGGCATTGATTATCGTCGGGGTATTTCTCCAGTTCTTTGTCGTTGGGTAACTAAGGGCTATGTCCTGTCCATCAGTAAACGCCTGGTCGGGGATATGGCACGCTGCGCAACTCATGGTGCCGTCTCCCGAGAGCCTCCTGTCAAAAAACAGCTTCTTGCCGAGTGCTACCTTCCCGGATGTTTGAGGATTGTCAGGCGGGACCGGCACGGAGGCCATCGGCTCAAGCTGAACCGCAAATGAATTTGCAGAAAAAGCGATGACGCATAAACATAAACAAGAGATAAGAAGCGGAAGAAGCCTATTTTCTTGCACTTTGAATCTCTTCATCTATGATCTTCTTATAGTATGCATACGGCCTCTCTCCAGTCACCTTCCTGCCGTTTATGAAAATAGTGGGCGTCTCGTAAAGATCAAGGGATAGCGCGAGTTGCTTGTCACGCTCTATAGTCTTCGCGTTCTTCTTGCTGTCTATGGATTCAGTAAACTTCTGTGTATCGAGCCCGATTGCCTGGGCATACTTTATCAAATCTTGCCTGTCAAGCTGAGGAGATTTCTTAAGCAACAGATGGTGCATCTCCGTGAATTTTCCCTGATCCCTAGCTGCTAAAGCCGCCTCAGCTGCAATATGCGCAAAATCCCGGTATTTGTAGGGATAAAATTTTATGACGAGCCTCACTTTGCCCTTATAATCCTTCATCAATTTCTCTAGGGTCGGACCGACCGCCACGCAGTGAGGTCATTGATAATCGATGAACTCGATCATCGTGACAGGCGCCTCGCCAGATCCGTAAGATGGTGAATCTTCAAGAGGCACTTGATAGCGCTTTTCCTCCGCACTGCTCTGAGACATGAACAAGAGCAGCATGCAGAACAGCAAGATAACCGTGGTCCTCACGTCTCTGTTTCTCCTCTGAATCCTCTTCCGCCTCTTTTGTTACCTAACTATGTACTCTTAAGTCCAGCCTTACGAGACTCAACTTCTTGCACCCACTTGGGATGCTTTTTCTTTGCCCACCAGTAAGGAACGGTTCCCGAGATCATGATCCTCACTGTTCCGGGATTCGCAATTGTTCCCAGATACATATGGACGGGGATCGCGAGTATGATCAAAATAAAGCTAATGTTGTGGATGAGATGAGAAAGCAGAACCCATTGTTTATTCGCGGGTAATAACCAGATTACGAAGCCAGACGCAGAAATGGCGATACCGGCAAAAAGAATTGCCAGGTAAAAGAATTTCTGGCCTGTGTTCAGCTTGCCCATGGGTGGCACTTTTACTTTACGGGAGAGATACCCTCCCGCCACTTTGATCCAACCCATATCATCTGCGTCAAAAGTTATTGATTCCTTGAGCCAGTTGAGCATGCTGAGGAGCAATGAAACCGAGAACACGACCCCTCCCCAGTTATGCATGAGGCGCATCGATGGGAATCCTCCGAAGAACGATCCAACCTCCTTCATCTGAAAAAGGAAGGCAAACCCAGTTATCGAAAGCAGGATACAGCTAAGCGCCAATGCCCAATGATTGAGAATTTCAAATCCATTCGCCTTTCTTATCATGTCATCCATCTTTCCTCCCCTCCTCTTCCTTCTCCTTTTTGGGACCAAACGCAACATAATGCAGCAGGGATGCCGCCACCACGCCTCCGAGCCCTATGTATGAAAGAGGCTTGAGCACTTTATGCCAAAAAACGACGGTTTCAGGAATGGCGGGTTTCTCCTGCATCCCGTAGATCTTTGGTGGATCTTTAAATGCGTATAAGGCCCCAAGACCATCAAGGTCCTCTTGACCGTATAGTTTCTTGTATCCCGCTTTTTGTGCATCACCAATAAGGGCATCCCTGTCTCCGAATTTGATCGCACCAGTCGGGCAGGTCTTTGCACACGCAGGGGTGAGGTTGTTAGCAATCCTGTCATAGCAGAGATGGCATTTTGCTATCTTGCCCTGTTCGTCATAGCGAGGGATGTTAAAGGGGCATGCTACTACGCAAAGCTTACAGCCTATGCACTTTTCTTTGTCAATTCCCACTGCGCCCTCTTTTGTCCGATAAAGCGCTCCCGGCGCAGGACAGATCTTCATACATCCTGCATCACCGCAGTGCATACATCTCTGGTTGACAAATAACCATCTGCCCTCAGTCTTCTCAGAAGGCACCTCGACATAGTGAATCTTGTTATACAAGTGTGGCGTCAGGTCAGGAGGATTCTCACAGCTGCCCAAATTGACGGTCCTATCGCCGGGGAGCTGATTCCAGGCTTTACATGCGACCTGACATGATCTGCATCCTATACAGATTTCTGGTGTTATTAGTAACCCCATTCTTGCCATCGTGCTACCCCCTCGCCTTTTCTATGTTGACCATGAATGCCTTTGACTCCGGTATCGACGTATTGGGATCACCGATAAAAGGCGTGAGCAAATTGGCACTGTCGCCGCCACTGCCGTCCACGGGATACTGCCACCCAAAGTGCCAGGGGAGCCCGACCTGGTGTATTGTGGTGTTCATCACCTTGAATGGCTTAAACCTCTCGGTGACAACAGCAATAGCCCAGAGGGATCCGCGGGATGAGGAGACGGTCACCTTCTCACCATTCTTTATTCCCTTTTCCGCGGCAAGTTCCTTGCTAAGCTCCACAAACATTTGCGGCTGCATTTCGAGCAGCCATGGGGTATGGCGTGTCATAACACCTGTCTGCCAGTGTTCGGTCATCCTATACGTGGATGCAACGAACGGATAACGGACATCACAGCTGGCGAATTTTTCCGCAAGCAAAGGATGAATTGCCGGGTTTATCCTCTGCTTTGACATGGGATTTGCCTCGATCGGACACTCAAGAGGCTCATAGTGCTCCGGGAATGGGCCATCTGCAAGTCCGGGTCCAAAAATGGCACCAACGCCGTCCGCCCTCATGATGAACGGGAGCTTGCCTGCCTTTTCGTCGGCAAGCGGCGGCGCGGGGCCATCGGGAACATCTCCCTCCCAGACGCCGGGTTTGCCTGTCTGCGGGTTTTCTTTGGTCGCGTTCCACTTGATCACCGCCCGTTTCGGATCCCATGGGTTGCCTGATGGGTCGACCGATGCCCGGTTATATAGGATCCTCCTGTTCACAGGCCATGCCCATGCCCAATTCGGGAAAAGTCCGAGACCGGTAGGGTCCTCCTTTCCTCTCCTCGCCATCATGTTGATGATCTTGCCCTCCTTCTGGGTATAACTGCCGGAGTAGATCCAGCATCCGCAAGAGGTCGATCCGTCGGCCTGCAAGCTGACGAAATTCGTGGCCAAGTCACCTTTTTTTCCGATGAGCTTTGGAGGAGTCGCGGTTTTGTCGAAGACATCATCAAGGTAATAGCCATTGATCTCCATTGCCACTCTGTGAATGTCCAGATGTTTGATCTTGCCTGCCTTGTCTTTCTCCCCATAATCCCATGTGAGGTTGAGTATCGGCGCAGGCAACTTACCCCCCTCTTTCTGATAAAGCGTTTTCACCCTGAAATAGAGTTCATTCATAATCTCCGCATCAGGCAAAGATTGGCCGACTGGCTCAATAGCCTTATATCTCCACTGTGCAAGTCGTCCGGAATTGGAGATGCTGCCTTCCTTCTCCACTGAGGAAGCGCACGGGAGCATGAACACTTCGGTCTGAATCTCCTTGGGGTTCATGCCGGGACCCTTCCAGAACGAGGCGGTTTCATTGTCAAAAAGATTGACATTGACCATCCATTTCAGTTTGCCCAGTGCCTCTCTTGCCTTTCCCGCATGCGCAGTGGAGCAAGCAGGGTTTTGCCCCCACGCGAAAAATCCCTCGAACTTACCGAGGTACATCTGGTAAAAGAGCATTAACCAGGAGGCGTTCATTCCGTCATCCAGCTTCGGAAGCCACGCATAGCCGAAGTCATTGTCCTTCGTCGCTTTATCTCCGTATATCGCCTTCAGATAGCTCGTAATATATTTTGGCCTGTTACTCCACCAATTGACGCTTTTTGGTTCCTTTGTCGCGGTAGCAAATTTCTCTGTATAGGCCTTGAGGTCGAGGAGCGTGGCAAACGGGGTCGGCAGATAGCCCGGCAGGATGTTGAAAAGGAGCCCATAGTCAGTGGAGCCCTGAACATTGGACTCACCCCTAAGCGCATTCACCCCTCCTCCCGCCATGCCTATGTTTCCCAGGAGGAGCTGAACAATTGTAAAAGCCCTGATATTCTGCACACCGACCGTATGCTGGGTCCAGCCCATCGCGTAGCACACCGTCATTGCCTTGTTCGGCTTGCCACTGACGCCAATGGCTTCGTACACTTCTTGAAGTTTTTCTTTAGGTGTTCCGGTTATGCTTGATACCTTATCCAAAGTGTAGCGCGAGTATTGTTTCTTCAGGAGCTGGTAAACACAGTGCGGGTCCTTCAAGGTCAAGTCTTTTTTCGGCACCCCTTTTTCGTCCATCTGGAACGTCCAGGTCTTCTTGTCATATTTTCTCGTTTTTTCATCGTAGCCGGAAAAAAGGCCATCGAGCTGACCGGGCATTTTGAAATCGGGGTTCACGAGAAATGGCGCATTCGTATAATTGACCACATATTGCTTAAACACGAGATTGTGATCGATAATGTATTTGATCATGCCCCCGATAAAGGCCAGGTCTGAGCCCGATCGCATGGGAGCATAGATGTCCGCCTTCGCGGCGGTCTGCGTCAAGCGGGGGTCGACCACAATAAGCTTGGCACCCATCTCTCTGGCCTTCATTATCCACTTCATCGACACGGGGTGATTGGACGCAGGATTACCTCCCATCACCATCACAACATCCGCGTTACGCAAGTCAACCCAGTGGTTTGTCATCGCACCGCGACCGAACGACTCTCCCAGAGCCGCTACCGTTGCGGAGTGTCATATCCTGGCCTGGTGCTCGATATAATAAAGACCCCATGATCGGAGAAGCTTCTGTAGAAGATAGCACTCTTCGTTATCCAGCGCAGCGCTCCCGACATGGGCAATGCCCTCTGTCCTGTTGACGACGAATTCTTTTTCGGTCTCAACTTCCTGCACTTCCGTAGGAAGACCTGATATGAGTATGGACTGTGCAGGTTTTGTCTCCTTCACCTTGAGTTTTGTAGTCGCCTTAAAAGTCCTGTCTCTGACGTCCTTGATTTTTCGAGCGATCTGGTCAAGTGCCCAGTCCCACTCAACATCTTTCCACTCCGTCGCGCCAGGTGCGCGATACTTAGGTTTAGTCAATCTCAGAGGGTTATTCGCCATCTGATAAATAGATGCCCCCTTGGGACAGAGGGTTCCTTCACTAATCGGATGTTCGGAATCGCCTTCAGCGTTTATGATCTTCCCATCCTTCGTGTGCACAACAATGCCGCAGCCAACCGAACAGTATGGGCAAACGGTCATCGTCTCCTTCGCATCCTTGATTTTCAGCTCCTGGGCATATGCCTTCACGGGGTCAAGATCCACCCTCAGAGAACTGATTAGCAACGTGCCACCGGATATCTTAAGGAAATCTCTCCTTGATACTCCCATGGAAGCCTCCTTCAACATGTTTTATCTAACATCCTACAGTTAAAAGAAATATTAATCCTAGACTAACGCATTGTCAAGTCTTTTATCTAGAGTCTTTTTTTCACTGACGCCTTGTCAAAGAAGAAACGGGCTCAGTCCCTGACCGCTCGCCCCCCAATCGTCCGAACTTTTCCTGCTATTGCCTGGCAAGGGTTGAGATGCAAGTACGTGGTAGTTGATAGGTGGGGCTATTGTTGCTGGTCTGCTGTGACCTTAATCAATAGTCTGACTTTTATGACGCATCTCAGCTGACGTAAAGAAGTGTCGCAAGACATGGGTACTACGATCGAGTAAAATGAGGAGAGTGTTACAGGTGTCGTCTATCCCTTCATAAAGCGAATCTGTTCGTTCTGCCCCTTCGCAATTGTGCCGATGAGAAAGGCTGTAAAACCAAGGTCTCTTAATATTGCCAGAGCCGATGCTGCCTCTTGACTGTCCACGACGATAACGTATCCAATGCCAAGATTAAATGTCCTCATCATGTCATGAGCCGGGACGTTGCCAAGACGCTTTATGAGGTTAAATACAGGGGGGACCGGCCATGAATCCTCTTTCACCAAAGCCACTAGTCCTTCTTTGAGTATTCTCGGCAGATTGCCCGGGATACCACCTCCGGTGATATGGGCCATCCCCTTTACCTGTACCCTTCCTTTCAAAGAAGTGTAGGCCTTGACATAAATTCTTGTGGGTTTCAGTAGTTCCTCGCCAAGTGTAGTGCCCAAATCCTCTAAATAAGCATCAATTTTGTAGTGACCGCCGTCAAAGAAGACCTTCCTCACCAGAGAATATCCATTGCTATGCAAGCCGTTAGATGCAAGCCCGATCAAGACATCCCCTTCAGCAATCGTCGCACCGTCAATTATCTCCTCCCTCTCAACGATGCCAACAGCAAACCCCGCCAGATCATACTCATCCTCAAGGTAAAATCCCGGCATCTCTGCTGTCTCTCCTCCGATGAGGGCACACCCCGCCTCTCTGCACCCATCTGCGATACCTTTGACCACATCCCGTGCGCTCTCAGCCTTGAGTCTTCCAGTTGCAAAATAGTCAAGAAAAAAAAGTGGTTCGGCCCCTGAGGTGAGGATGTCATTCACACACATGGCGACAAGGTCGACACCGACGCTGTCATGCCTTCCCATCATGAATGCTATCTTTAATTTTGTTCCAACGCCATCGGTGCCGCTCACAAGAACTGGCTCCCGGTACCTGGTAAAATCGAGCTTGAATAACGCACCAAATGAACCTATGTCGGTCATGACCTCAGGCCTAAAGGTTTTCTTCACAATTGGCGAGATAAGACTGACAAATCGTTCACCCTCGTCTATGTCAACACCAGCTTTTTTATAGGTAATCTCTTCCATTTGCGCCGAACTCGCTGATCTACTTAGTATTGAGCTTCACTCACAGGGGTTGCCTTTATCAACTAAAGTTCTTCAGCAATTTTCATGCTGATATCGACAGCTCTTGACGAATGGGTCAACGCACCGACGGAAATCATGTCGACACCAGTTTCAGCAACAGCTCTGACATTGTCCAAGCTCACATTTCCTGATGCTTCAAGGAGGGTGGAGACCGCCGCTCCCTTCAGGGAACGAACAATGTTGACTGCCTTCGTCATGTCAGTCAGAGACATATTATCGAGCATGATCACCTCTGCACCCGCATCCAGTGCCTCTTTCAACTCATCGAGATCCCTTACTTCAACTTCTATTCTAAAGAGATGGGGAGCCTTTGTCTTGGCACGCTCTACTGCTTTCCCCACGCCTCCTGCAATCTTAATGTGGTTGTCCTTTATCAGTATGCCATCATAAAGTCCAGCCCGGTGGTTCGACCCCCCACCCGTCCTGACCCCGTACTTTTCCATGAAACGCAGTCCGGGTAGCGTCTTTCTCGTATCCACTATTTTTACAGGTAGATCTTTCACCCGCTCAACAAAAGCCCTTGCATTAGTTGCAATTCCTGATACATGTTGCAGCGTGTTCAACGCCAGCCTCTCACCAGCAAGGAGGCTTTTCGTCGGACCTTGAATTTCTGCAATTATGTCGCCTCTTTTCAGTGTGCTGCCTTCAGCAAAAAAGCTCGTTATTTGGACTGCGCTGTCTATAGCCGAAAAAACCTCTTGAACAAAGGGCATGCCTGCGAGCACAAGGTTGTCTTTTGCGATGAGATGTGCCCTCACCTTGCTCTCATCAGGAATAATCAGCAGAGAGGTTATATCGACAGATCCGAGGTCCTCCTGAATGGCCAAGCGAATTGTCTCCCTCACCAAGAAAAAGTAGGTTTTATCGTAGAACATAGTTCATGTCTCTAGTGTTCACTCCAATTTCAGACAATGCATCCTCTCACACCCTTGCAAGTCCTGCCCCCCTAAGTCGTCGGCTCCGATCCATTAGTTGAAGGCTAGCGCTTACTCAAAAGCGCAAATAGACCGAAAATCCCGCCTGAGATAGCGCCCAATGCGAGAGCAGAGCGCCAATCAAGAAGTGTAGTCACAGAACCATGAATGTTGTTACCTATCATCAGTAGCGATGTGCAGTTATCTGAATTAATCTCCTTAGCTACCATGACACCAACGGCGCTTCTATTTGCCTCTGTTTTTTCCGCAGACGCCGTGAAAGGTACACAAGAAAAATTCAGCGTCGTATTGTTCCCCACAGCAACGACCGCCGCACTTTGATTTAATGATAAGTTAGTGCCTCTCATAAGGATCGCCGCCCCTTGAGTGACATCTATACGCTCCCCGTCAATACTCAGGGCGCCTACCTGCTGCAATTCTACATGACCACCTTCTACTGACCTTATGGTACTCTGCCTTATGTTCATAAACTCTGCTTCAGCCATATCAAGTTTCTTCGATTCCATTTCCATGGGTTCCTTGTCCATCATATCAGCCCTCCGTTAAGTTACTTATTAATTAATAGCCACATCCCAGACTCTGCATGTCTCAATTTTTAATGGTTCTCAAGAGCGCTATGTTCCCCTCCACCTTCTCCGCCTTCTGAATGAGCTCACTGTAACGGGCCTTCTCCTTGGAAACAATATCTTCAGGAGCGCTCTTCTGGAAATCTTCGTTTAACAGTTTCTTTTGTATTGCTGACAACCCTTCATCTATTCTTAATTTCTCCTTTTGAAGGCGCTGGAGTTCGGATTCAATGTCCAGCAGTCCCCCTATCGGCATGTATATCTCCATATTGTCTTTCACCGAAACCGCAGATCCTGTCTTTCTCTTAACTTCGCTGCCAACACTTATCTCCTTGCAGCGTGAGAGTTTCTTCAATGCGCTGAGGTTGTTCTTAAGAACAAGCCCCACCTCCTCTGACACGGTCTTGACATCCACATTAATTTCCAGTGAAGGGGGGATGTTCAATTCGCCCCGGATGCTCCTTATACCAGAGATCGCTTCCATAACATATCCCATCTTCCTCTCTGCCTCATGGTATCTTGCCAGATTTGCAGGGAAGGGAGAATTCATTATGCTGTGCTCACTATCAAAAACCTTGCTCCAAATCTCTTCAGTAACAAATGGCATGAATGGGTGGAGGATTTGAAGCACATTCTTCAAAACGAAGAACAGGCAATTGACCGCACCTTCTTTTTCCTCATCACTGCCTTGATAGAGGCCCTGTTTTACTAGCTCAATATACCAGTCACAAAACTCATGCCATACGAACTGATAGACGCTGCTTGCTGCATCATTGAAGCGATACTCGGTAAGATGCTTATTGACATCCTCAACAGTTGACGCAAGTCTGCTCACGATCCATTGACCCGCTAGGTCAAGTTCACGGTCAGACAATGGTATGCTTTTTTTAGTCCAAAATTCCTTGTAAATCATCATGAACTTTGTCGCATTCCAGAGTTTATTTAAAAAATTTCTATATCCCTCGACTCTGTCTTCAGAGAATCGCACGTCCCTTCCTTGCGCGGCGAAGGCGGCGAGTGTGAATCTGAACGCATCCGCCCCGTATTTCTCAATGATGACAAGAGGGTCCACAACATTTCCCTTTGACTTACTCATCTTTTTCCCTTTCAGGTCCCGAACGAGGGCATGGATGTATACATCTCTAAACGGTACATTACCCATGACTTTCAAGCCCATCATGATCATCCTGGCAACCCAGAAAAAGAGAATATCAAAGCCGGTGACTAACACTGTGGTCGGATAGAATGTTTTTAAATCGGCAGTGTTGTCAGGCCATCCAAGTGTGGAGAATGGCCAGAGTGCGGACGAAAACCATGTATCTAAGACATCCGGGTCACGGATTAAAGCCGTGCCTCCGCACGCAGGGCACTGCTTCAGTTCTTCTCTTTGGCAGAGCGGCGTGACATCCTTGGACACTCTGATCATCTTCGAACGACGAATTATCTCTCCATGACTCATCCCGAGACGCCTCAATTCAGCATATGTCCCTCCGGACACAACTGTCCGATGCTTCGCATCTCCTAACTCGACAGGCTCAAAAAGGACATGCTCGATCATCTCGCCCTGTGGCACCCCGCCGGGGCCCTGGCAATCGGGACAATACCAAACAGGTATCTGGTGCCCCCACCATATCTGCCGTGATATGCACCAATCATTGATGTTCCTCATCCATGCGAAATAGTTGTTCTCCCATGCTTCAGGTATGATGCATATCTGACCATCCTCCACCACCTTTACCGCCTCAATCGCCAGCGGTTGAATCTTCACATACCATTGAATTGTCAAGAATGGTTCTATTGTGGTCTTGCACCGGTAACAATGCCCAACTGCATGGGTATGCTTCTTTTCTCCCTCAAACAGGTCAAGCGCCTTGAGGTCCTCAACCACTTGCTTGCGACAATCATACCGGTCGAGGCCGAAATACCGATGGCCTGCCTCAATGCTCATCAATCCATCCTCCGTCATCACATTAATGAACGGCAGCTCATGACGCCTGCCAATGACCTCATCATTAAAATCATGTGCCGGGGTAACCTTGACCGCACCGGAACCGAATTCAGGGTCTACGGAAGCATCGACAATAATGGGTATCCGTCGTCCGGTTAAAGGGAGGTCGACGGTTTTATCAATAAGGGTCTCGTATCTTGTATCATTCGGATGTACCGCAACGGCCGTGTCCCCGAGCATGGTCTCAGGCCTCGTTGTCGCAACAGTGACATACTTGTCATCTCCTGTTACGGGATATCTGATATAAAACAATTTGCCTTCCCTCTCTTCGTATTCCACCTCAAGGTCAGACAGAGCAGTATGACAGCGGGGACACCAGTTAATGAGACGGCTGTCTCTGTATATCAACCCCTCATCAAAGAGCCTTACAAAAACCTCTCTTACAGCCTTCGAGAGTCCCTCGTCCAGAGTAAACCTCTCTTTTGACCAGTCGCATGACGCACCGAGCTTCTTGAGCTGATGTAATATCCTTCCCCCGTATTCAGATTTCCACTTCCAGACTCTCTCCATGAATGCATCTCTGCCCAGTCGATACCTATCCAGTCCTTCTTTTGCGAGTTCCCTTTCGACCACATTCTGCGTTGCAATGCCCGCGTGATCAGTCCCCGGGATCCATAATACCTTGTGACCCAACATTCTTTTCCATCTCACCAGTATGTCCTGGATGGTCACATTCAGCGCATGCCCCATGTGCAGCGATCCGGTCACGTTCGGCGGCGGTATGACGATGCAGTATGGCGGGAGCAGAGCTCCCTCGTCAGGCTTAAAGTAGCCCCTTGTCTCCCACAGGGCATACCATGAATCATCAATTTCCGCGGGATTGTAATTCTTCTGCAAATCAGTCATGAAAAATTATCCTGTTCTACCATTTTATGAAGTATGAAAACATGAAGACAATCTAATGAAGAGATTAAGTTATGAAAAATTGCGGAGGAAGATGAGGAAGCGCTCATTCACTCCTTTTTCAGCCTCCTCTCATTCTCCGGAGACAATTTTGTCTATCTCTCTCTTTATCATGGATTCAGCGACCTCCGGAACTACCCTCCTCATCAGCATGTCAATTTCGTTTCGTAGAGGACCTAACATTTCTGAAAGCAGGTCCCTTGACAGCTTCTCAACGACAACAGGCACAACATCAGAAACGTACCTGTTCATAGACTCTTTCACCGTCGAGGAAAGATCAGGCAGGACATCGCTTTTTATCAGATGAGAGATTCTTTCGTCCAGGATGGACATTATCTTCTGCGTGATTTCCTCCCTATCGGGAAGATGTAAAGACTCCACCATCTTCTCATATAGCAGAGGCTCATCAACTTTTTCTAGTGTTGGCGTTTCATCTTCCTTGGCCCCCACTGATTCATGGATCGGACTAACATGAGACCACAGCTCTTCGGCGACTCCTGCAGGTTCTTGATCCATCACCTCGGTATGGACCGGCGTCTCATCCATCCAATCCGATTCCGCAACGATACTTGGCTCTTTGGATCCTTCCCTCGAGAGGGTCTCTATAAGGGTTTCCACGGTCATAGGGGTTTCCTTTGCGGCACTTCGCGCTGGCGCCAGTTCTTGTGAGGACGCATACTCTTGCAACGCTCCTTTCACTTTATCGATCAATTCCCGAGACTCAAAAGGCTTGATAATAAAACCGTCAGCACCGATTTCCCTCGCATGAGCTTCATCAAAAGGCTCAAAGGCCCCGGCCAGTAGTATCACCGGTATATGGGAAGTCGTCCCATTTTTTTTAATCATTTCACACAACTGATAGCCGTTTAGGTGAGGCATTTCGATATCAGCCAACACAATGTCAGGCATAAAAGAGTCCATCGCATTCAATGCCTGCTGACCATCATTAAATGCGTGTATTTCAAAATTTTCCGGGGTTAGGATGATCTCAATGACCTTCTGAATGGTAAGACTGTCATCTGCCAATAAAAGTTTATGTGTCACTGGAGCCTCTCCATATACCAACAATCTATCAGAACAGGACCTTACAACTGACCCTATTCACTGATAATTGGGACATTTTAGAAGTATAGGCCATATTTGTCAAGACAGGTGACAGTTGCATTGCAATGATGAGCTGGAATTGAATCCAGACAGGCTGCCACATTCCCTTGCACGCTTCTGTCCGTCCTATTTTTGCTTACTCCTATAATCCTCTATGGCCTTTCTAAGCGCATCGGCACCCAAATTAGAGCAATGCATCTTCTGAGGAGGAAGACCTCCAAGAGCATCAGCCACTGCCTCTTTTGATAGGCGCAGCGCCTCCTCAAGCGTCTTACCCTTGACCATTTCTGTGATCATGCTGCTCACCGCGATGGCGGCACCACACCCGAAGGTCCTGAATTTGGCATCGACAATCCTCTCATTCTCAACTTTTATAAAAATCTGCATGGCATCTCCACAGGTGGGATTGCCCTCCATGCCGGTGCCATCCGCATCAGGCATTTCTCCCACATTCCTGGGATTCATAAAATGATCCATCACCTTCTCAGAATACATCTAAGCACCTCCCACATAACATTTTTCGTCCGTATCACTCTCTCCCCACCCTTTTCCAAAGGGCGACATCTCTCGCAATCTCTCGATGATAGGTCGAAATTCTTTAAGAAAATAAGATACATCATCATCCGTATTTTCCATCCCAACACTAAATACAATAGAACCCTGCGCAAGGCTCGAGGGAATTCCGATTGAGACCAATATTGGAGACGCCTTAAGCGCCTTGGAGGAACAGGCAGAACCGCTCGCCGCATAAATTCCTTTCATTGACAACATTAAGAGCATCGCCTCCCCTTCGATAAACTCCACCACGAAGCTCGCGTGATGGGGAAGCCTATTGTTTGGATGCCCCGTAAGATAAACCTTTGGAATCTTCAGCATGCCTTCTATTATCTTATCCCTGAGACGCTCGCAGTGTTGCATCCTCTCGTTCAACTCTTTTTTAGCCAGCTCTGCAGCTTTTCCCATGCCCACGATGGCGGGCACATTTTCCGTGCCAGCCCTTCGGCCGCCTTCCTGAATGCCACCATAAATAAGAGGGACTATCCGCGTCCCCTCTTTTATATAAAGGGCGCCCGCACCCTTGGGTCCATAGAACTGGTGAGCAGACATGCTTAAGAGATCAACGCCAAGCTCTTTTACATCCACAGGGATGTTGCCTACAGTGGCCACTCCATCTGCATGAAAAATAATATTTCGTTCCTTCGCAATCTTCGCAATTTCTTTCAGTGGCTCAATGGTACCGATTTCGCTGCTCGCGTGTGTCACGGAAATGAGTGTCGTCTCGTCGGTGATCGACTTCCTCACCACTTCAGGGTCAACCAGTCCGTACTTATCAACGGGCATCCACGTGACCACGAATCCACTTTTCTCGAGGAAGCGCGCTGAGTTAAGTATCGAGTGGTGTTCAACCTTGGATACGATCAGGTGCTTGCCCTGACTCTGTCTTGCGAGGGCTATGCCCCTCAGGGCAAAATTGTTCGATTCAGCACCGCTTGAGGTGAACACAATTGCTGAAGGCTTTGCGTTGATCAAGGAAGCAACCTCAGTTCGCGCCACCTCTATGGCATCTCTCGCCCTCAATCCAAGGTCATACACATTTAGTGGGTTCCCAAACTCTTCCTTGAAGTATGGCACCATCGCATCAAACACATCCGGACGCAATGGGTTAGTTGCCACATGATCAAAATAAATTTTACTCATCCTCTCTCCTCCTTATATCCCTCGAGTTCAGGTCTTACTAAACGATTTTTCTTATGTAAAGCTTATAATAGTCTTCATCATCCTCGAGGCCAATGAATTCATTGCCCGTTTTGTCGCACCATGCCGGGATGTCTTCAAGTGCACCGTCATAATCGGTAAGGATCTGGAGAACCTGCCCCTTATCGAGTTGCCTTATCATCTCATCCAGCTTGAGAAGATGCATCGGACACATCATGTAAACGATATCGGCGGTGACATCCGCTTTTACGCCTTCAACGAATTTCATTCTGATAACAATAACGTCTAGCCATAATGTGAATTCTTATAAAAATCGCCTGCAATCAGGTTTTGCAGACTGATCGTACTGAGAAAACCTTCAATCTGCTCACCCAGGGACTTCCAGAGCAAATAAGTAACACACCCGTCTATCCTGACACATCCTTCACCAGGGTCAAGACACGAGGTGATGGCGATAGGCCCCTCCAGTTCATTCAATACATCCGCTATTTTTATCTCTTCCGGACTTTTATTGAGTATATACCCGCCACCGGGCCCCTTGATGCTCTTGATCAATCCGGCCTTTCTAAGTTTGTTGAGAATCTGTTCGAGATAGGACACTGAGACGTCCTGCCTTTCAGAAATTTGCTTGATAGTTACCGGTTTATCCACCCCCCCCATGGCTATCTCGAACATTGCCCTTACACCATATTGTCCCTTTGTAGAAAGCCTCAACATTTCATATGCTATAAATACCCTACTAATTTTGTCAAGTATTATCCTCCCGCCAAATTACTATATCCGATCGCAGTCATTCAGGCATGCAGTTCGGCCCTGACAATGAGCATTAAATCAGTCGCCAGAAAAGGAGTCCAAATGCTTTTTCTTGTAAAATAGCTATGAGATATTAGTAGGCAAGTAAATGACAAACTACGT
>JBKQMP010000096.1:0-31914 GCA_052146665.1 Dissulfurispiraceae bacterium
GCAGCGACCTTCATGAAAAGGTCTGCTGCCCAGAGCAAACTACGTTTATATTCTATCAAATCTAGCAATAAAAGGAGAAGGAATGTTCAAATTTGAAAAAGAACAGAAGGTTTTTAGCCTCAACAAGATAAAGATAGGAGGGCAGCCGGGAGAAAATCCGCCACTGATGATTTCTTCTATGTTCCACAACAAGGACAAAATTGTTCAGGACAGAAAAGGCAATTTTGACCGTCAGAGGGCGGTCGAAATTATAAAAAAACAGGAAGAACTGGCAAGACTGACCGGCATCCCGGGGATGGTAGCAATGGTTGCCAATTCTCCTGAAGAGGCCCAGCTTTACATAGATTTTTACCTCGAAACAACTGACATGCCCTTTGGTATAGACATGTGGGTCGCCGAGCAGAGGGCAAAGGCCACGGAATATGTAGCGAAGCTGGGGGTCCAGGACAAGTTCCTATACAACAGCATAACACCATGGGACAAGGATATAAAAGGCCAGGTGCAAAAGCTGAAGGACCTGGGGATTAAGCATGTTGTCATACAAGCCTTTGACGACCAGGACCAGAGCCCCGCGGGCAGAGTGAAGTCCCTGGAAGCCCTTCTGGCGCAGGGTGCTGGCGACTTTGAAACCACTATAGTCGATACCTCCGTTATGAATCTGCCTTCCACCTCCTTTTCGCTCATTGCGAACAGACTGATAAAGGAAAAACACGGTCTGCCCTGCGGCGGAGCATATTCAAACGGGACGCATATGTGGGGCGAGATTAAGCAGAAGTGGGGGCTTGACGGGTTCAAGGCCATGGATGCGGTAGTCCAAGGGATGTCTTCAGTCTTGTGGAGCGACTTTAATTTCTGCGGTCCTGCGGTTACGGCCCCGAGAGTCTTTCCGGCGGTTGCAAGCGCTCATATGCTGTTGTCGACACTAGTCTTTGACGAAACAGGTGTGATATACGAAAATGAAAACCTTCCTTTGAGGATATATTTTGCCGAATTAATCGAGAAGATTCAGGCAGGCGGAGGAAGGAAGAAGAAATAACCTAGGCTTTAGTAAAAGAATTCTGGGTTGTCAAAAGACACAGAAAAAATGAACAGAACTCGCCTTAGCGACAGAATTCTGGAAGGAGAATGCAATTTATGAATTCAAGAGAAAGAGTGCTTAAGCTCTTCAAAGGAGAACCGGTAGACCGGGTCCCCTGCTTCAGTGGAATGGGCAATATAACCGAGACCGGCATTAATGAACTCGGATACAAATTCGCGGGTATACATCTGGACGCAAAACAAATGGCTGCAACGGCGGCGACTACTTACAAACTTTTCGGTTATGAATGCGGCGTAGTGCCTGTGGACCTCTGTGTCGAAGCGGAGGCTCTGGGCTGTAAGATTAATGTTTATCCAAACGCAGAAGGCATACTCTATCCGACGATCAAGGAAAAGCTTATCCATAATGAAGCTGAAATGGACGGCGTAAAGATTCCTGAGGGCTTTTCCGAAAGAGGACGAGTCCCTCTTATGAGGGAAGCCATAAGTCTGCTTAAGTCTGACATCGGTAATGATGTTGCTGTAGGTTCATATGTTTTGGGGCCTTTCACTCTCGCAGGCCAGATCATGGAGTTAAATGATCTGCTGAAACTCTCATTCAAGAAGGCTGACAAGGTAGCAAAGCTTTTGGACATTTGCGCCGATGCCGTTATACTTGTCGCCAGAGAATATGAGAAGGCGGGCGTGGACTATATCACCGTCAGGGAAATGGGAGCAACCAGCGATGTCCTGAGCCCGAGGGTATTTAAAAGCCTGATTTTGCCGCCGCTCCAGAAGGTAATCAAGACGATATCGGTTTTCTCGGTGCTCCATATTTGCGGTAAGACCAACGACATAGTCACGTCCATGGTGGATGCAGGACCCACAGCCATAAGCGTTGAACAAAAAAACGATGTCGCCGAGTCTAGGAAGAAGCTGGGCAGCAACGCACTTATTTTCGGCAATGTGGACGCTTACAATGTTCTAGTCTCAGGAAGCGAGGAGCTTGTAAGGTCGACTGTCAGAAAATGCATTCATGACGGCGTAAGTGCGGTCTGGCCAGGATGCGATATCTGGCCTACGGTACCGCCACAAAATATGAAAGCGATGATGGATGCAATAAATCATTCTGGAGGTAAGCGGTGATGGCAGACGAAGCTAAGAAGAAGGAAATCCTTGAGAAACTGAGAAACGGCGTTATCCAGTATGACGAGGACGCCTGCAAAGAAGGCGCCAACGAGGCGCTTGAGGCGGGCATCGATGCCAACGAAGCGATCTTTGAAGGCTTGGTCTCAGGCATGGAAGAAGTGGGCAGGCTTTTTGAGGCGCAAGAATATTTCGTGCCCGAGATCCTCATGTGCGCTGACGCGCTCTATGCAGGACTTGGTATCCTGAAACCGCATTGCAAACAGATGGACCTCGGCGTGAAAGGTTCCGTTGTCATCGGGACTGTTGAAGGGGATGTGCATGATATCGGTAAAAACCTCGTCAAGATGATGTTTGATGTGGCCGGTTTCAATGTCTATGATCTTGGCAGGGACGTTCCTCTTGACAATTTTGTTGAAGAACAGCTCAAGACAGACTCTGATCTTGTTTGCCTCTCCGCGATGATGACGACATCGATGGTCGGTATGCCGAAGGTGATCGAAAAGATCAAGAAGAAAAACCCCAATTGTATGGTGATGATCGGAGGTGCCCCCACCTCTAAAGATCTGGCCGACAAATGGGGTGCAGACGGATATGCCGAAGACGCCAGCAATGCGCTGAAAGAGGCGATCAAGATGGTCGCTTTCCTAAAAAAGCTCAGAGATGAGCAGATGGCGAAACAATAGACCGTGAATTCCGAAACGCTCAAGCGGTATCTGAAGATGGAAGGTGCCACACTTGTCGGAGTAGGTGACGTCACCGAAGCCCTTTCAAGTGAAATAGTTCATCTCAACAGGGGTGTGGCAATAGCCATCAACAGGAGTCTGAACCGTCAGACCATTGTTCAGCTCTCAAAACTTCAGGGGCTGACTGCGGTGTGGTTGAGATCCAGGGGTTACCTGAGTCTGGCAATCCCTCCTGATTCGGACAGGCGGAAAGATAAGCTCATAACGAGGCTCTACAAACTTTTCTGTCACAAGACAGCAGCCACCTGTTCTGGCCTCGGATGGGTCGGGAAAAACGGGCTTGTGATTAACCGGCAGTATGGCTCAAAACTCTCATGGGCAACGGTGTTAACCAATGCCCCGCTTGATCCTGACGAGCCGGTGATGGAGTCTGAGTGCGGCAACTGCGAGCTGTGTGTAACTCATTGTCCGTCAGGGGCGATTAGAGGACATCACTGGTCTATGAGCGAACCCCGCAAAAAGATCGTTTCCTATGATAAGTGCTTAGCTCTTAAGCAGAAACGACAAATGCTGGAAGGTAAGCCAAACTGCGGCTTCTGCGTGACGGTCTGTCCATATTCCAGAAAAAATGGAGAAACAGAATAAAAGAAGTCCTGAATCACAGGGTTGAAGAGTTCGCACCAATGGTGAAGATAGGTATTGCTCTTTGTGCGATCGCTTTGAAACGCTAGGTCATCCATTCACGTCTGAGTCGCGACTCATGGATGCTTACAATATGTCTTGCTACTTTAAGTTGCATTTTTGCGTCTTAATCTTTTTTTTTGGCTTAGGACAAGCCTGTGCAGTTACAGAATAATTATAGTTTTCCGGGGAGGAGATAGACATGAGTCGTAAATTTAAGGTGATCTTTCAGCCTGCAGGCAGGCGTGGTGAAATAGAAGAAGGTACAACAATCCTCAAGGCAGCGCAACTTCTGGGCGTTGACCTGGAAGCCCTATGCGGAGACAAGAAGGTCTGCGGTAAGTGCAAGGTGAGGATCGAAGAGGGTTATTTTGAGAAGGACAATCTGGAATCTGGCATGGCACATATTACCCCTTCAAAGCCGACTCCGGATGAGTTGAAGCATCTGAAGCCGGAGGACGGTCCAGGCGTAAGGCTCGCCTGTTCGTGTGAGATACATGGAGACCTTAAGGTCTTTGTTCCTGAGAGGTCTAGAGCAGGAAAGCAGGTAGTACGAAAGGCGGCAAAAGACCTTGTGATCGCGCTTGACCCTGCGGTCAAGAAATACGCGATTACACTTACCCCTCCGAAACTTCACGACATGACAACAGGAGACTATGAAAGGGTCGTTAAAGCGATGGAGGAAATCTATGGCATCAAAGGCCTGAAATTGGACTTTCAGGCGCTTCTCGGTCTCCAGGACTGCCTGCGCGAGGGAGATTGGACTATCACAGTGACTGTCTGGCAGGACAGCGAGATCATAAAAGTTGAACCGGGCCATGTCGACGCCTGCTACGGCCTTGCTGTCGATATCGGAACAACAACCTGTGTCGGCTATCTCTGCGACCTCAGCACAGGGACAGTAATCAACACTGAATCGATGATGAACCCTCAGGTGCCGTATGGCGAGGATGTCATGTCAAGGATAACCTACGCTATGACAAACCCTGAAGGACTGAAGACCATGCAGGACGCAATCATCGCAGGGCTCAATGAGATCATTGAAAAGGTTGTTTCAGAAGTGAAGAAAAACGGTCCTAATCCCGGTATTGCCATTGATGACCTTACCATTGTTTTTAATACAGCAATGCACCATATTTTTCTTGGCTTAAACCCGGTCTACATAGGACGTTCACCGTTTATTCCTGCGGTGCAGTGCTCCCTTGACATCAAGGCCCGTGATCTTGGTTTGAAGATCAACCCTGGCGCCTTTATCCATGTGCTACCTATCGAGGCGGGGTTCGTAGGAGCTGACAATGTAGGCGTGCTGATCGCGCAGGAGCAGTATCTACAGGACGATATGGTGCTCATTATCGATATCGGCACGAATGGTGAGCTGCTTCTGGGCAACAAGGATAGGGTATGCTCAACCTCATGCGCAACAGGCCCGGCATTTGAAGGCGCGCAGATCAAATTCGGCATGAGGGCGGCTCCAGGCGCGATAGAGAAGGTCAAAATAGATCCTGTCACGAAAGACCCCCAATTCAAAGTCATTGGCAAGGCCGACTGGCACACCCATATAGAAGGCAACATCAATGCAAAGGGGATATGCGGCTCAGCGATCATCGATGTAGTAGCCGAAATGTTCAAGGCGGGCATAATAGACAAGACAGGCAAGTTTGTTCCTGACAACAGTAGCAGCAGGGTCAGAATGAGTTCTGAAGGTAGACCGGAGTACGTTCTTGCATGGGCGGAAGAGACATCCATAGGACAAGATATTACTGTCACGCAAGGAGACGTCAGAGCGCTTCAGCTTGCAAAGGGTGCGCTGTATGCAGGTGCAAAACTGATGATGCAGAAGATGGGGGTTAAGAAGCTTGACCGCGTCGAACTGGCCGGGGCATTTGGCAGCCATATCGACCGGGAGGCATCGCTCACGCTCGGTATGTTTCCGGATGTGCCGATCGACAAGGTAATTGTTGTCGGTAATGCGGCAGGTGACGGTTCCAGAATGGCCTTGCTTAACAGGAACAAGAGGAAAGAGGCAGAGGAGCGTGCTAGGTGGGTCGAATTTGTGGAGATCGCTACAGAACCAACATTCGAAAAAGAGTTCATGCAGGCCATGCATATACCTCACATGAAGGAAAAATTCACAAACCTCAAGGCAATGCTTGAAGAACAAAAGGCCCCTATCGCACAGAGCATAAGGGGATAGTGAGGGCTTGGGGGCGAACAGGACTGCCGACTTTCAAGCTGCTGCATGCAACATGAAGATACAATAAGGGCTGAGGATTGCGATGACAAAAGTAAATATACAACCGGGAGCCTGTGGAATGTCGGTAATTGTGGAGGTGAAAAAAAAGGGGAAAAAAACCTTCACAGTGACCGTAATTTCCGAATGCGTGATGGTTCAGAAACTTGGGATGGAGATACCCGAACTTGGCATCATGGACGCATTTAAAAGGCTCCTTGAAAACCCAGTATATAAAAAGGGGGCTGGATGTCTGAGACATGTTTCATGCCCTGTACCATGTGGCATCCTGAAAGCGCTTGAGGTTGAGGCAGGGCTGAACGTGCCGAAAGACAGCATTATACATTTTGAAGAGACTGAATAGAAATGGTCATGCGACAATCATTTTAGATGCCAGCGCCTTCACTGACGAAATCAGGGGGAACATCCCAGAAGACAAAGAAGCTGTGGGCGAATTCCCCATCGATGTTGGGTGCTCCCTTTTGCGTGCTGGTAACAATACGGTTTTCCGTCAGAATTCTCATGCGGCAGTTATGGCAGCGAAGAGCGTCGGGATAAACATATACGGATACCTCCGTCCTGAATCTCCATCGCTAAACGACGTGCTCAACCTTTTTGACTCAGTCAATGACGATGAGAGGGTGAACGGCCTGTTAGTACTCCTTCCAGTGCCGCAAAGAATTAATGCCAGAAAGGTTGTCAATGCCATCACGACGGATAAGGACATTGACGGACTCGGTTTGCTTGCGATAGGCAGGCATGCCGCGGACGAATCAACCTTCCAGATATTCAAGGACAGAGTGTCTGAACGTTTCTATGAAGCGAGGTTCACTTCTCAGACATTGAGTTGTGGATTTGCCGCCGTGAAAATCGTGACATCGCCTACTTTATCAGTCAGGCGGAAATTGTCTGCTTGGCTGCAGTAGTGACAGGATTGACAAACGGTGATACTATAAAGAAGGGCAATTGTTGTTGTATGGGAATTAACGAGCTTCCTGAGGGTAGTGTAGTCGGTAACCTTGATTTGGCCAGGCGAAGAGCCGTATTCTTGAACGCTGTGCCCGTAGAGGCGGACTTGTCACGATCGCGTTACGCTCTGAAAATACAATGACATCGGCAAAAACAACGATCGATGCTTAGAGACCCTCTGTCTTACCCCTTATGGAACTTGATTGGAAGAGGAGAATTGCTAAACGAATCTAATCAAGAAAGGAGGCTAATCAGTTGGGGATTTTTCTCTCTGTAGTGCTTTATATTTCATACGCAATTTTCCTTGTCAGGATTGCCTGGCGCATACGTCTCCTTGCCCGGGAGCAGTTCATGCCGAAAAGCAGCCGAAAGCGTTCCGTAAGAGAACGAATTTTAACAAGTGTAAAGACAGTTAGAGACATCCTCCTCCTTGCAAGACTCTTCTGGAGCGATCCATGCCTGTGGTGGGGTGAATGGCTTTTCCATGCTGCCTTTGTCTTTACAATGGTCCGGCATCTGAGATATGTCATGCAGCCCGTACCCGCCTGGCTGGCCTCCTACCAAACCTTTGGGATATGCTCAGGTTATGTCCTTGCTGCTTCACTTCTATTTATCGCTTTCTACAAGCGAATCGCGAACCGAACGCAATATGTCTCAAGATACAACTATTTTATACTTTCACTTGTTTTTATCATAAGCCTGTCAGGCATCCTGATGAAGACAGTATTGAAGATCGACGTCACGTCTGCAAAATATTTTATGCTCGGAGCTCTGACATTTCATCCGGTCTCGTCTCCTGAGAGCATAACGTTCAGCATACACTTCGTAACCTCCATGCTCCTTCTGATTTTTATCCCTACCCACATATTTTCCGCACCATTCACTTTAATTGAGGCGCGAAAACGTGATGAGGCCCTCAGACTGCTGATCCATGAAAAATAGGGACTCATTCATCAGATTTCTTTCCCAGGAGCAACTCATAGAACTTGACGCCTGTACGCAATGCGGCGAATGCCTTAAGTCTTGCCCTGTGCAGGATGTGACCGGAAATCCTACTATATCCCCCCCTGAAAAGATTCGTGTTTTCAGGGAATTTATCCGGGCTACGGACGGACTGAAAGCAAGATTTCTCAGCCCTTCACAGATCGACAAAAAGCTTCTCGAGGATTTCACCAAAGCGGTCTATGAATGTACGACCTGTGGCGCTTGCGGCCAGAATTGCACAGTCGGCATATTCACCCAGAGGCTTTGGCCTCAACTGAGAAAGGAGATGGTAAGAAGGGGGCTGGGGCCTTTAGGTTCGCAGGCTGACATACCGGATGCAGTTAAAAAGACTGGGAACCCATATAATAAGACTCCTGAAGAACGTTTCAGCAACTGGTTTCCGGATACGGTAAAAGTGGTAGAGAAAGCGGAACTCGCCTATTATGCGGGATGCACGGGGGCTTATGAGGCAACCCCAATGGTGAGAGGCGACGTGCTGGTGATTGACGCTGCCGGGGAGCCGTTTACCATGCTGCCTCCTGAAGAAGAGGTGTGCTGCGGATTTCCTTTATTCATCACTGGCCAGCACGATATGCTTGAAGAGTTGATAAAAGGTCTGGTTGATGCCTATAAGGCACGTGGAGTAAAAACCCTGATATGTTCTTGCCCCTGCTGTGTGAATATCATGGCAAGGGACTGGCCGCTTTTTTACGGGAAAGATCTCCCATTCAGGATACGGCATATCACTCAGTTTGTCGCAGAGGCGATTAAAAACAGAAGATTGCTCGTAAAGAAGGGACTGACGGAGAGATTAATCTATCACGACCCCTGCTATCTGAGCCGCGGCGTAGGTATCATAGAAGAACCACGGGAGATACTGAGAAGTATTCCAGGAGTCACACTTATCGAGTTTGAAAGACACGGGTTGAACTCGCGCTGTTGCGGTTCTGGTGGAGCTGCGCGAAAGGTTTTTCATGAAAACGCGATCGCAATGGGAAGACTTACCATCGATGAGGCTGTCTCGAAAAAAGCAGATAAGCTTGTTTTGGGCTGTCCTGCCTGTTACGCAAAGGTGAACGAGGCGATGGAAGGCCACGATAGGAAGATTCCTATAGTAGATATCATGGAGCTTCTATCACATATGATCTAAAGAGGTTTGCATGAGCCATTTTACCATTAAATGCAGAAATTGCGGCACGGAGTTGAAGGATGTCTATCGCGCCTTCTTTGAGCATTGTAAAGATGCTCTCCTTATCACAGAGTATAAAGAGAGGAAGTTTATCGACGACAATGTCCACGGCGTATGGGCTTTCAACTGGTTGCCGGTTCATGGTCACCGCTTTGCTCAGGCGGGCCCTGTCGTGTATCGTTCAAAAGGACTTTCATCATATTTTGGCCTTGAAAACCTTTACATAGCCTTTAACGGTTACTGGCCTGAGATGAGCGCAATGCTTGAAACATGCACATTCAAGGAATTTGAGGCCGCGGTTGTTATGCAAAATGCGATGGAAGACAACGTTAAAGGACTGATCGTAGCTTCTGCAGGAAATACTGCCCGGGCTTTTGCCCATCTGTCTGTGGTAGCCGACTTTCCCGTAATAATCATTGTGCCTATGATGTGCCTGACCGAGATGTGGTATCTTGAGAGCTCTTCCATGGTCCCTACCCTGGCTGTCGGCGACGGTGATTTTTCAGATTCGATAGACGTTGCAAAGAAGATCTCACACGTCTGCGGGTTTCCCTTTGAAGGAGGGGCAAAGAACATGGCGAAAAGGGATGGCCTGGGCTCGGTTTTGCTTAAGGCGGTCTCTATAATGGAAAGGCTCCCGGATCACTATTTCCAGGCAGTCGGAAGCGGAGCAGGCGCTATCGGGGTATGGGAGATGTCGGAGCGGTTTATTCGTGACGGGAGATTCGGCTTGAAACATCCAAGACTGCATTTGGGGCAGAATTTCCCCTTTGGTCCTATGGTGAAGGCCTGGTGGAAAAAAAGCGGCGATCTTGATCCTGAAGACCTCAGACCGGAGCTGATCGGACAGATCACGACAAGAGTCCTCTCAACGCGTTATCCTGCTTATGCTGTTAAAGGCGGTCTTTATGATGCACTTAAGGCAACAGATGGTATGATGTATGGAATAGAGAACGAAGATGTATTTGCAGGAATGGATCTCTTCGAAAAAACTGAAGGCATTGATATTGCCCCTGCAGCGGGTGTTGCAGTAGCTGCACTCAGGGAGGCAGTCAATATAAGGGCTGTCAGGAGCGTCGATTCCATTTTGTTAAACATCACGGGAGGCGGAGAAAAGCGACTCGGCAGAGAGAAAAAGGTATATAATGTCGAGCCCCGATTCATATCGAAAAAGATAACGGAGACTGAAATAGAAGAGTTTTTATGCGAAACCCTGAAAAAGAACTGATAGGAATACTCAAAAAAACAGGTGTCGATTTCACCTCTTCTTTACCTTGTGAGAAGATCAAGAATCTGCTGGAAATGGTTGACAGGGAATTTTTCCATGTGCAGCTAACAAGGGAGGAGGAAGGGGTCGGCATCAGCGCCGGCGCCGCTATTTCAGGCAAAAGGGCGGCAATGTTCGTGCAGAGTTCAGGCATCGGAAATATGATAAACGCTCTGCTCTCTCTTACGGGGTTCTATAAACTTCCCCTTGCGATCTTTGTTAGCCAGAGGGGACTATACAAAGAAAAAATCGAGGCACAGATGCCTATGGGGAAACGGCTGCCACTGATCCTGGAAGGGGCCGGGATAGCATACTCTGCAATCAGAAGCAGCGATGACTTTAGGATCGTCGAGAGAAAACTCAGAACTGTATATTCAAAAAACAGGATACATGTCTTTCTCATGAGCCCAGCGATATGGGAGGATTCAGAAGCATCGGAGCAGAGGGCAAAGAGCGGAGTGCAAAGCGCATTCCGAAAAAGACGGGGAACCCCCGCTTACCTACTTGAACCCATTTCTCCTAAATTTTCACGATATGAGATATTGCAGGCAGTGGTTCCTTATCTCGAAAGGAAAGTGGTTGTCTGTAATCTCGGATTCCCATCCAAGGAACTTTATTTTATAAAACACCGGCCATC
Source organism: Dissulfurispiraceae bacterium (assembly GCA_052146665.1). Taxonomy (GTDB): domain Bacteria; phylum Nitrospirota; class Thermodesulfovibrionia; order Thermodesulfovibrionales; family Dissulfurispiraceae; genus JBKQMP01. Next base: position 10,807 of record JBKQMP010000096.1, read on the forward strand.
TAATTTTTATATGCTCGGCAGCATGGGTATGGTAACTCCCATAGGTCTGGGAATCAGTTTGTCAACAGACAAGGAGGTTGTTGTAATCGACGGAGACGGAAGCCTGCTGATGAACCTCGGGGCGCTTGCAACTGCAGCCCATTATTCTCCTCGGAATTTGACAATCATCGCCATAGACAATGGCGCCTATGGCTCAACCGGCAGTCAGCCAACGCTCACTGTATCCTGCGTCGACCTCTCTGTCACGGCGCATGGCTTAGGCATAAGAAATATCGTTAGGGCGGCGAGCGAAAAAGAAGTGGCGGCTTCTCTTAAGATCCACAGGAAAGGTCTGAAGTTTCTTTATGTCGCCGCTTTGCCGGGCAATAGGGATGTTTCCGATATTCCCCTCCATCACCTGGAGATAAAGCAGCAGGTGCAGAAATTTCTTGAGGTTTTGTAACAGTTAAAAAATAACAAGGAGTTTGCCGAGCTCGATTCAAAAAAACATCTGGTCGTGAAGCGCTGCTTCTCGATGACCTCCACCACCCTGCGGTGAGCCATTGCCCTTTCTTATAGCCGGCCTGTCTTTTGATACTCTTTGAGATATAATTTCAAGGCCCTTGACATCAGCCAATCGATACTCACATTGTTGTCAAAGGCCACGTTGATCATTGAATCAAGCATCTCCTTGTCAATCATGGATGGGGAGGATTGCGTCTCATCGCTTTGTACCTTAACATCTGTTTCGACTGAACAGGACGACCGTTTCTGCCTTTCCCTCGCAAGCAAATCCTTGAGGGCCTCCGCGTCACCAGTCTTAACAGCTTCCACAACATCTTCAGGTACAGTCGGGACAGCGCTTCCTGCAAAGTCCTGTTCTGTTTCAACCTCTTCTGAAGCAGAACTCTTTTGTTGATCACTGACTGATACACCTTCTTGCGGAAGCATCCCAGTCATGCCCATCATCATCATTGCAAGTTTTTTTGCATACTCACCTTCCGGGATCTCCTGCTCAAGGTACTCATTCAGTTTCCCTTCAGCGGCAGCCATAGCCATTCGGTCTGCCATGAGCAGATCATCCTGTCCCTTATTTTCAGGTCTTCGTCTGCTGAACGGAGTCTTCTCCGGCTTAGGCAAATCTCTCTCCTTTTTTGACATCCTCTCGCCTCTCTTTCCAGAAACTTTTAACCTTAAAACATCAGTTGGAAGAACTGCCTTAAGCTCAAGAAGCTTTCTTTCTGCCGTTCCAAGCTCTTCTTGCTACAGCCGTGAAACGCACCCTCCGGGTTCAGACAGTCACGGCTGTTTAACGCCCCATTTCGCTTAGAACGCGAACGAAAGTCGGGTCAAGACGCTCAAGTCAACTCTTTTAGTTATCGAATATAGGTTCAATGAATATCGCCGGCATACAAAACGTCACCTTATAATATTCTCCCTGACAGTATAGTGGTCTTCCTCCGGATGAATTTTATCGATCACTGAGGTATCAAATATCTCACTGATCATCATCTCACGCTGGACATATCCGAGCGACCGCATGACCCTGACAAATGCCATTGTTGCTGAAATATACCCCGCGGTTACCTTCGCGCAATACTTGGGAGATAGTCTAAGAACCGTCAAAACCAGTGCTTCTTCAACAAAGCCTACAAGCCGCGATATAATTTCGGCGGCCTCCTGCTGCCTGTCCCTCAGGAGCAAAGTGGCCATTTCATGCTGCACGAGAAATCGCTCGATGATGTCCCCAGAACGCTCCAGAAACCTGTTTTCAGCAATAATCCCATAGCTCGGATTATTAGGCCAGAGCAATGATGGAGGATAGAGCACCCTTCCATTTGCATAAAATTTGAGCGCTGCGGCCAAGGCCGGCGTTCCAAAGGCAGCAGATACCTCATCATGGATTACCGCCTCCGTCAACCTGTCCGACCACTGGAAATTGACGACTGTGACCTCTCCTTCCAGAGTATATTTTCGGAGACAGTCGGAAAGGATCACATCATGGATCGATCCCTTTCCAGGCACTCCTATCTTCCCTCCGCTAAACTGAGCGAGTATTTCACCGAGGTCCTCTGTTTCAGGAAAGCCTTTATAGCCGGCCCTAGCGCTGACAACTGTCCCTTCAATATGACCGCCTGCAACGCATTTGATCCTCACGCCTCTATCGATGCCGATTAAAACAGGAGGAAGGCCTGCATAGGCGAGATCGAGTTCGCCCTTTTCAAATGCATTTACAATCGAAGGACCGTTGCCGAAGAGCCTCCATTCAACATTGATACCGAGTTCCTTCTCAAGCCTTTCGTCTGCCATCAGGATGATGGCAGTGTGATAAAATGTTGAGAGATGTCCGATTCTGAGCCTCATCGTTAACAAGTATACATCATAAGACAGGCTTCAGGAAAGTGTTTCATGAAAACGCGCCGTTCGCTGTTGAAACGCTTGCCGTTCAAATGACCGCTTATCAAAACTACTGCCATAATGATAATTAAAACCGAAACACCAACCTTCAAAATCTTAATGATAGCAGAACTAATTCACGCCACCAAATACCGGAGAAGAATTTTAACCCCGTTCTATTTTTGCCTCCCTGCTGATTTAAACCAGGAGAAGGCCTTATACAGGGTGCGTGTTTCTCATGTCTGCTTCTGTCAATATGGACGGAGAGTTTTATGTATGGATGACTGAATACCAAATCACAATAGCGGCAGCATTGTTTAGAGAAAAAGCGCAGTCAGCCTGTGCCTCATCAGGGCGTCTGATCATGGTAGGTGTGTGGACCTTGCAATGGAGAGGTTACTGGCAGACGGCTAGATGGAAACCCTTAGTGAGCTGTCAGACGAAAAGTTTTTCAGCTAGCTCCAAGTCTTTGACCAAGATGAAACCATGGATCATCCGAGGGGCTTGAGGACGCCGATCAAGCATGAACTGCTATTGGAGAGGAAAAAAGATTTTCGCGACGTCGACCATGGGTTCACGGCCACAGAGGCGATGAGGGAAGCTTCAAGATGTCTCAGGTGCCTCTGGGTGGTTCGGGCTGCGTATGAGGATGCTTACAGTACAGTAGTGCGATCATATGTCACGGTCTGGATATGTGAGCAAAGCTCATACCCTTTACGCCATGCGCCTGCCATTCTGCAGCGCACAAGTATTTCTTTAGGTCAATTGATAGGCTTCTAGAATCGAGACTTGTATAACCGAGCGATCCTATTAAAGTTTACTTTTTTTTTAACACCAAAATATTGTATATTTTTACTATGCCCGCTAGCAGAAGAAATCTATTTGATGTTGAATCTCTTCTCCTGGACTCGGCAGCGGTGCACGGTCATCTTTGCCCCGGGCAGGTACTCGGCGTGAGAATGGCTGTTCTCGGACTGTCGGAGATTGGTATTGAGGAGCCCAAGGAAACGGAGAAGAACCTCATCGTTTTCATTGAGATGGACAGATGCGCCGCAGATGCGATCCAGTCGGTAACTGGATGCACCCTCGGCCGGAGGACGATGAAATTTCTGGACTACGGTAAGATGGCAGCGACTTTTGTGAACCTTAAAACGGGAAGGGCAGTAAGGATAGTGGCGAAGGAAGACGCCAGAATTAAAGGAAAGGAGTGCTTTCCGGAGATCAATAATAAATATATGGCACAGTTAGAAGCTTATAAAATAATGCCTGTTGATGAACTGTTCGATACGATGAGTGTCGTGGTGGAATTGAAACCTGAAGACATGCCAGGAAGACCATCAAAGAGGATTAAATGTGCTCGATGCGGTGAGTATGTTCAGGATGCGAGGGAAGTGATTAAGCATGGATGCATACTATGCAGGCCCTGTGCAGGTGGAAGTTATTATAAGACAGCTACAGACCGTAGTAACGCAGATTTTTTTTCGGCAGACGTTGTGCAAAAAAGTCATAACGGTATGGAGATCAGATCGAAACTCTGGATAGAGGTGGCGGGTGAGCCTGTGTTCGGAAGGGGTCGGAGAACGCTGCTTCACGCGATAGAACAATATGGTTCGATCAGCAGGGCAGCAAAGCAGATAAATATATCCTACAGGAGAGCGTGGAGTTATCTAAAGGCAATGGAGGAAAGGCTTGGAATAAGGCTGGTTGAAAGGCGGGCAGGAGGTAAAAACGGAGGCGGTGCCTTTCTCACTGAAGATGCGGAAATTTTTTTGAAGAAGTATGAACAGATGGAGGAGGGCATAAAAGAGATGGTAGATGAGCGGTTTAACAGCATTTTTAGAGGCCTTAAATAAGGAGACTGCGTATGTGTGATACTCCGCAGCTTGAACAGAAAAAGGGAGGCAGCGTAAAGAAGATTCCTGTGACCGATGCAGTTGGAATGGTCTTGGGACATGACATTACCGAAATTCGGATGGACGAATTCAAGGGCAGTGCATTCAAAAGAGGACACATAGTGAGAAAGGAAGATATAAGTCACCTGCAACGCCTCGGAAAAGAATACCTCTTTGTCATAGACATTGGGGATGATGAGATGCATGAGGATGCTGCTGCCCATGCCCTGTCTGCTGCGCTGATGGGAGATGGGGTGGCAGTGCAGGGAGAACCAAATGAGGGCAAGATAAACATCATTTCCGAAAGAGATGGGCTCTTAAAGGTAAACACAGATGCCCTTCTTGAAGTCAACCTCCTTGCAGATGTGATGTGTGCAACCCTTCATACCAACACGATGGTCAGGAAAGGACAAATAGTTGCCGCGACGAGAGCCATTCCGCTTATAGTGAAAAGGAGGGTGGTTGAGGAAGCAGCAATTATAACCAAGCATTCCGGCAAAATCATAGAGGTTCAGAAACTGAGGGCACCGAGAGTTGGCATTGTAATAACCGGCAATGAAGTCTACTACGGGAGGATACAGGACACCTTTGCCTCGATAATAAAGAAAAAGGTAAACGAGTTTAATGGTGAGATTCTTGGGGCTTATTACGCGCCAGATAACGAGCAGATGATAGCCGATAGGCTTAAAGAGTTGATAGAGGCGGGTGCTGATTTGCTCGTCACGACGGGGGGTATGTCTGTCGACCCGGATGATGTTACGAGGTTTGCGATCAAGAGCCTTGGTGCGACAGAACTGACTTACGGCTCTCCTGTTCTTCCCGGGGCAATGTTTTTAGTAGCATATATTGACACTATCCCTATTCTTGGCGTTCCCGCCTGTGGTATGTATCATAAGACAACGGTTCTTGATTTGGTCTTACCCAGGATACTCGGCGGGGAGAAGATCGGACGCAAAGAGATTGCAGGGCTTGGTCACGGAGGATTATGCCTAAACTGCAGTGAGTGCAGATATCCTGTGTGTCCATTCGGCAAAGGATAATATTAAGAATCGATATCAGTATCCAACAGACTGTCACCGCAGTGACTATGAGTCCAGCAGGCTCGGATAGCAGCTTGCCGTGTCAGAGGCCGCAAGCCTTTATAGAGGGCGATTCCAACTGGTTAAAATGAAAGTCGATTAACCTTTTCAAAAGGAAAATGGTATAATTTCAATTAAAGTCAAAACGGGGTAAGCACATGCTTAATGATAAATTGCCGTTGGGTTTGACGTTTGATGATGTTCTCCTGTTACCTGCAAGGTCCGATGTCCTCCCGAAAGACGTGGACGTAGCCACCAAACTGACAAGAAATATAAAGCTCACCATCCCAATCATTAGCGCTGCCATGGATACGGTGACAGAATCTGGCCTTGCCATAGCCATCGCACGGGAGGGAGGGCTGGGCATTATCCATAGGGCGATGCCGCCACAACGGCAAGCGCTGGAAATAGACAAGGTGAAAAAGTCTGAGAGCGGAATGATTGTTGATCCGATAACGATATCTCCGGACTCTCCGATCTCTGAGGCACTCGGACTAATGTCACGTTACAGAATTTCAGGAGTACCTGTCACGCTGAAGGGGAAACTCGTGGGTATTTTAACCAATAGGGATATGAGATTTGAGACGAACTTCAAAAAAAAGGTCTCAGATATAATGACGAGAGAAAAATTGATAACGGCACCTATAGGTACTAACCTGGATAAGGCAAAGAAGATACTGCACGAGTATAAAATAGAGAAACTTCCTATAGTGGATGATGACTTCAATTTGAAAGGACTGATTACGATAAAGGACATAGAAAAGAGAAAGAGATATCCTCTTGCGTGCAAGGACCGTTTGGGCAGGCTAAGGGTCGGTGCTGCAATAGGAGTGGGAGAGGAGGCACTTTATAGGGCTGAACTGCTTGTCAAGGTCGGTGTGGATTTGCTAGCAATAGATACGGCTCACGGCCATTCAAAGGCGGTGATCGACATACTGCGGGAGTTAAAGAGAAGATTTGATGTTGATGTGATCGCGGGGAATGTTGCCACACCCGAGGGAACGGATGACCTGATAAAGGCTGGTGCCGATGCAGTCAAAATAGGAATAGGCCCAGGTTCAATATGCACCACGAGGATCGTGGCGGGGGCAGGAGTTCCTCAGCTCACTGCAATCAAGAATTGCTATCAGATCGCTTCAAAATCAGATATACCTCTCATCGCTGATGGAGGCATAAAATATTCTGGTGATATAACGAAAGCACTGGCAGCTGGTGCGCATTGCGTTATGATAGGAAGTCTATTTGCCGGGACTGATGAATCCCCTGGTGAAACGATTCTCTATCAGGGAAGGAGCTATAAGACTTATAGGGGGATGGGATCTCTTGGCGCGATGCAACAGGGATCAAAGGACAGATACGGCCAAGAAGGCGTTGAAAGAGAAAAATTAGTGCCTGAAGGTGTCGAAGGAAGGGTACCCTATAAGGGTCCTGTATCGCAGAGCATTCATCAACTTGTCGGTGGTATTTGCTCTGGCATGGGGTATTGCGGGTGCAGGAATCTTGAGGAACTGAGAATAAAAGCCCAGTTTATACAGATCACAAACGCGGGATTGCGAGAGAGCCACGTCCATGATGTCATCATCACTAAAGAAGCTCCAAATTATCGGATAGAGCAATGATTGCGCTATTAGCCATCTTAATAATTAGTTAGTTCGGTGAGCAATTATGAATCAGCCGCGTTTCAGGATGCCTTGACTGATCACTAAAAATAAAATGAGAAACAGTGAGAAGATATTAGTCCTTGACTTTGGGTCCCAGTATACCCAGCTTATAGCGCGAAGGATTAGGGAGAGCAAGGTCTATTCTGAGATCGTTCCCTTCAATGCGTCTCTTGATAAGATAAAGGCCTTTGCACCGAAAGGCATTGTATTATCAGGAGGACCCTCAAGTGTTTATGAAGATGGCGCTCCGTTGCCAGACATGGCTATATTCAATCTGGGGATACCGATCCTTGGCATATGTTATGGTATGCAGTTGATGGCACACTGTCTCGGAGGAGAAGTTGCTCGGGCGACAAAAAGAGAGTATGGAAAGGCTGAGCTAACAGTGGATGACGATGGTGATCTTCTTTGGGGACTGTCTCCGCAGTCCCAGGTATGGATGAGTCACGGGGATAGGATCGATCGCCTGCCCACCTCCTTTAGCGTTATTGGGCATACGGATAACTCTCCTATAGCTGTGATAGCCAACAGAAGAAACAGATTCTATGCATTACAGTTTCATCCAGAAGTAGTTCATACAGATGAGGGGACGAGAATTCTGCACAACTTCGTATATGACATCTGTGGTTGTAAGCCAACGTGGGAGATGGCGTCATTCGTAGAATGGTCGATAGCGACTCTTAGGTCGACTGTGGGAGATAAAAAGGTGATTTGCGCCCTGAGTGGCGGTGTTGATTCATCAGTTGTTGCATTACTCGTCCATAAAGCCATAGGGCGAAATCTCACCTGCATCTTTGTGGACAATGGCCTTTTACGGAAGGACGAGGCAGAAAAGGTTAAAAGGACTTTTCAGGATCATTTCCACATAAAATTTATACACGTTGACGCAAGGCGGCGGTTCCTTGAAAAACTGGCTGGAATCAGCGAACCTGAAAAGAAGAGGAAGATCATAGGGAATGAATTCATCGCTTTATTTGAAGAAGAAGCCAAGAAGATAGCAGATGCGGAGTTCCTTGCCCAGGGCACGCTCTATCCAGACGTCATAGAAAGCGTGTCTTTTAAAGGCCCGTCGGCAGTCATTAAGAGTCATCATAATGTGGGGGGTCTGCCTGAAGTGATGAAATTAAAACTCATTGAGCCCCTGAGAGAGCTCTTTAAAGATGAAGTGAGAGTTCTGGGGCAGGAACTCGATCTCCCTGAGGAGATATGCTGGAGACATCCATTCCCTGGACCAGGGCTTGCCATACGGTGTATTGGGGAGGTAACAGAGGAAAAACTGAGACTATTAAGGGATGCAGACGCTATTGTCCTTGAGGAAATAAAGGCTGCCGGTCTTTACCGGGAGATATGGCAAGGATTTGCCGTGTTGCTTCCAATAAAGAGCGTTGGTGTAATGGGGGACGAGAGAACCTATGAAAAAGCGGTTGCTATCAGGGCGGTTACCAGTCTTGACGGAATGACCGCTGACTGGGCCAAGATCCCGTATGAGGTAATGGAGAGAATTTCGAATAGAATAATAAATGAGGTCAGGGGCGTAAATAGGGTTGCCTATGATATCACGTCAAAGCCACCTGGGACTATCGAGTGGGAATAATGAACCAACTGTGGAACAAGAACGAAGTCATGACCTGTGGGGAGTGTCATGGCTTGGTTCTGTGCCTTTCATTCTCGGGCTAACGATGAATATAGATAAGTACCTTAAAGAAAAAAAAGAGACTATAGACTCATTTGTGCAATCATATTATTCTGTGCCCGTGGCTCCAGCAAATCTGCATGAATCGGTAGTATATTCGCTTTCAGCGGGAGGCAAGAGGATCAGACCGATTTTATGTTGCGCGGCATATGAGGCGTGTGGAGGAAATGGTGAGGAGATAGTTTCATTTGCGGCTGCATTTGAGTTCATACACACCTATTCCCTGATACATGATGACCTGCCATCAATGGATAATGATGACCTGAGGCGTGGCAAGCCCACCAACCACAAGGTCTTTGGTGAAGGGATGGCGATTCTTGCAGGAGATGCACTCTTAACCGAGGCATTTGCCCTCCTTTCTCATAAGACGGAAAAGGGACAAAATGTGCCTTCTTCCGCCATCCTCAGGGTCATTAATGAGGTTGCCTTAGCAGCTGGCGGCCATGGCATGGTTGGAGGGCAGGCGCAGGATCTTTTGTCTGAGAACGCTGATCCTGATCCCGGGATATTATCCTTCATACACAGCCGCAAGACAGCTGCGCTGATAACCGCTTCAGTCCGGACGGGTGGTATTTTGGCATGCTGTAGTGAAGATCGGCTATCCATGCTGAGCAGGTACGGGGAGAACTTAGGACTTGCTTTTCAGGTAATCGATGATATTTTAGATGTAGAAGGCGAGACCGAGGTCCTTGGCAAGCCAAAGGGTTCGGATGAGAAAAAAAAGAAGATGACCTATCCAAAAATCTATGGCATTGAAAAATCCAGAGAAAAGGCTCGAGAATTAGTGTTGGACGCAAATAAGGCATTGGCACCATTCAGTGAGCGTGCCGAGCCTCTCAGGGAAATTGCACGATATATACTGGAAAGAAGATGCTGATTAATCACATACAATCACCGGAAGATTTAAGGCTGCTCAGAATAGAAGAACTGAAAGTCCTTGCGGATGAATTGCGGTCCATCATCATTGAGCGGGTATCTCTTAACGGTGGTCATCTAGCATCGAATCTTGGGGTCGTGGAATTGACCATTGCCCTTCACTATGTATTTAGCTCACCTCGCGACAAGATTGTGTGGGATGTGGGACATCAGTCTTATTCGCATAAACTCCTGACAGGAAGATACAAAGATTTCCCCTCATTACGACAATATGGCGGGTTGGCGGGATTCCCGAGAATAGCGGAGAGTCCCCACGATGCATTTGGAACAGGGCATAGCTCTACATCAATATCGGCTGCCCTTGGCATTGCAGAGGCGAGAGACAGAAAGGGCGAAGGATTCAAGGTGATTGCGGTCATTGGTGATGGTGCATTGACTGCCGGGTTGGCGTTTGAAGGGCTTAATCATGCTGGGCATTCCAAGAAGGGTCTTATCGTCATCCTCAATGACAATGAAATGTCAATATCTCCCAATGTGGGAGCGATGTCTAATTATTTAAACAAGGTCTTAACGAGTACCTTTTTTAAGACGATTAAAAAAGAGACGAAAGTTTTCTTGGGAGGCATCCCAAAGATTGGAGAATCGGTCGCAAAAATCGCGGAGAGGGCTGAAGGGAGTCTAAAGGGATTCTTTCTGCCCGGCGGTCTCTTCGTTGATCTCGGATTCAATTACATTGGACCACTGGACGGACATGACCTGGCGGTATTAATTGAAACGTTGAATCGTCTTAAGGACACGAATGAACCAATTCTTATGCATATAGTGACGAAGAAAGGGAAAGGCTATAAATTTTCAGAGGAAGACCCATGCATCTACCACGGGATCGGTCCTTTCAAGGTCGATACGGGGATGCCGAGAGCCCAGAAGATAGTTACAGAGGAGAAATCTGCCGGGGTCTGTCAAATTCCTAAGGAGAGTTATATTGCATACTGTGATGCTTTTGGTCAGGCGCTTGTAGAAATTGCGGCCCAGGACAAAAGAGTGGTTGCAATAACGGCAGCAATGAAAGAGGGCACGGGTTTGGCAGCCTTTGCTGATCGATTTCCGGACAGGTTTTATGACGTGGGCATTGCAGAGCCCCATGCAACCACTTTTGCAGCGGGCCTTGCAAGTCAAGGATTAAGGCCTGTTGTAGCTGTGTACTCCACATTTTTACAGAGGGCTTATGATGAGATCATTCATGATGTTTGCCTTCAGAACCTTCCCGTGGTATTTGCCATTGATCGGGCTGGCATCGTGGGAGAGGACGGTGCAACGCACCAGGGTCTGTTTGACATATCTTTTCTGCGACATATACCTAATCTTGTCCTGATGGCTCCTAAGGATGCCCATGAATTAAGAAGTATGCTCAATTTTGCCATTAAACAGGAATATCCTTCTGCCATTAGATACCCGAGGGGAAAGGTATATGATCAAGCAGCTGACATCGGGAAGGAGGCAGAGCTTCAAATAGGACGGTCAGAGGTTCTAATGAATGGATACGATGTCGCGATTATAGCTGTGGGCAATACCGTATATCCTGCGATGGCTGCTGCTGAACGTCTTAAGGAAAATGGCATAAGCGTATGTCTAGTAAATGCACGTTTTATCAAACCACTCGACGTAGACTTGATACTTTCCTTATCGCACAGGATAAAGAGGATTATTACCGTGGAAGAGAATGTGCTTGCCGGGGGGTTTGGATCATCTGTGCTGGAATGTGTCAGTGCTGCCGGGATTACTGGCGTGGAACTTAGAAGAATCGGTATAGATGATGCCTTTGTTGAACACGGATCTCAGTCTATCCTTAGAAAAAAATATGGACTTGATGGTGATGGGATTTACCAGACTGCGATGGCATTCCTCAAAGAATTATCTCTTCAGGACTCTAAAAAGGGATATAAGACTGATCAATGACGCAACGTGTAGCGCATAACATTTTAGCATTTTTACATGTTGCCCAACTACTGAAAAAATCGTAATTGCCTGTCAGCGATAGAGGAAAGTGTAGCCATCATTATATGAGGAACATAAAGCTGGTTATCCAGTATGACGGGACTAATTACAGCGGATGGCAAGTGCAGCCCAAAGCGGTGACTATACAGGGCATCCTCCAGGAAAAGATCGGAAAAATAACGGGGGAGAAGCCAACTGTTTTAGGCGCGGGCAGGACAGATGCGGGGGTGCATGCCATCGGCCAGATCGGAGCCTTTCGGACCTCGTCGCAACTCTCGCCATCAGTTGTTCAAAGTGCGTTAAATGCCACGCTTCCTCATGATATTAGGATCCTCAATGCATGTGAGGATGACGCCAGTTTCCATCCAAGGTATGACGCGAAGAGCAAACGTTATTTCTACGTAATCTCATTTGCCCGAACCCCCTCTCCATTCCTTTACAAATATGCATGGAAAGTACCTTATATGCTGGACATAGATGCCATGAATTGCGCATCACAAATACTGAAGGGCAGGCACGACTTCTCTGCATTCAGGGCAAGTGGTTGTGGTGCGAAAAATACCATAAAGACGGTCTTTCAACTTTCCATCGAGAGATCTGAGACCATGGAATTCATGTGCACGAAGATTAATGGCGCATTCTTACGAATTGTCATAGACGCAGATTCATTTTTGAGGCGCATGGCGAGGAACATAGTTGGAACACTGATAGAGATTGGAAAAGGCAGGATTAGTGCAGAAACTATTGAGGGGATATTATCCTCAAAAGACAGAAAATGTGCTGGCCCATGTGCGCCAGCATCTGGATTGTTTTTAGAAAAGGTTAGCTATTGAGGAACGCTCAACAGCATTAGAGAAAGAACTATTTAACCTCTAGCTGATACCTAAAAAGCTGTTGACAGATATAGTTGAAACCGAGAAACGCCTCCATCAGTGCAGTCCAACTGCTCTGTCTGTATTGATCTGGTTACCGGGGCCTTATTATTGACAGGTAACAGGTCCCCATGTGGCTCTCAAGAGTCTATGAGTTTTCTGGCCACATCATGAGCTATTTCTAAAGAAAGGATAGCGGTCTCAGACATTGTCTGGATTTTGTTTCGCCAAGAGGATGACGTACTTTAGGATTCTATCCTATACCATATTGATTGGGGCCTGTTGCTTTGGGGCAGGAAATTGCGGACGTCGCAACCCAAAACCTGGACCTTCGGAATGCGTCATCAGTAAGTGCGAAATTGCTCTTAATTGTTGGCCTACTCGTTACAAGGCTTGCTTTGTGGGTTTGTATCCTCAGAAGCCCCTCCACTTTTAATGATATATGTGTCTGCAAGCTTTGCTCGGATGAAGCACGGCCATGAAGTTCTTTCAGTTAGCTCACTGCCCCCGCCAAATTGGGACATGCCTAATTTTTGCAGAAATTAACCGGAATGTCTTCAACGGAAAAGGCCGTACGCAGTTTTTCATCAGATTGCTGAGTCAAAAAAATCCCTCTTCGTTATTCTGATAGAGGGATTTTAGGGTTTTAGAGAAGATCTGCCAACACTATGTATATCGGCCCGCGTTAATCCACTTCTTTCTCCATCTTTTCTAAGAGTTCTTTTTTCTCTTGGCAGTCCCTGCAGTAGATAGCAAATGGTAGGATGCGCAGCCTTTCCATACTGATCTCATCATCGCATTCCTCGCAGGTTCCATAAGTCCCTTCTTTCAATTTTGCGAGGGCGGTATCTATCTTGAGTAACGTTTCCCGGTGTGTGCTCAACTGCTTAAGGCTTATATCTTCTGACAGGTCAATAACCGACAAATCACCATCATCAAGCACAGTCTCCACAAGCTGCCTTTTTTCGCCGGAGACGTATTTCTTTATCTCGGTCTTTGCTTCTTTAACGATATCCTCTCTCTTTTGAATGAGTAGTTTTCTGAGTTTATCTTTTCTGATATTTTCATCTTCGTGTGTTTCGTCTTTTTTTAACTTCTTTGCCATATTCCCTCCTACCCACAGCAGGATAATCAATAATTTCTCTGATATTTGAACGTTTGAAAAAATTGTCTCAAGATGCTACGGATTCGACGTCTTCTTTAAAGATCTCAATAATGCTAGTAACCTTAATATTTGCCTGTTCAAGGGCCTTTTGGAGGTCTGCCAATTTTGCATCTTCAACCTTCACCAGATAGTTGCGGTTTAGTCCCATTACTACACCTCCATGATCTCTTTCTCCTTGTGCTGAAGAACATCTTCAACCTTGCTAATGTAAGAATCGGTGACCTTCTGTATTTCTTCTTGAAACTTCTTCACGTCGTCTTCGCTTAGGTGTTTTTCCTTCTCCATCTTCTTTGTCTCATCCATTATATCTCGACGTATGTTTCTTACAGCGACTCGAGCCTCTTCAGCCCTTTTTTTCACAATCTTCACTAACTGCCTTCTTCTCTCTTCGGTAAGCTGGGGGATGTTGAGTCTAATGGTCTTGCCGTCATTGCCTGGCGTCAGACCGAGATCCGACTTTAAAATCGCCCTTTCGATCTCTGGAATAAGGCTATGTTCCCATGGTTGGATGGTGATTTGTCTGCTCTCAGGTATGCCCAGTGTCGCTAGCTGGGTCAACAGTGTAATCGTGCCATAATAATCCAACTTTATCCCGTCGAGCAATGAAAGTGATGCTCGGCCTGTCCTTATTGAGCCAAAATCCTTTTTGAGGGATTCTATGGCTCCGTTCATTTTATCTATCGCTTTTTTCCTCAGTTCTTGCATCTGACAATCTCACCTTAATATAGCATACGAAATTTAGAGAGCGGCAATTATTTTATTGTTTTAACTTTCAGTGTTGACACTTCTCACTAACGTCCCTATTTTATCTCCTCTGACAAGACTTCTGAAATTACCCGGTTTCTTGATGTTAAAAACTACTATTGGAAGATTGTTATCCATACAAAGTGTAATAGCGGTGTAATCCATTACCTTTAGGTTTCGCTTGAGAACATCCATATGGGAGATTTCATCATATTTTTTTGCTGCAGGATCTTTCACAGGATCCACATCGTACACGCCGTCCACTTTGGTTCCCTTAAAGATGACATTGGCCTCTATTTCCATGGAGCGTAAGGCAGCTGCGGTATCAGTGGTAAAGTAGGGATTGCCCGTCCCCGCAGCAAAAATTACTATCCTGCCTTTTTCAAGGTGTCTTATTGCACGCCTTCTTATATAAGGCTCGGCCAGTTCCCTCATCTCGATCGCGGACTGCACTCTTGTGGCGAGATTGAGTTTCTCCAGTGCATTTTGCAGTGCAAGGGCGTTTATTACGGTGGCGAGCATTCCCATATAGTCTGCGGATGCCCTCTCTATACCCTCGACAGATGCTTCAACCCCTCTAAAAATATTGCCTCCGCCGATCACAACAGCGATCTGCACCCCCATCTCAGCAACTGTCCTTATCTCAGATGCCATAAAGGCCACAGTTGCCGGGTCAATACCATATCCCCTGTCACCCATAAGTGCTTCACCACTGAGTTTCAGGAGCACTCTGCTATATATATTCCCGGAGGCTTCGGCGATCTCTTGGGGTTTCATTTCTCACCCTGAATGAGTAATTAACAACTCGGGGCTGTCTCCAAGCCCTCTCCTAATTGAAATCGTGAAAACCTTCTCACAACGATATTTTCCCCCAACTTTGCAATCCTTTCTGTTATGAGGTCTTTGATTTTCTGCTTCTGATGGGGATCCTTTATGAATATCTGCTCCAGAAGGCAGGTATCACTGAAGAACTTGTCCAATTTGCCCTCAACAATCTTCTCCATTACCTGGAGAGGTTTATTGGTAATCTGCGCTCTGTAAATCTCCTTTTCTTTCTCTATTACCTCTTGAGGAACATCATCTTTTGAAATATAAGTCGGATTTGCAGCCGCAATATGCATAGAAATGTCCTTGAGGAGTCCCCTGAAATCATCAGTTCTCGCAACAAAATCAGTCTCACAATTCAGTTCAAGCAGAACCCCTATCTTATCCATATGTATATACGAACCGACCAATCCCTCGCTAGCAAGACGGCTGGCTTTTTTTGCAGCGGTGGCGAGTCCTTTTTGCCTTAGTATCTGGATGGCCCGCTCAACATCCGCACCACTGTCCGAAAGAGCCCTCTTACAATCCATAAGGCCTGCACCCGTCTTTTCACGCAATTCTTTTACCATGTCCGCGGTTATCGTCATGCTGATACCTCCGCAATCTCATCCTGTTTAGCCTTATTTTCTATCCGTTCCTTTTCCATTTCCTCTTCCGCGCTTTTCGCGAGTAATCCCTTGCCCTCCAATATTGCGTTTGCTATCTTTGATGAAATAAGTTTGACGGCCCTGATTGCATCATCATTTCCGGGGATCACATAATCTATTTCGTCCGGATCACAATTGGTATCAACAATAGCAACAATGGGTATGGCGAGTCTCCTTGCTTCTTGGACAGCAATCCTTTCTTTTTTAGGGTCTATGATAAAGACAGCCCCCGGCAAACTCCTCATTTCCTTTATGCCGCTTAAGTTTTTTTCAAGTTTTTCTCTTTCCTTTTCCAGCTGAGAAACTTCCTTCTTTGTAAGCACATTATAAGTGCCGTCCTCTTTCATTGTCTCAATTTTCTTGAGTCGCTCGATGCTCTTTCTCACTGTTGAAAAGTTAGTAAGCATGCCCCCCAGCCATCTGTTGTTGACGTAAAAGGTACCTGCTCTTTGCGCTTCTTCTGCAATAGCATCCTGAGCCTGTTTCTTTGTTCCCACAAAAAGTAATGAGGCCCCCACGGAGGCGACATTCCTGACAAAAATGTACACATCCTCAATGCCCTTTAGGGTTTTCTGGAGATCAACGATATGGATACCATTTCTCTCCCCGAAGATAAATTTCTTCATCTTCGGATTCCATCTTTTCACCTGGTGTCCGAAATGGACCCCGGATTCCAACAGCTCTTTCATAGTCACAACACTCATTTCAAATCCTCCTATGGTTTTTCCTCCGCCCCATTCTCATTAACCCAAAGATCCTTAAATAGCGTGCATACTGAGGTAGAAGGCTGTCAGGGGAATGCAACCTTTTTTGCTTCTTTCCTCGTACTTCTTAGTTGCTCATACTGATCTCTGAGACCATAGAGAACATTTCAGGGCGTGTGTTTTAAGTTACAACGATAGCATAATTACAGGTTAATTTTCAAGGAGAACGAAGTGATCTTTGAAAATTAACCTGTAACTGTTTCAGTAAATGTGGTCAACCTCCGGTGCTCTTTTGCAGGGTTTCCTATTTTCCCTTGCCACAAAACAGTCGTGGGTGACAAATAACAAACAAGGGAGATTTACGAAAGGAAAAGACTTCAGGGGCTTATCTGAGAAACAAGATCCGTCTGCCCGAACAGTTGGTTATTGGCACTGCATCAACTTTTTTTTACCATATGGTGAAAGAGTCCTGAGCTCTGTTATGATTGGTGGCATTACCTCGATAACCCGATCTATTTCAGCCTCTTCATTATATTGGCTCAGAGAAAACCTGATCGAGCCATGTATAGCGGTGAAAGGCACTCCCATCGCTCTCAGAACGTGACTTGGCTCCAGTGCCCCCGAGGTGCAGGCTGACCCTGAGGAGGCACATATACCATACTCATTGAGCCGGAGAAGGATAGCTTCTCCCTCTACAAACTCAAAGCTGATATTCGTTGTGTTTGGGAGGCGGTGCTCAATATCGCCGTTGACCCTCACGTCGGGACAACACACGAGCAGCGCTTTTTCAAGTTTATCCCTGAGAGCAGTCAGATGTCTGATTTCGCTATTGAGGTTTTCTTTTGCAAGTTCACAAGCCTTTCCAAGACCGATTATAGAAGCGACATTCTCTGTGCCAGCTCTCCTACCGCGTTCTTGATGTCCGCCGATAATGTACGGATAAAACCGTGTCCCTTTTCGGACGTAAAGGGCACCGACACCTTTTGGAGCGTGTATTTTGTGACCCGAGAGGGAGAGCATGTCAACGGACAGTTCTTTCACCGTTACGGGGAGCTTGCTCACTACCTGCACTGCGTCTGTGTGAAAAAGTATCTTCCGGTCCTGCAGGATTTCCCCTATTTCCTGTATAGGGAACAGCACCCCTGTTTCATTATTCGCATACATTATTGAAACAACAGCGATGTCGTCATCAAGAGCCCTCAAGAGAGGCTCAATATCAAGTCTACCAAGACTGTCCACTGGCAGAAAAGTAATGCGATAGCCCTTCCTGGCGAGATGCTTTACAAAGTTCAGCACTGCGGGATGTTCCACTTTAGTAGTAATCAAGTGTCTCTTATGGTGGGTTTCGATGGCGCTCATGAGTGCCGTGTTGTCACTTTCAGTGCCACAACTGGTAAAAATTATCTCCCCTGGTTCAGCACCAATGAGGGCTGCAACTTTCTCCCTGGCCTCTTCGACTTTCCGGTGAAGCTGTCCTCCGAAGGTATGCATACTGGAAGGATTTCCATAGAACTCCCTGAGGTAAGGCAGCATCTCTTCAAGGACCTCGGGGGCCACCTGCGTTGTTGCGTTATTGTCAAGATAAACTGCCTTCATCCTTCCCCCACAGTAATATCCTCGCTCACCAGTTCCCGTAATTTTTCTTCGATGCCCTTCATCGTGACGCCGCCCATGGGGCATGCGACGCACATCGCCCTGAGTCCAACGATGACTCTGTTACCATCGACATCAATAAGTTCGATGTCACCGCCATCAGACTGGAGCCGCGGCCGTATCTCTTTTTCGATCACTTCCTGTATAAGTGCAATCTTCTGCAAATTAGTCAGCTTTTTTGATCGATGAATCTTTTCAGGAGGGGCCTTCATAGACCAGATGTCTTTTAGCACTACCTCTATTCCGGGGATACAGGTGCCACATCCACCCCCCGCTTTGGTGTAGTTCGTTATTTCCTCCACTGTGGTCAGGTGGTTTTCTATGGCAACCTTCCGCATTTTTTCTTCTGAAATATCAAAACATTTGCAAATGATCTTCTCGGTTGTCTCAAAGGGTTTCTGTTCGCCCCGGTAATTTGCAATGGCGGCTTCTAATGCCTCTCTGCCCATGACTGAGCAATGCATTTTTTCATCTGGCAGGCCGCCAAGGTATGCTGCTATGTCCTGGTTGCTCATCTTCAGCGCCTCCTCAGGGGTCTTACCTTTTACGAGCTCTGTGAGGGCTGATGAACTTGCAATGGCAGAGGCACATCCGAACGTTTGAAACTTTGCATCAATAATCCGATTTGTCTCTTTGTCAATCCTGAGGGTAAGCTTGAGGGCATCGCCGCAGACGATGCTCCCAACCTCTCCGACGGCATCGGGGTTCTCTATCTCACCGACATTCTTTGGATGCAGAAAAAGATTCCTTACCTTGTCTGTATACTCCCACATGCTTCTTTTTAACAAAATTGCAGAGTTATGTCAACCAGTGCATTTGTGCATGTCTCTTCAATACACTTTGTGTGAGCGCTGCGGCGGACCGCCGGAAGGAGAGCTTAGTCACTCCTTGCCCAAAAATTCCAGCAGATGTTAAGCTAATTAGTGAATTTATCTTTATTTCAAAAACCGAGTCGTTATATTAATAGTGAGCTTAATTCCATCTCAAAAAATATTTTGGGATCCACATCCGTCCGTGTTGCGCTCTGCTTTCCAGATGTGTATGAGATCGGAATGTCACATCTCGGCTTCAGGATTCTTTATGACATAATCAATAATCTGCCCTATGCATCAGGTGAAAGAGTCTTTTCACCCTGGCTCGACCTTGAAGCTTACATGAAAAAGAACGGCATTCTTTTGTCGTCCCTCGAAACCCGCACCGCACTTAGAGATTTTGACATTGCAGGGTTTAGCTTGCAGTATGAACTTTCTTACACCACACTGTTAAACTTGCTCTCGCTTGGCGGGATACCGTTACGGTCTGAAGAAAGGCAGCTGGGGAAAGGACGTTTTCCCCTTGTCATTGCCGGGGGGCCTTGCACTGTCAATCCAAAGCCAATGTCTGTCTTCATTGACGCCTTTTTGGTAGGTGACGGCGAAGAAGCGATTATCGAACTAATTGACGCGGTCAGGCAATGGAAGAGTGAGGGCGATAACCGGAGAGAGTCAATTCTGGAGAAAATCGCGCAGTTGGAAGGGTTTCTGGTCCCCTCTATTCCGAAGTCACATGGAAAAGTGAGAAGGAGGATTGTCACCGATCTTGAAAATGCACCCTATCCGGTAAAGCCGATAGTGCCGTATGCCTCTATCATACATGACAGGGTAACAGTTGAGGTCTCACGGGGATGCACGAGGGGCTGCAGATTCTGCCAGGCGGGCATGATTTACAGGCCTCTGAGGGAGAGGAGTCCCCAGAAGATACTCAAGATCGTAGAAGAGTCGTTGAAAAACACTGGCTATGAGGAGGTTTCATTCACTTCATTAAGTGCGGGGGACTATACATGCCTCCTTCCTTTAGCAAAAGAATTCAATGTAAGGTTTGGCCCATCCAAAATTGCAATGTCTCTACCTTCACTGCGAGTCGGGGCTATCAACAAGGACGTCCTAAAAGAGATAAAAGCTATTAAGAAGACCGGATTTACAATGGCACCTGAGGCAGCCACAGAACGATTGAGAAGTGTCATCAACAAGGACTTCAGTGATGATGATTATGAGCGGGCATTAATGGCTCTCTTTGAAGAAGGCTGGCTGAACCTGAAGCTCTACTTCATGATTGGCCTCCCCACAGAAAGAGATGAAGACATCGAGGCAATAAAAGATGTCGCCTTCAAGGCTCTTAGGATTGCAAAAAGGTATACACGGAGATTTGTGAATATAGGCATCACCATCTCTCCCTTCATCCCGAAATCACATACCCCCTTTCAGTGGTATGGACAAATAGGCCTTGATGAGATGAAAAGGAAAGTGAGATACCTCAGAAAGGCATTCACCGGCAGGAATTTCACCTACAAGGGTCACAACGAAGAGATGAGCCTGCTGGAAGCAATGATTGCCAGGGGAGATGAAAGACTGGCAGATCTTATAGAAAAGGCGTGCCAGTCCGGGTGCAGACTGGATGGATGGTCGGAAGTTTTCGATTTCCATAAATGGCTTGATGCTATGGAAGCTACCGGAATTGATGGTCCATCTTATGCGTCAAAGAAATTTGGAAGGGATCAAGAATTGCCTTGGTGCAATGTGGATATAGGGATAAAGAAAGATTTTCTTTACAGTGAGTATGAGAAGGCCATAAAAGGGGAAAAGACTAAGGATTGCAGAAGGGTCTGTGCTGCCTGTGGCTTGATATGCAATAGTACTGAAGCGCCACGGAGCCGCAGCTGTGAGACAGTGACGACAGAAAGCAAGGCTTCTCAGCCTCTAACGATCAGGAGTTCCGAGCCGCCCCGTTTGCGAATCAGGGCCCGATTCTCAAAGGACACGAATCTTCGCCAACTCTCTCACCTTGAACTTGTAAGCGTGATCCTCAGGGGATTAAGAAGGGCTGAAGCCCCCCTTAATTTTTCAAAAGGATTCCATCCTTTACCCAAAGTTTCTTTCGGGCCCCCTCT
>JBKQMP010000097.1:0-10310 GCA_052146665.1 Dissulfurispiraceae bacterium
ACTTAAAGCCCTTGCGTATCAGCATGCTATTAGTATCCCCCTAATATATCCCATACCAAAAGACATTTAATTTTATGCCTTATATCCCCGCCCTGTAGGACGGGGTTTTACGGCGCTTCCTGATAAAAATGACACGAACTCCGCCAGACACGAAATTGCCATCGAATCCCAAGTCTGTGTGCTTGGTATTTCCTATAATTGACAAATTCCGTCTTTCTGACATTTATCCTCTTTTGCCCTTAATTCTTTGCGTGTAGCTCGCCTCGTCAAGGCCTCATGATGTCTGCGCTTCTCATCGTCAGTCTCAAGTATCAGCGATGCAACTTCCGAAGGCCGTCCATTCTTGTCGAGCGCTACAAAAGTAAGGTAAGCGGATGCCGTATGCCTCACCTCGCCTGTAAGGTAGTTTTCGGCCTCGACTCTCACGCCTATTTCCATCGACGTCTTGCTAACCAGGTTTAGGCAGGCCTTTAAAAGAAGCAGGTCCCCCACAAAGACGGGACTGTGAAAATCAAGCCTGTCAATGGAGGCCGTAACCGCGTTGCAACGGGAATGGCGACTCGCCACAACCGACGCTGCCGTATCGATTAGCTTCATAATGACACCACCGTGAACATTACCTGCGGGATTTGCGTCCTGGGGTAACATCACCTGAGCCATTTCCACACTTGTTTCAGAGACTCGTTTCTCTTGCATATCCTCTCCTGGACTTCGAAAATTAATTCAAAATGACAAACTTTACTATATGCTATGTGAGCCAGCGAGAACGGTATTGGCCTTAGAAAAAAGAACTTTAAGTACTTCTGATAGCGTCGGTTGTGATCCCTCTCAGCTCATTAATGATCATGCTGTTCCGATTGAGAGACTTAATCATTTCTCATAGAAAAAGCTATCTCATAGATATCCCTCTATGAGCAGATCATCTTTTATCCATCTGACTTTCACATGTTTTAATGAATGTGCCTCATCAAGCCTTCTAAATGTCTTTCCGCCCACCGCGGGATATGAGTGCCTCCCGCCAATAATCTTCAGAGACACAAAAAACATAACCTTGTCAACGATACCCGCGTTGAGCACGTAAGAATTGAGAGAAGAACCGCCTTCTACCATCACCGAAGTAATGCCCATCTCACCCAGTCTTCTCATCAGCCACCTGAGGTCCGCCTTGTCTTGTTCAAACTCGATGAATTTGACACCCTTGTCGTGCAGAAGCTTTCTCTTCCTCTGCACGGACTTTCCGGTTCTCGTTGCTCCATTCACTTTCTTCATTACCACAATGGTTTCAGGTGGAATATTAAATATTTTATAGGTCGGCGGCGTCTCAAGGTAGGGATCTATCACTATCCGCTTTGGATCCCTGGCCGGATTCGCTCTGTCCCTCACTCCTGTCGCCAATCTGGCGGTAAGTTCCGGATTGTCAGTCTTTACTGTTCCTATAGCTGTCATTATCGCGTCCACACTGCTCCTCATTCGGTGTACAAGCCTTCTTGCCTTTTCACCTGTTATCCACTTGGATTGGCCTTCTGGAGTGGCGATCTTTCCATCAAGGGTCATGGCAACCTTAAGAATCACAAAAGGAGTAGAAGTGGTAATGTACTTTATATATGCCTCATTGAGCCTCCTTGCTTCGTCTTCCAACACACCATCAATGACCTCAATATTATTATTTCTGAGTTCATCGATGCCCTTGCCGCTTACCTTCGGGTTAGGATCCTTCATCGCAACAAAGACGCGTTCAATGCCCGATTCCATGATTGCCTTTGTGCAGGGCGGAGTCCTCTTGTCCAAATGTCTGCATGGCTCGAGCGTCACATAGAGGGTTGACCCCTTCGCCATTTCTCCGCAACGTGCTATCGCAAGCGCTTCGGCATGCGGCTCTCCTGGTCTTTTGTGGTAATCTTCTGCGATAATCTTCCCATTCTTGACTATCACCGCACCAACCATAGGATTAGGGCTCGTTCTACCCCTTGCCCTGGCAGCGAGTGTCAAAGCCCGCTTCATCAAAAATCTGTCACTGTCTAAAATCCGTAGTCCTTCCATTTCCGATCAACCAGCCGTTTTATTTCCTCAGACATGAACAACTCATCGGGCCACTCTCTCGTCATTCCCTCTTCCCTAGTCTTTCTTGTCGCGTCGACACCCATTTTTGACCCGTATCTCGGCCAGCTTGCGGCGTGGTCGAGGTCGTCGAGCGGACCCTCGACAATAACGATATCTCTCTTCCAGTCGACATTATTCAAGACGCGCCATGCGGTGTAGGAAAGGTCTTGCACGTCCACATCTTCATCGACAACGATCAATAGTTTTGCGAACATCATCTGGCCCTTTCCCCACAGCCCATGGATAATCTTTTTTGCGTGTCCAGGATAACTCTTCTTGATGGAAATTAAGGCAGCGTTGTGAAACACCCCCTCCATAGGGAGATTCATGTCTCTTATTTCCGGGAAATCAAGTCTCAGCAGTGGCAGGAATATCCGCTCTGTCGCCTTGCCCATATAACAGTCCTCCATAGGAGGCTTGCCTACGATAGTGGCAGGAAATATCATATCCTTTCTGTGCGTTACGCAGGTGACATGGAATACGGGATATAAATCCGCTGCCGAGTAAAATCCGGTATGATCGCCAAATGGTCCTTCGATACGCATCTCCCCTGGGTTAAGGTATCCCTCGATGACAAGTTCACTCTGTGCAGGCACCTCAATGTCGCAAGTGATACATTTCACCATCTCCACCGGTTCCCTGCGCAAAAATCCGGCAAAAAGCATCTCATCTACGGACGAAGGCAGCGGAGCCGTCGCAGCATAGATGACTGCAGGGTCACCACCAACGGCGATTGCCGCTGGCATCTTTCTGCCAAGAGCTTTGTATTTATCATAATGCCTCGCCCCGTCCTTATGAATGTGCCAGTGCATCCCCGTCGTTGTCTTGTCGTAAATGTGAATCCTGTACATCCCGCAATTGGGACGGCCTGTCTCCGGATCTTTGGTAAAAACCATGGGAAGGGTGATAAACCTTCCCTCATCTGTCGGCTGTCCATCACCAGGCCAGCACTTCAACACCGGGAACCTTGACAGGTCTGGGTCATCCAACTCAACAACTTCCTGACACGGCGCCTTTTTTACGTTCCTAGGGAGGTAGGCGGAGAATTCAAAAAGTTTGGGGAGCATTGAGAGCTTTTCCATCAACGTCTTTGGGGGCGCTTGATTCATGAGCTGCTCAACGCGTCTGGCAACATCGTCAAGTCTTTCAATCTGGAGGGCAAGGCACATCCGTTCAAAGGAACCGAAAAGGTTTGTAATGACGGGATATTGCGAGCCTTTTACTCTTTTGAAAAGAAGGGCTTTCCCGCCGTTTGGACTTTTGCAGACCCTATCAGTAATTTCGGATATCTCCAGCGCGGGATCAACTTCTACCTCTATTATGCGCAGAAGATCCCTTTGTTGAAGGGCTTTAATAAAATCTCTCAAATCCCTATATGCCATGCGGGGTATCTCTAATGATCAAGAGACTTGTGGTATTTCAAAGGACACTCACTCAGCAGGCACGCACAACATTCGTTGCGACCTTCTGCGCAAGCCTCCTCTTTTAACAACGAAACCCATGTCTTCAGAGTTTGTTGCGCCACTGATATCTCTTGCCATTAATGGAAAT
Organism: Dissulfurispiraceae bacterium; assembly: GCA_052146665.1. Classification (GTDB taxonomy): domain Bacteria; phylum Nitrospirota; class Thermodesulfovibrionia; order Thermodesulfovibrionales; family Dissulfurispiraceae; genus JBKQMP01. The sequence continues at coordinate 3,652 of JBKQMP010000097.1, forward strand.
TCATCGCCTTTGACAATTATTGATACTATCCCCAATGCGGCCGCGATCCTCTGGATTAGAAATCTCAATAGTGATCCTAAACCTGCAATTTTTCTAATAGCGATTTAACCGCTGAAACAGATTTATTAAACTCCCTTTTTTCCTCCTCGCTAAGCTTGAATTCAATAATCATATCCACTCCGCGACTGCCGAGGATGACGGGAACACCGGTGTACACATCCGTTATTTCATATTCGCCGTTTAGGTACGCAGCACAGGGGAGCAGCCTCTTTTCATCGAGAATAATTGACTTCACCATTTGAAACGTTGCGGCGGCCGGCGCGTAAAACGCGCTCCCTGTTTTTAGATGACCAATAATCTCCGCTCCTCCTTGTCTTGTTCTCTGTACAATGGCGTCGATTGTTTCTTTGCTCATTAATTCGCTAATGGGGACGCCATTAATGGTGGCAGACCAAGGAAACGCTGTCATGAGGTCTCCGTGCCCTCCAAGGACCAGCGCCTCCACATCTTGAGGTGAAACCCCCGCTTGCCAGGCGACAAATGTCCTGAATCTTGCCGAATCAAGGATGCCGCCCATCCCCACCACTCTACGAGGGGCAAAACCGGAAACCCTCATGCTTAGCTGGGCCATGACATCCATTGGGTTTGTGACAACTATCACTATTGACTGAGGAGAAAGACTAGTCGTGTTTTTTGTTACATCTGAAACCACCTTCGCATTTGCATTCAAGAGGTCATCCCGACTCATTCCGGGTTTTCTCGGAAAACCTGCTGTTATCACGATCAGGTCGGAATCAGCCGTGTCAGCATAATCGTTTGTACCCTTTATTGATGATGCTGATCCCCACAACGGGCATGCCTCCGCCAGGTCCAAAGCCTTGCCCTGGGGCACCCCTTCTACCACATCGAAAAGAGAAACATCCGCTATGCCCGACTGGACAACCATGTGGGCAAGAGATGCCCCGACGTTGCCAGCCCCTATGATTGAAACCTTTTTATTCATGCCCCATCTCCTTTTGAGGTCAGACTATGTAAGTGTCGTGAGTCGTCACACGCAGCTCAATGAGGATGCTATCATCAGCTTTGAAATGCGCGCACATCCACTTTCACGCAATTTATCACAAGACGCTCGTTTGTCCACGCGCTAATATTTCATGGAGCTTGCCGCCATTTTTACCCATCACAAGACCCCCTAAGCTTCAGCAGGTCTATCCGCACATGCAAAAAGGCGCCTTTATCTTCACCCGCAAAAAAACGGCCTCTTCATGAACTGTCTCCTCCACTGTATAATTCGCACGGCAGGCGCGGATATACATTTCCAGTTTCCCTAGATCATCCTGATTTTTATCCACGAGCACCTCTATGTCCTCGTGAACCGTGCAGTACCCTTCCAGCTGCCTCTTGAACTCTTTAATATGGTCGGGGTGTCTTAATCCCCTCGCATCAATTACCATCCAGCGCCTCCCTAAGATAGATCATATGGCTGCTAATGTCTTATTCAATGTCTCTACACTATCAACATTCAGTACCCTTGAGGATCGGTCTATTCTTTTAATCAGCCCCGAGAGGACCTTGCCTGGCCCGACTTCAATGAAGGTATCGACCTTTGATGAAGCAATGGTATTAATACAGTCCTCCCATAACACCGGCTCGCTCAATTGCTTCACAAGCGACTTTCTGATTTCATCCGCCTCCGACACAAATCTTGCCTCATGATTATTTACGAAGGGAATTTGCGCATTTTTTATAGCACATCCCTTCAATACCTCTTCAAATATTTCACCTGCCTTTTCCATTAACGCGCAATGAGAGGGTATACTCACATTAAGAGAAACGACTCTTCTTGCACCCAAATCCTCAGCCTTTTTCATGGCTTCTTCGACCGCTATTCTGTCGCCTGACACGACAATCTGGCCTGGACAGTTGTAATTTGCAACAGCGACATAGCCAGTTGTTACACTTTTGCACAGATCATCTATTGATTTTCTCTCAAGACCGAGGATCGCCGCCATGAGTCCCTGTCCCTCCGGCACCGCCTCCTGCATTATCTTACCCCGAGCCTCTGTGATGGCGACAGCGTCGAGAAATGAAATAGCCCTTGCTGCCACGAGCGCAGCATACTCGCCAAGACTATGGCCCACGACTGCCGACGGAATAACACCGTGTTTCGCTAATACCGTAAAGACGGCGATGCTGGCAACAAGCAGGCAAGGCTGAGTCTTGTACGTTCTGTTTAATTCCTCCTTGGGTCCGTTGAAGGTCAAGGTCGCCATATCGTACCCGATTTTTTCTGATGCATCATGGTAGAGCCTCTTGACCTCATCATAGTGATAGTGGAGGTCCTTCAGCATTCCAACATATTGAGAACCCTGCCCTGGGAAGACGAAACAGATGCCCATCTATTGCCTGGCCTCTTTTAATTTCTTGATTAATAACGGAACGACTTCATAGAGATCGCCCACGATGCCATAGGTGGCCGCATTAAAAATGGGCGCTTCAGGGTTCTTGTTGATCGCGATGATAATATCAGACGATTGCATGCCGACAAGATGCTGGACGGCTCCCGATATGCCACAGGCTATGTATATTTTTGGACATACTGTTTTCCCGGTCTGTCCCACCTGATGACTATAAGGTATCCATCCCTCATCCACCGCCGCCCTTGATGATCCGACGGCGCCACCCAGCAGACCGGCCAATTCCTGAAGCATGCCAAAGCCCTTGGGATCACCAAGTCCCCTCCCCCCAGATACGATAACTTCCGCCTCCTGCAGATTGACCATGCACTCGGAAGCCTCCCTGACCGTTTCTAGTACCTTTGTCCTGCAAGAGAGTTGGTGAACTGGGACCTCCAAGATCTGCCCCTTCCTGGTAGGATCATAGTCACCTTTCTTCATGACGCGTGGACGCACTGTCGCGATTTGTGGTCTGTAATTCGGACACAGAATCGTAGCCATTATGTTTCCACCAAAGGCCGGCCGGATCTGTAAGAGGTTGCCGGTATCCTTATCGATCTCCAATGCTGTGCAATCTGCGGTGAGGCCGGTCTTTAATCTCGCTGCAACCCTGGGTATGAATGACCTGCCAATAGATGTTGCACCCGCAATGACAATCTCGGGTTTGAATTCTTTTATCAGGTTCAATAGCAATTCTGAATATGGTTCGTCATTAAAATGGTCGAAAACGGAATCCACTGAGTGATACACGTTGTCAGCACCCCACCTGACAAGCTCCCTGGCATCAGCTTCGGCGCAGCCGAACAACACGGCAGATAGGTCAGTCTTCAATTCATCCGCGAGCCTCCTGCCTGCACCAAGCAGTTCAAGGGCAACAGTGGCAACCTTGCCGTGCCGCTGTTCTGCGAAGACCCATACACCCCTATACTCCGCGATGTCAGAATATTCCCTCGCGCGGCTTTCGTCCGCGATTTCAACGATGACGCCTTCTGGACACACGCTCAGGCATGCTTTACAGAACTGACACTCACCCGTAATAAAGGCTCGTCCTTCTCTCAGTTCTATTGCCGAATAAGGACAAGAATCCAAGCATTGCCCACAGGCGGTACACTTATCCGCTTTGACAACTATACGCATTTAAGGTTCCTCAATGCCTCCACAAGGCTCTCCACCTGGTCTTCAAGCCTACCCTGCAGAACCTGCCTATCAGATTTCGCAGGCGGTGCAAAAATATTTTTTACCTGTGTTGGAGAACCGTTCAAACCCACATTTTCACTGTCGGCGCCAAGAGAATCAAAGTTCATTTTGGCAATTGTCGCCTTTTTTGCGGCCAACTTCCCCTTAATAGAGGGAAGCCTGGGGACATTAATCTCTTTAACCACAGTCAACAATGCGGGAAGAGATGATTCGACGATATCATATCCGTCATCCATCATCCGCTGCACTCTGATGAGATTTATGTCAATTGCTTCTATCTTTTTCACATAAGCAATATGCGGTATATTTAAGAACTCGGCCACCTCAGGTCCGACCTGAGCGGTATCTCCGTCGATTGCCTGTTTTCCACAGAGGATTATGTCGTACCCAATCTTTTCAATTGCCTTATAAAGCGTGTATGCGGTTGCCCATGTGTCAGATCCCGCAAAAGCCCTGTCAGAAATCAGCCGCACCTCATCGGCCCCCATTGACAGAACCTCTTTCAGGGCCTCTTCGGCCTGAGGCGGGCCCATGGTTATGGCCAGTACTGTGCCTCCTACCTGTTCCCTAATCTGCAGCGCAGCTTCTATCGCATGCAGGTCATAAGGGTTTATCATGCTCTGGGTGCCCTCTCTTATGAGGGTATTCGTCTCAGGGTTTATCTTGACATCAGCTGTATTGGGCACCTGTTTTATGCATACGACGATATTCAGGGAAAGCCTCCGTAGTCAGATCATTAGCTTGATATATTAGCTATTATCACCCTGTTGTTTCAAGTACGACAGTGGCTACCGCAAAGTTTCTTTCGTGTGCCACGCTAAGATGTATGGTTAAAAGCAAATCTTCCATATAAGACTTCAGACTTCCCCTTACCTTCATGGCAGGCTTTCCTGTCGGATCATTTACTATTTCAAAGTTGTTAAGACTCACATGGTGCTTCCTCACTTCTGACAGTCCGCCGCTGCCTGTTGTTTTCGTCAACGCCTTGACCATTGCCTCCTTCGCGGCAAACCGGGCAGCCAGATGCGGGAATGGGTTCTTTCGCCGATAGCAATAGGAAATTTCGTCCTGCGTGAAGACCCTGTCTAAAAACCTTTGTCCGCTTCGTTCAACAGCCAGCTTTATCCTCTCGATTTCAACAATATCTGTCCCAATACCGTGGATCATAGGGCGTTCTCTATCAAAGCCTTCATCTCTTTCACTGCTCTCTCCAGCCCAACAAAAACAGCCCTTGATATGATACTGTGTCCGATGTAAAGCCCTCGAATCCCTTGAATTGACGCGACCCTCTCCACATTGAAGTAGTTCAATCCATGTCCCGCGTTTGCCATTAAGCCGAGACCGTTTGCGATCTTTACCGCTTCTATGACCCTGTGGAGCTCTTCCGACTGTTTCTTAGCGTTCGCGTTGGAATAAAGACCTGTATGGATTTCGACCATGTCAGACTTTATCTCCTTTGAAATATCGAGGTCCATGATAGTCGGATTGACAAAGAGGCTCACAGGTATACCTTGAGCGTGTATTTTCTTCACCGTTTCCCTAAGCTGGTCTCGCTGACCAATCACATCTAAGCCGCCCTCCGTCGTAAGTTCCCGCCTTTTCTCAGGAACAAGCGTAATCATGTCAGGCTTCACTTCAAACGCTATTGCCAACATTTCTTGTGAGGCCGCCATCTCAAGATTGAGTTCACACTTCACAATCTCCCTCAAGAGCCTCAGATCTCTGTCATGGATATGACGCCTGTCCTCCCTGAGATGAACGGTAATCCCATTTGCACCGCCCAAAATAGCAAGGGGAGCGGCCATTACAGGGTCTGGTTCGAAGGTCTTTCTTGCCTCCCTCACTGTTGCAATATGATCAATGTTGACTCCAAGTATCATTAGAACCGGGTTCCCCAAACTGCACAAAACCGGATAGTGCTGTTGTGTTGGTAAAGTCTGGGTACTCTCCTTATTTAAAGATACCCTCGCCAAAGGCGTTGGGCTATCACACCTCTCACAGTTTGAGGTGTCACCGCGGGGAATCGCGCCCCGGCTAGGTCCAAATTACAGCCGGCTTACTGCTGCCGTAAAGTGCACGAACCGGCCCCCGTTAGGGGACCTATACTGCCATTTACCCCGGCCGTTCCTTCCATCGGAGACATCCAACAGGCGGGCTTTCGTACAACAGCGGCCACAATTACCACTTTTGCACAGTGCTCACTGGAGAAGGGGCCATGACCCAACACTAGGGAGAATTACTGTAATTGACAGAAAAATGTCTATAAGTCTTCGAGTATGGACATCATCAATCAGCATCACTGAATTTGACAAGCGTGCCTTTCTTTGCGCCATACCGGAATACTGTTATGCCCTTCACCCCTCTCGCATAGGCAGTCAGATAGGCATATGCCTGCATGAAGCGGTACGCCCCGTTACGCAGGATCTGCGACGGCACCTCAAACAGCCATGGCGTCAGCTCGCAGTCCTTGATCTGGCTGTACTGCTGCTCCACAGGTGTCTGCAGCCCGGTCAGGGCAAGCGCAGGGTTACGGAACGTCCGGAAGTAACTGTCCTTTGCCACCTTGCAGTTGTATACAAACCGCTGACAGCCAATCCAGCAATTTAATATCGCACACTGCGTACTGTTCGGGTACGCCCTCAATTTGACTCCGCTTGCCATAACCTATATTCCTATAATGTATTTAAGTGCATCGAAAATCAAGTATCTCAGTCCACTTTACATGCTTAGGCTGCAGGCTGCTTAACCCCCTCCCCGCTCGTGGCCTAGCAGGGGGAATGCGCAGCTATCAGTTCAACGTGTCAAATATGCCTTTCATTGAGTCGTCCACTGGAAGCACAAAGCACGCGGCTAACTGCCCTGAGATTTCCCGGCATTCATCAGGGCCGGTGAGTTGGGGAGGAATCTTAGAGAGGTCATAAGGTTATAGAATTTTTCTTCCCACTGGGCAGCGTCTTCCCCATAAAGCCGCTTCGCCCCGGCTATATTTCGGGCAACTCGTCCCAC
>JBKQMP010000098.1:0-11135 GCA_052146665.1 Dissulfurispiraceae bacterium
TTTGCTTTTTTCTGCATATTGCGATATCTTTTCTTCATAGAAAACGACCTCCTTTTCGTTTTGCTGTGGTAATCAATTCTAATTGGGGGTCGCTTTCTACTTCAACATTTTACAAGGGCATCTTCATGTCAAGCATGCAATCGGTTACCATATCATACGTGTCATCATTATAAACAACGCGTATATGCATACCAATCCTCCTTTGATCCCTTACGTAATTCGTATGCCAGACTGCATTCATACTGATTTGACTGCCATTTGTAATGCCTGCAGTCCAAATCCTTAACATAGCGTTAATACATTTTTACACATTGACATGTTATTTTCAATTGTTCGTTCATGAAACTATTTGCTTTAAAATAAGGTAATTAGCCCATACATAGATATCTGCACGGAGTGACAAGTTATGGTTCCTAATGCGCTAAGTTATGCTTCACGGCACAAAACATCAGACCTCTGGTTGATTGCTTGAATTATTTCAATAACTTCCAAATGCGAGGACATTGACATCTAATTCTCATTTTGATAAATTACGTCTAGGGATTTTCCTAAAAAGCAAACAAAATGCGATTCCAAATGGAGGGTGTGATGGGATATCAAGGATTGAGGCACTTCACTTGTCTGCTTTTAATCGCAAGCATGTTCAGTTGTGGCTGCGCTGCGATCAAGGCCTACCCTGATCGATCTGTAAGCCTAAAAGATCAATTGCTGAGCCTCCAATGGTGCTTTGAGGCGCAGAAGGTGTCAAGCCCTCCTGTCGGCGAAACTCCCGTTACCTGGCGTAATGAAGTGGTCAACTGTCGGATACAGGCAATAGATCTTCAATTCACTTCATTCGAGCAGGATTTGGCAGCAGAAAGTGTCGGTTTGAATACTGGCGTCGATATGTCAGTGGTGGGATTAGGGGCAGCCACATCGATTGTGGGTGGAGCTACTTCAAAAGCAATTCTTGGTGCTATATCGGGCGGCATCGTTGGCGCGAAAGGTATTATGGATAAGGATATATTTTATTCTAAGACAATGCCTGCTCTTTTGTCGCAGATGGAAGCGCAGAGGAAAACTCAACTCGTGAAGATTCGCAGCGGTCTCCAAAAACCAGTGGACGGATATCCTCTCTCAGAAGCTCTAATTGACGTCGAAGAATACTATAAGGCGGGAAGCATCCCCGCCGCCGTGCAAGGAATCATAGAGCAGTCGGGAGCGACAGGAAAAGCAGCAACGGATCAGTTGAAATTGCTCGTGACCGCCAGTGCGAAAGATGTCCAGACCATTACAAGTATTCGAACGCGCTTCAATGAACTTTACAACGGATGGCAGAAAAGCCCAGAGAGCGCTGCAGGGAAGACGGCCCTCGCAAACGCAAAGAAAATTTTGAAGATATTGGAGCCAGGCTCAGAAGCTGATAATCAGGCAGTCTTTGATGCCCTCGATAGCGAGATTGGCAGCGCAGAGCCCGGAAGCGAGCAGTTCAAAAAGGTCGCGGATGCCTTTAATTCCATATAGGATAGTTAAGGAGGACTTATGTGTGAAGATGTAACAGTAGATGGTGCCAAGTCACTCGATGAACAGAATCAAACTCTCAATTTCTATCAGCAGCAGAAAGGATGCAAAGTTGTAAAGTATGTTAAAAATACAACTCCGCCCCCACAAAATATTGCAACGTCACAAAAGTTACCTATGGGGACCACCGTACCTATTCTTTATCTTGTTAAGATTCCGGCCGGAAGCGAAATCACTGCTCTAAAACCAGCGAACACAACGTTGACCTTCGACGGCATCGTCTTTGTTGATTCGACGGAAACCCATGTAGCCGGATTCCACGCATCTAATACTTAGCACTGAGAAGAGGGGTCTCCTTGAATACTTCTGGTTCAGCACGCTCTATTTCTTCAGACCTAGGGGTGCTATGGCGGGGTGTTGAAAACTCTCCTTGAAGAAAATAAGAAGAATGCGAGGTCGCCTCAAGAATCTGTAGAGGCATTTGTGTTCGGAGAGGGAGCAATTTCCCGTTATTTCAGTAATCTTACTGTGTCATAAAAATCCGTCCTTTTACACAAACTCACTGAACCCCGAAACAGAAAGGACATCTGTAAAAAAGTCCCGAAAGAATCGTGATGAGGCGGTGGATTGTCATGCCGAACCACTGGACGTGCCATTCGCTGCGCAACAGAGGTCTGCGGTCGGAAGCCTTCGGGTACGAGCGTCACTTTGAAAAGCATCCTGGCGAGACATGAGAAGGAAAAACCTGCAAGTGCAGATAAGAAAGCCATGGGCGGCACAATGCACAGGATCGCCTAATGGTGAAATCCTTTTCCATCCCAAGCTTCAAAAAGAACCGGGCGGATTGCCAGCTCCAGTTCCTATTGATCATACGCAATTTGTTATCGCATCTTGATCGTGTGGAGCATCTCAGGGAGCATGGTTGAAAACGAGTACTTTGTTGGTTACGCTTCCCCACAAGATCACTCAATTATCAACCATTTTTCCTAACACTTTAATCAAGGAATTCCTCGATGCTCTGCATCGGGGTTTAACTTCCTTGCCGTTGCTTTTAGATACCTCGCAGCTCTGCTGCGGGGTAGTTCATTCAGACTTATATTCTGATAAGAATTTCTTGAATTGCGGATGCTCCACAAGCAGTCTTCCCCCTACCTCGATCAGTTTCTCAACTTCCGATTTGTCCAAAGCGAAAGAAGTCGGCAGGTTATTAAAAAAATCCCTTTCCTCCTTATCTGACAGGTTATCAAAGGAGAGGTCGACAATATAAAGTTTTACCTGACCCCCCGCTAACCCTGGGAGTTTATGTCCTTCAGGACAGTATTTATCAAGGAGATCCTGACATTCAGTAATATTTCTTTGCGCCTTCGCCCTTTCTTCTATGAGCGACTTGAAAATCTCAACCGTGTCGAAGGTATAATTGTCCATAGAAATAGTGCAAGTCTTTACTCCCACCGTGAGAAGCCCCGGGGGGCTTTCCTTCAAGTCGATGTCTTCGGGCGCCTTCGTCTTTGCATTTACAACAATAACCAAGAAATATTTAATTTCTCCATTATTTATTTTTTCCCTGATACCACCTCTTACATAAAGATCATAAATGGCACGTAATCCCAAATTATCAGCCAGACCCCCGTCCATGAGATGAATATATGGATGGTCTGATACATCATTAAAAATAAGCTCGTTCTTTGCCGTGTAGTACCGCCGTTTATTTACCCAATAGTCTTTCAGTGCCAATTCTTCCTCCTCTGAGACGTCAGCAGAATGGGGATAATTCTTTAAGCTGACTGGGGAAAGAAGAAATGGGAATGCGGAGGAGGCTGCCACAGCTCTTGCGACGGGGAACTGAAGAATGTCGGATCCGATGTGGCTGAACTGATCACCGGTAAACTCGAAGCGCGCCCCTTGAGAAAGATTAGTAGCGTTAATGATTAAGAAAGGGCGTTTCCCTTTTTCTGTCAGATTTTCAAAAGTCTTGGATTCGAAAATCGTTCGGTCATAGAGTTCTGCAGCCATGTCTATACGACTATAATAGGGGGAGGCAAGCAGAAACCAAGAGACGGGGTTCAGGAGTTTGAGTACAAGCTCCTTCTCTATATTTCTGTATAGGAACTTATCTTTAAAATCGACGAATATTCTATCTCCGAATAAGGCATAATAAGCTCCGGTGAAAGAACCGCCGGAGACTGTGGAAATCACATCAACGTCGTTAATGACCGCCTTCCCAGTTCCTGGCAACGGGATACGACGCAGCTGGTCAAGAACTCCATAGGCAAGGGCGGCAGCCCGCGTTCCGCCTCCCGAAAATGTGAGCACTACAAAAGTCTTTTCCGCATCCTGGTTTTTGTCCAGAAGTCTAAAATCATATGTTTCACCTTGTTTTGCAGAAGTCAAGGGTTGATTTAACTGATAGTGAGCACAACCAAAGGAAAGTACTACTATAATTACGGCAAAGAGACAAAATAAGCGCTCATTAAATTTTCTCAAAAATCACCTCCATGGGAGATAACGAGCTGGTTCCAGAAAGTGTTTTTTTGACCTCTAACGGTTTAAAGTCAGAAGGAGGCGAACTGAGGCTTATGTAATGCGTTCCCTCTTCAAGCTCGATAACTTCATTTGTCAAGCCCTGTAAGACATTGTCAACCTTTACATGCCTTGTGTCTACAAATCTAACCAATAGATATTCCATAAACTTTACCTTCCCAAATAAAATATTTATGCCAGCGGCGGGCTACGAAGGGACCAAGCAGCGCACATACTCTCCTATACATAAGTCCCCCGCTGTTCTGGGCGAGTATCCGATCCAGAATCTTTCGTGAATCGCATAGGCTATCATTGCTTAAGCAAATGTTTAACACGCAAAGTAGCGTTGACCTAAAATCATATTCCAAAAAAGACTTCCCTTTGTATCAGAATCAATAGGTCGGCCAACCCCCCAACTCTAAACGAAAGGAGCATAGAAATATTCAGTCAAAATCTACCACAAACATCGAAATAAATAAAGTGACTTGGGTGTACTGTTGAAAAGACGGACATTCGTTATAGGGCACGCATAGGCTGACTGGAAAGACCAAAATGTCCAGGAGTGGTAACCTTTATCGTCGGAATAAGCCTATGGTTCATTGCACTGTCGGACACACTATGCTTCTGTATTTACATGGTCGGCCAAACTATCCTTCCGATCGGGCGGTAATTAGGTCTTTGTTAAGCCAAAAAGCCCTCAAAAAGGACAAACTATGGTTCTTAATGAGCTAGCCGGTTCACAAAGGTGTTGAAAAAATAGTAAAAGAATCAAAAGGCTCTTACTAACAACTAGTGAGAGCCTTTTGATTGTGTACAAGATAAATAGTTTTAATGCATTAACTGGTATTGTATTTCTCAAAGATACTCATGATGCGTTTTAAGCTGGTCCGATAAGCTTAGGGAATCCCAACCTAAAAGGACAAAACTTCGCTCTTGTAATGAGTCATAAGCTTCTTTTTTTACAAAATATATTTTTGTAAAATTGGTGTTACTCTTGCACTCTTTAGATCAATCGTTTCTTATCTAATTTTTCCAATATCTGTTTTTCAAATTGTCCAAGAGGCATAGCATCTCCGCCCACAAGACTTTCGACCGACCGCTCTAAGGTTGTGCATTTTTTGTCTTTGATGATTAGATTTGCAGCGCTTGAGTCAGATTCAGGCTCAGGTATTTCATAATCGACGACATACCAAATAATATCAGAATTTGAAATATCATTTGCTTGTGGGATGTCTTCCATTTGAGAAAAGAAGGCTAAGTCGACAACTATGGCAAGTTTCTTCCCCCATCTGCGGATAGTCGGCACTTTTACTTGTAACTGCGGCATCAATCTTTTCGGTCCGCTCGAACGCCAGTCTGGACGTCGGTTTTTGTCTGGGAAAGGGAGCTGTTCTTTGTTACTCTCTAATATCTGGAAAAAGCTTTTCATTGCTTCTCCTGAGAAATAGACTGCCTGCATTTCCAAGGCATTCCAATGGATAGCGTTGTTTTTTTGCGTCACAAGAATTATATCGATTCTCCCTACTGGTTTGTCGTCTTTCCCGTCAAATGAATCTTCGGTCATAGTGTCAGCAGAAATGTAATCTTCGCGATTTTTTGTTAGGAGAAAATCCATTTCACTGATAATCTCTGGAGCACTATCGTTGAGCAAGTCTGTGCCGATTGTCCGAAAGATGCTGTCACCTTCGAAGAAACGTCTTGGGCAGATAGTGACAAAATTAGCCGATTCATTTTGAACAGGGATTACAACCCCGTTATCGTTCTTGTACCGGCGGAGAGTACATACACCACCTTTTTTGTTGCAGATGGCTTGTGAACCGCGGTCTCTTTTGAATGGGCAACTTTGATTTGCGTCTTTAAAACTTTTCTTAAGAGCAATACCAGCAAGGGTCTGTCTCTCTTCAATGGAAAGATTAGTAAAAATATGTCCGAACCATTCACCTATGCCATATCTAGTATTGTCCTTTTTCTTCTTCCCCTTCTTCTTTACCTCAGCCATTGAAAGCTCCTAGAGATAAGGAGTTCTTTCTTTTTAGAAAGATGAGCACTCTGCATAGCTACACGTCTAAAGCGGAATCCGTAGCGACGTATCCATTTGCGCACTTCTGGCGAATCATCGTAGGTAAGCAGACATGGACCTGCATGTTCGGAAGCGAGACGGAAAATAGTCTCATGATCGACTTCACTAAAGTTATAAAGACGTTTCCCAGCCGTTGTATACGGCGGGTCTATAAAAAATGCAGTCGTAGCAGATGTTAAATGCTCTCCCATTATTACTACCCCGTCACCGTGAATAAACCGGAGTCGATCGTTAAGCGAATTAATAGCACGAATTCTTTTGCAAAGTGTTTCAGGGTACCATCTGGAGGCAATCCCCTTCCCGTTCTCCCCGGTTTTTATCAATCCTGCACCTTCTGCTAGGATGCCGCTTCGTGAAGCCCTATTCTTGATTATCGTCCTAAAGCCTATTTCATGGTCTGTTTCGACTGGTCGAGATATTTCACGCTCAACAGCTTCTTTATTAAAAATGAAAGAACCTATTTGTTGACACATCCATTCCGAATCACCGTTTAACACACTTTCCCATACTGCGGCAACTTCATGGTCAAGTTCGACCAATATTGCTTGCTGAACATGGTTCTCAGCAACAGCCGTTAGGCTGACTATCCCGCTGCCTGCAAATGGCTCAAGAAGAGTGTTGATGGAGCTATTACAGCCATCAAGCCATTTGCGAATTACGGGGACAAGCCAAGTCTTTCCGCCAGGATAGCGGAACAAGCTACGCTTGGGCACTTGCGCAACATTAATTATTTTTCCTAGCGATGTAGAGCGCAACGGTTGTTGGTAATCCTTCGGTGAATATTTTGAAAGATTATTATTTTCCATAATTATGTTACTCTTTATTATTATAATCAAATATCAATATAAAAGAATATCCTCTATTGAAACCCTGCCTTTTGCCAACCCTAATCTCAACGCCGGTGTCTGTTTGTCTTTTCCGATTTCGATATAATTATAGAACACTCTAAAAATATCAAGCATCTTTATAATGACAGCGGGATTATAAGCACTGTATCCGTGCCACTTTCTCCCGGTGCTACTTGATGTGGCGATCGGCCTTTCTAATAACGATAGGCGTCTGCGTATCTGCATGAAAAATCTGTCGCAGGAGTGGAGACTTGCCTTATTGTATAACCAAGCCTTGTGATCCTCATCGTAGCCATGTATATCCGTTAAGTAACATAAAGCTTTTTCGGGCTCAGACATATTCGGGAATGGGTGACGGAGCCATTTGTCGTTCCACTTTCCAAGGCTCATCACCTCTTTCATACGTTCTTTGATAATCATGAGTTTCAGCTTTGAATCGCTAAGGTCGGGATTCAGCTTTTTCACTTCATCCCACTCCTTCCTGACTAAGGCCATGAGCTGTCGCTTCTGATTAATAGTAAGGCCTTTATTAATCCTTACGTAAAAGGCATCACAGGTCCCTTCTTTTATTCTACTTGCAAAGGCACCAAGACATGCGGCTCTCATGCCAGAATCCTGATCAAGAAAGAACCGTACCTTGTCAACGCCACTCAGGAGTTGTTTCAGAAAGAAAAAATGTCCGTAAAGCGTGTACTCAGCATGGACCTGCATGCCTCTAGCGGGGAGTTTCGTATCATCGTACTGTTCCTCTGAAACCTCGACGTCCTCCCTCTCCAAGGCTTGGTCATAGGTAAGCTTTATGTTACCAAGCAACGATCCATGCTGCTCTCCCCTCCAGCCGTTCGTTCCTTTTGCAACGGCATCTTCGTAGTCCTCTGCAAGCCATAGCCTTGCGTAACGCCTGAAGTGTTTCTTAATATCATAATCCCCGCACTCAAGGGCCTCTTTTTCTATCTGGGCGGAATCCATAGCGGGATCAAAGTTTAGGTGCAGACCGAAAACATAGCCAGTTTCGTTATCGGAACTCCCTACCGAATGCAATATCACATTGCGCTTATCAGTACTCTTAGACCAATTGACCATGTAATCTTGCCGGTCAACTGCAATATAGAGTCTTTTGATGGGCATGCCTTCCAAGAGTTTCCGTTCTCTGTCAGCGGCAAAAGCGAGGCACTGCCTGTGGATGAAGTCTATTTTCCAGTAAAGAGCATTCATAGAGCCGAGTCCAGCCGTCTCACAAATACGCTGGAATGGCATCTTGTTCATGAGAAGCCTGAATACCATGAGGTTTTTATGCGGTTTCTTCTGCCCTGTTGTCGCTCTACTGACAGCAAAGGTTGTTTTGCATAGTCGACACCTGTAACGTTGGGAGCCTCCTTTGGTTTTCCCAAAGGAATAATACGCTTTCTTGTCCGACTTAATATCAACGACTCTACTTGGACAGGCATTATTAGGACAGGAAATTAAAGTAGCGCTTGGTGAGAGATAGTCCGACAGCCTTAGCACTTCTTCGCTGATTGCAAGGTTGCTCTTAATTGTAGGGTATTCTCCGCACAGTTTGCATTTTAAAAGGTCCAATCCAGACTTAACGCTGCCTGTCACAATATACCTATCGCTGCGCCTGGAAGCCGCTCCCGAACCTGTGGGTTGTCTGTCCTCACTGGCTGGGACCCCAAAGTTGGGGCATCCAGGATTCTTGCAGAAGTTAACCTGGATACCCCCCGCAGGAACCGGAATGCGGAGCTTGTTTGCTAATTTGTCTTCGCCCAAAATGAATATCTCCTATCATTGCTGATAAGGGATATTCATTTTTTAGGGAGTAAAAGTCAACATCTTTGTAAACTGGCTAACCTCTCGGCTACCTTAAGAACACATTGCGAGCAATCCTTTTCTGTTTGGTATAGCACGTTATGCTTCCTCTGGTCTTTGTCGTACTCCTGGCCCTACCATAAGTTCTGGATTAGTGCGGAGCATATCCAATGGCAAGTCAAGGTCTTCGCGCTTCTTTGCATACACAAACCTTTCGGCCCAAATAACCTGAAGAGAATTCACAAACTCAACATTCTCGGGTGCCAGCACAATAGGATTGCCATTTATGAGAGCGCTGGAATAAGCTGGTCCCACCTCAGGGGTCATCAATACGGCGGTTGCTAGCTTTGGACAAATGACATGTAGAGCCAGCTTTGGGGACAGCGGCATGTAAACTTCAATACCTTCGTTACGTAGCCCAAGATTACCTCTTGGCCCCCGGTCAATCATGTTGTGTCGCACCGCTGGGTTATCAGAAACAATATACGACATGGAAACTGGTGCCTCACACAGAGACCACGTCTTTTCTTGAAGTATCTTGGCAAAGGCGGGCACGTCCTTAATGAGGCGTAGAGAGCTGGCCTTAGCATCTTCTGGACCATATTCTCCGATTGTCTTTGTATCTTCCGTACTCACATAGATATTAGCGCCCCATTTTTGAATGATGGTCTGCCGAAAATTCTCCATCTCGTTGCGGATCATTGGTGTCCTCAGGATTTGTGCTGCGAGATAGTACGCCAACCAGATCTTACTCTCATTCTTTTGCGGTAATTTGGCGTTTCCCGTAATCCTGTCAATTATTTCCGCGCCTTTTGAGTCTAGTCGCTGCATTAAACCCTCAAATTCAAAGTCACCGCCTTCACCGTGGTATTCGTAGAAATAATTCTCGTGCCCCACATCGCGCACCGCACATAGATATACATCCCCACTTTTCTTGTCGAGCACCCATAATTTAGCCTTATTCTTTTTCCCCGTGGCGAACTTACGTAAGAGGAACTGTGCGACATAATGTTGTTTCTTTGCTTTATTCATAAAACTTGCGCCTTATTTTCGTTATCGGATTACGCATAACCCGCAATTTTCATTATAACAAAATCAACGACTTACGATCCATTTTGGCGCATAAGCTGCAATGTTTTGGAAATCGATGCGTATCCCTTCGCCTACAATTTAATCACTCGCATAACATATATAACTTATCGTCCTAGAACATTAAGAGCAACCTCAGCATTGTCAGCACCATCAATGTGCGATCTTATTTTGTCATCCCGTTCTTTTGCTATCTGGAGTCCCCAGACTGTTCCCATCATGATTAAGCCACCCTCAATATTTTATCTTCAGAATCTAGATGCTATTCATATCCCCCCTCATATTAATTATAAGGGAAAAGTCCAAGTTATTGTTGCGAAGCCTTGAAGGTCAACCATTTCCAAAAGCAAGTTAATATGGTATATATCCATGGCTATTGAAGAGATTAGCTGTAATGAACCGTAAAAGAAAGCACTCTCCAATCGAAAAAAACATTCGGCCTCTGGTAGATTGGCTGAATCACATATCGATCGTTAAAACACATTTCAGTTGCCACGGTCATATAGGAATGCCAGAAGCGTGGGTAATATTTTCGGCCAAAGACTTAGAATTCCCCTATAGTCTTTGGGATCGACTAAAAAGTGTCAGTTATGAAACAACTCATTGTGGGCTAAAGTACTCTTGGACGATAAAACCATGGTTTGCCATTATTGAAAAACGTCCTGCTTTTATAATGGTAGGGACCCCTATAGGGCGATTGGGTTCCTTAATGAGAAAAAGACTTCCTGAGGAAATTGTAAAGCTCGATAAACTCTTTATGCTTGAAAAGAAAGAGGGCAATCAAAAAAATAATCCCAAGACAGAGGGATATAACCCTGGGATGTCTGTACAGCCGACCTCTTCCAGGATTTTTAGTCTCGCAGACGGGACATCTATGGGCATCGCGAGCAACCAGATTTCCGCAACTGTGACATTTAACGAGCTTTGCCATGAGGTAATGTATCACGCGCTCCGTGAAAAGTCAAAGATCAAGCATAAGAAGCGCACTTTAATTATTTGTTCTCCTTTAAACCATGCCATAGCATTATGGAAAGTTAAAGACCTTTTGGACAGGCTGCGCATCGAAGGTGCTTACAAAGGATCAATTATATCTGATGGATATTTTACAGCGGAGAAAGAGGTTCTTTTAATACTCACTTATGGTTGAGGGGGATATGAAGAAATACCATTCAAATTAATACATTAACAAAGATTTTTCTTTTACATAATCAAAAGGCTCTTACCGTTTGATAGTAAGAGCCTTTTGATTGTTTTACAACTTGCTTTCAACACCTTTGTGAACCGGCTAG
>JBKQMP010000099.1:0-9412 GCA_052146665.1 Dissulfurispiraceae bacterium
TCGCCAATTTCTTGCTGAATCTCTCTCAGGGTGGTCAAGTTGTCTTCAATGAACTGAGGTTTCAAAAGAAGGTCTTCAGGCGGATAACCTGTGATTGCTAGTTCAGGAAAGACTATTATATCTGGACCAAATTTAGAAGCTCTTTCCACAAAGCTGAGTATCTTTGTTGCATTCCCCTTCAAATCACCAACCGTCGGGTTAACCTGGCAAAGAGCAACTCTCACTGTTTTCATGATATGATTTTACAAACCGGCCAATTTTTTGTAAAGACTTATTCCACAGCCTAGCGGTTAGAAAAAGGCAGTGACGACTCCGTCCATGAACTTCGCAAGCCATTTCTCGAAGCTGTCTAAAACATGAACAAAGAACTAATACAATCTCCGGCTAAGCGCCGCTCAGTACAAGATGTTCCGACATGAAACAGCACTCCGTAGCCGCCAAGGCTTCAGGATTTTCAATCTGAAGAGAAAATGCCTTGCAATTCCTGCCTACCTTCGGGCGTTGTCATAATGATCAATACGGCGTCCGGCACAATGATATAATCATCGGAAGGATTGTAGATGTAATCATCTTTTGTCTTGACAGCCAACAGCAGCACAGCAGAGTATTTCTTCAGATTCAGTTCCGACAGAGACTTGCCAACGTATACATTCGATACAGGAACCTCCTCAATTCGCAAATTCTTACCCCTATCTCTTAGCATGGTGTCTAAAAAAGTGACGACTGTGGGCCGTATCATTTCCGACGCCATCCTGAGTCCAGAAATGAAGGCGGTTTTCACGATAGAATCCGCTCCGGCTTTTTTTAATTTTTCGATATTCTTTATCTCTTTACAGCGTGCCACAACTCTCAAGTGAGGATTGAGCTCCTTAGCAGTAAGACTGATCACAAGATTCTGATTGTCATCACCTGTGACTGCAAATAGTCCTTTTGCCTCCTTGACCCCTGCGTTCAACAGCACATCGCTATCAGTCGCATCACCTGAGACAAGGATAGTTTTAGGAAATGATTCCACGAGCTTTTCTATCTCATTGTTATCAATGTCGACTATCACATAGGCTCTCTTGGTTTCAGAAAGCTCATTGACAATATAGAAACCAACTCCTTCAACGCCACAGACAATGTAATGATCCTTCATTTTCTTAACTGCTTTCTCCATCTTCTTCCTCCGAAAGGCCTGAGTCAAATCCCCTTCAACCACAAATGCAGTAATGTTTGAAAGAATATACGTTAATGTCCCGATACCGGAGAAAGCAATGAACATGGTAAATATCCTTCCGCCCGGGCTATGTGACATGTCTATGATCTCACCATATCCAATAGTCAAGACCGTGATAACAGTCATATAAAGGCAATCCACAAGGGAGTACCGTTGATTCCCGATAAACCAGTAACCGGCGGTTCCGACTGATAACACGGCCGTAGTGACAAGACCTGCCCACATGAATTTCCTGAAAATTGCTGACGAATAAATACCGGTCATAGAATTCCAGTCAACTAATAGTTAATTTGACAATCTAGCTCCCCTAAAGGGTAAGGCCCCATTTGCGACACTGTCAATACTTTTTTAGGTCCAAAAAAGCGCATGCCTGAACCATTCCAAATATAGACAAGCATGCCATGAGCTGCATCAGGTCATGCGTTAATTTTCTTTAGAAGCCATGCCATATTTCGCCCAAGGGTTTTCATGGTCTGTATGCCCTCAGTGTCATTGCTGACCTCACCAGGCTCCCGCCCGATCGCTACATTCCAATAACTTGATCCAGGGATGATCATTTGTCCTATCAGAAAAAAATAGTTGATCGAACTAAACACATGTGTGCCACCGGCTCTGCGCTCCGACACTACCGCCGCTCCAACTTTTCGTTTAAACATATCAGCGTTGGCCCGTGCTACCATACCGGAGCGTTCAATAAGGCTCTTCATACCCGCAGATACGTCTGCAAAATAGGTAGGAGAACCGAGCAAAATGCCATCAGCTTCTATCATTCTTGAGATGCATTCGTTAACAATATCATTATCAACAGCACATCGCTGATTTTTGTTCTGAAAACATTTATAACATGCGATACATCCCTGGATATTCCTCGCAGCGAGTTGATACATTTCTGTCTCTAGCCCCTCTTCTTTAAGTTCGTCAAGAACGAGGTTCAAAAGGATCGAAGTATTGCCGTCCTTCCGAGCACTGCCATTGAATGCCACGACCTTCATACCTTGCCCTCCTTGTAGTGAGATCGATTGGTGCCAAAGGTGTTTGTCATCTGTCGACGATCAGACTGCTCTGTTCCGTCATGAAAACGCCTGTTGGCGACTCTATTTTACCTGACGTCACAGTAAAATTTAAACCGACATTGTGAGATGCCTGCTCTCGCATCGGTGTATAATGCTTATCGGTAAAACATCAAAATCAGAATCACATTGACTCCTGAGAGAGAAATTTTATAAACTGTGGACTAGGTTTCTATACACTATCCTTCATATCCGGATATAAACGCACCGGCTCAGTCGAGGGATTGTGCAATACTATTAAAGCGAGGTAACAAGTCATGGTGGATGAGACGATAGAGGATAACTCTTTGAAGACTAACAAAGATGCTGAGGCCATCGAGCACGAGGAGAGTTTTGCTTCGTTGTTCGAGAAACGCGGTGACAAGGACTGGAGACTTGAGCCGGGACAAAAAGTGAAGTCAACGGTGATCAGCATCTCTGGAGACCTCGCATACATTGACCTGGGAGGCAAGAGTGAAGGAGCTATCGATATCAGTGAGTTCAGAGATGAAGAGGGAACCTACCACTTAAAAGTGGGCGATGAGGTGGAGGCAATTTTCCTCTCTGTTCAGAATGGCCTAAAAAAGCTTACAACTCTTATACATGGCCAATCCTCTGTTCATTTAAATGCGATTAGTGATGCATACAGCGCTAATGTGCCTGTTAACGGAGATATTAAGCGCGAGGTGAAAGGAGGATTTGAAGTCTCAGTGGGCGGGGTGAGATGTTTTTGTCCTTTTTCCCAGATTGACCTTAAAGGTGGTCGTGAAGGCGGAATATACCTTGGGCAGACCTTCCCTTTTAAAATATTAAAATATGAGGACGATGGCCGCAATATCATTGTTTCAAGAAGGGCTTTGCTGGAAGAAGAGCAAAGGCTCCGGGTAGATGCGCTCAAGGAAAACCTTGCAGTAGGCACGAATGTTTCCGTTATTGTTCGGTCCTTACAGAAATTTGGTGCCTTTGTCGATCTGGGAGGCATTGACGGCCTGATACCGGTGAGCGAGATAGCCTGGGCACGGACGGAAGACCCTGCTGATGTTCTATCTATAGGGCAGGTGGTAACAGCAAGGATACTGTCTCTTGACTGGGATAACAACCGACTGACACTGAGCATCAAAGCGCTGCAACCCGATCCGTGGGATTCTATAGCTAAGAATTATACAGTGGACAGCAGAGTCAGCGGGACAATTGTGCGCCTAGCGCCCTTTGGCGCTTTTATGCGCCTGGAACCAGGTGTTGACGGTTTGATACATATATCGAACTTGGGCGCTGGTAGACGAATCAACCATCCCAGAGAAATAGTGGAAGTAGGCCAATGGGTTGAAGCATATGTCATATCGGTTGACCCCCCAAATAAGAAGATCTCTCTTTCCATTCAGCCTAAGCCGAAACCTGAAAAGGTTGTCCTTCCAACGGCAGGTGAAATTGTTCAGGGGACCGTTGAAAAGGTAATGCCTTTCGGAGTTTTCGTGAAGTTGAGTGGTGGAGCGACGGGACTTATACCAAATTCCGAGGCGGGAACTCCTCGCGGTACAGATCACCACCACTTGTTCCCTGTTGGTATGACGTTGCCGGTCGTAGTCATTGAAGCAGACACAGGTTCAGGCAAGGTGAGCCTCAGTCGAAAATCAGTGATGGAAAGGCAGGAACGAGAAGAATTTAACCGCTATCAAGACAGCGCTAAGAATGAGGATGCATCATCAGGGAGTGTCGGAAGACTTGGTGAGTTACTAAAGGCTAAGATGGAGGAGAAGAATCTGACTTTTCCAAATCGATAAGAAATTCTCCCGGTAAGAGTTTCATGTCAGCGGTGATATGAATCTTTGTGTCAAATTCCTTTTCTAACCTCATTATCTCACTTCTTTTTACATTAATTAGATAGTTCGCGCTCTCAACAGGCAATCGGCAGTTTATGGTCTCGTTGCCTCCGCTGGATGCCTTAGTATGAATATCTCTTAAGGCGGCGATGGCCACTGTCTCCTCTGATTTAATAATCCCCGCACCTGCACACATCTCGCATTTTTTGTTAATCGAGTCAAAATATGGAGGTCTTAATCTCTCCCTTGTCATTTCAACGATGCCGAACTTTGATATTGCGCTTGTCTCTGTGTTTGCCTTATCAGAACCCAGAGCGGTCGTCAGTCTTTCTTCCACTTCCCTCCTGTTCTTCGAGGATTCCATGTCGATGAAATCAATAACAATCAAGCCTCCTATGTCCCTTAATCTGAGCTGTCGGGCTATTTCATCGGCTGCCTCAAGGTTTGTCTTAAAGACTGTTGACTCTACACTCTCTTCTTTCCTGCTCCTGCCTGAGTTAACATCAACGGCCGTAAGCGCCTCTGTTCTGTCAATGACGAGATATCCTTTTGAGGGCAGATAGACATATCGGCCGTCAATCTTAGTTATTTGTTCCTCAATATTGTATAAAGAGAAAATTGGTTTCGTATCTCTGTAATACTTTAT
This sequence comes from Dissulfurispiraceae bacterium, assembly GCA_052146665.1. Taxonomy (GTDB): domain Bacteria; phylum Nitrospirota; class Thermodesulfovibrionia; order Thermodesulfovibrionales; family Dissulfurispiraceae; genus JBKQMP01. The sequence continues at coordinate 4,735 of JBKQMP010000099.1, forward strand.
GTTTATTCTGCGCCAAGGCAATGTCTTTCTTAGAAACTCTTTGGTATTGCGATATGCGTCCTCATCGTCAACAAGAACTTCTGTCACATCAGATGTCAAATAATCTCTGACCGTTCTGACTGCAATATCCTGTTCCTTGTAAATGAGCGCAGGAGCAGAAACTTTTTTTGACTCGCTCTGTATCTTATGCCAGAGCTTAGTGAGATACTTTAAATCATTCGATAATTCCTCGCAGGTCCTGTCACTACAGGCCGTTCTAAGAATGAATCCCATATTCTTCGGCGGTTTAAGGGTGTTGAATATTTCTTTCAAGTGATCCCTCTCTTGTTTGCCTTCGATCTTCCTTGAAATACTCACCCTGTCCTGTCCCGGCATCATCACCACATATCTTCCCGGAAGAGATATATACGTAGTCAGACTGGCACCCTTTGTATCCCTTTCATCCCTCTCCACCTGAACAATGATTTCCTGTCCCTTAGCTAACGCATCTTGCACCCTGACCCTCTTCCCTTCTTTTTTGTTCTTTAAGTACTCAGGGGTAATCTCTCTTATCTGTAAAAACCCGTGCTTCTTTGGACCAAAATCGACGAACACCGCCTGGATACCGGGCTCTATCCTTGATATAATTCCCTTATAGATATTTCCCTTGAGGTGCTGTCTTGAAGATATCTCTATGTAAAAGTCAGTGAGTAAATTTCCTTCAACAATAGCGACCCTTTTTTCTTCCGGATATGAAGCATTTATCAAAATCTTTTTCATGGGTATTAGTTATGTGGCTAGAATGTTATATTTAAGCATAAAGTCCTTCTGGAAATAAACCCGCGTCTTCGTTTAATTCATGGAGTAACAGGCCTATGATGGTGGCTCAATTCTCACTAAGGAAGCTCTCACTGATGTCGCAGCGCGCCTCTCTGCGGACAAAAAAAGATATTTCCAGTCGCTACTGAAGGCGCCCAAGGTCTTCTTCAAACTCCCTGGCTTTAGCAAGGTGCTGGCTCGTTAATATCTCCAATTCTCCAAAAAGATCATCAACCTTCCGCTTTCCCGCGTGCATAGCCTTTGATAATGTTGTCGCCTCCTGCCACTCGCCCCTTTCTGAAGCCCTTAGAAGGGACTGGGTATCGCGTTCTATTTCCTGTTCCAGATGCATGATGGTATCTTCCACCTCAGTAATTCTATGCTGCAAGCTTCCAAGTATCCTGGATCTCTGGTCAATCACCTCAGCCCTGAGACGCCGAATATCTTTCTTTTTTGGACTCCTGTTTCGACCTTCCATATCCAGGCCGTCTCTGATCGTTGCTTCAGCCTCGTCTTTCCAGCCGATCCGATCCAGAAAATCCTGATAGGTTCCTTCAAATACCGCCACCTTTCCCTCATCGAACACTATCAGGCGCGTCGCTATAGCATTAAGGATCATTTCACTATGGGTCACAATGAGCACTGCGCCTTCAAATTCCGCAATGGCCTCAAGGAGAGAATCAATCGATTCCATATCAAGGTGGTTGGTCGGCTCATCCAACAAGAGAAAGTTAGCCGGGCTAACAAGTAACTTTCCGAGTAAGACCCTGCTTTTTTCACCTCCTGAAAGGACTCCAATCTTTTTTAATGCGTGATCACCTTCAAACATCATCGCACCACAAACAGCACGGGCCTCCCTCCGATTCAACTCAGGCTGCACCTGCACTATTTCTTCTTCAACAGTGTTGTTGGGATTAAGCCGGTCGATGTTGGTCTGACCAAAATATGCCAAGCGCGACTGCGCATGGCGGACAATCTTGCCACCTACGGGTGAGAGCTCTCCTGCCAGTAGGTTAAGAAGTGTGGTTTTTCCTTTCCCGTTCTTTCCGATCACACCAATGCGGTCGTCTTTTGCGATTACAACATTCAACCCACTGATAATTTGTTCTTTGCTGTCGTCAAAGGAGAATGACAGATTCTCGACTTCAATAAGCCACCTTCCCAAGAAAGGCACCTCGTTGAATTTAAAATCGAGGGCATTGATGACGCCCATTTTTTCCAGTTTTTCTTTTTTTTGCAGGGCCTTGATTCTAGATTGAACGGCCCTTGCTCGTGTAGCCTGAACTCTGAACCTGTTTATGAACTGTTCAACTTCCCTGCGCCTTTTCTCATCATTTATCCTCGTCTGCTCATAGACTTCTTCTTCCAGCAGGATCTGGTCATACAGTTTCTGAGTTGGCCCGGCTATCTTTCGCAGTTTGCAGCGATGAATACCCATCGTATGGGTCGTTACAGAGTCCATAAAATCGCGATCATGAGTAATTAATAGCATCTCGTTTTTCCAGCTGCGCAGAAATTGGGCCAACCATCGTATCGAGAGAATATCAAGGTAATTTGTGGGTTCGTCGAGAAGCAACAGGTTTGGCTCTGCCACCAGTACCCTGGCAAGATTCAATCTGACTTGGAATCCGCCGGAAAGCTCACGCGGGCTTTTTTCTAAGTCACTGGCAGAAAACCCAAGGCCAAGCAAAATCGTCTTAGCCTTATAAGTTTCATCCCTACCGTCTTCGGTTGCCCGCAGAGCAAGACATCCTTCTTCAAGAACTGAATCCCCACCGAAGCTGATAATCTGGGAAAGATGGCCTATTTGATAATCCTTTGGAATATTTATGGTGCCAGAGTCGGGGCGCTCTTCTCCCACTATCATCCGAAACAAAGTGGTCTTACCGTGACCATTTCTTCCAATTAGTCCTACCCGTTCCCCTGCATTTAAAGAAAAACTCACATTGTCAAAAATTAACTGCTCGCCGTAAGCCTTTTCTAATGCGTTAACCTGAATCATTTATTTCAGTAGACCATCGCTTGATTGGAATGAACCTTTGCCAGCAATCTCGTAGTGAATAATCTCCTCTTAATATCCGACACATCAAAAATTCGCGCAGATCAAGGCAACCCGTCTAATCTGGAAGGATTTTTTTGACAGCTGCAAAGCTCTTTGATATGTGCATGAAATGTCTATCGGCCATTTATATCATTCCGGGATCTGGAGAAGCTACTGATTTTCGCACTTTGTACTAAAAATGGACTTGCCACGGACATAGACACTTTCAGGACAAGACAGCGCCTCTGGAAGGCGTTGAGGGTTTCCGCGAACAACAACAAACGTTGCTGGCATCCCCCGCCTCAATTGGCCGAATTCATCTTCCATGCCGATCAGTCTGGCTCCATTTAGACTGGCGCATTGTAGAGCGGCCTGCAATGTGAATCCGGCATCCATGAGCAATTTGAGCTCTTCAAGAAATGCCCGGCCATGACGAACGCCAAGACTTCCGGAATCGGTTCCGACAGCTATTTGAACGCCAACTTGCCTAGAATATGTCATCTGCTCAAGCTGATGGTCGAGATTCCTTCGGGCGATTTCTGATCTGATGCTTCCTTCCTGATGCTGCTCAGCATAGGCCTTCATAGTATAGGCCGTGGGAACCCAAAATATACCGTGTTCCGTCATGCTAGAAAGGGTCTCTCTGCCCATGAAGTAGCCGTGCTCAATGGAATGACAACCCGCATCGATGGCATAACTCACGGGTGCGCGCCCATTGGCATGAACCATTGTTCTCAAGCCAAGTCTCATTCCAACTTGAATAGCGGCACGCAACTCCTCAAAACTAAATTGCGGCGCCGTTTCCTTGCCAAAACTTGTAAGGCTATTCAACCCCGAATTGACAATTTTTAGGTGATCGACCCTTTCCTCATGCAGGGCTATAGATTGAGCCAAAGAGTACCCATCCAACGGCGGTCTGCCAATAAGCCTACCATAGCGCCCTACAGCATGCCATGCCCTTCCGGCAGACTTAATACGGACTGAGTGGTGATCGTCTGACAAACATTCATTTTTAAACCGTAATGTATGGCCTGCGTTATCTCCGCCATCCCTGAGCGCCACTATACCATGCGACATGTGTTCACCAAGATGGCCTGAAATGACATCCTTCACCTGATCGAAATCACGCTTTAACTGTTCCCGCCTAACCTTGATGTCAGTGGTTCCGGACATGCAAAGATGGACGTGACAATCGATAAGTCCTGGCAACAGGGTGCAGAGGGAAAGGTCAACAGTATTAGGAGGGCATAACTTTTTGTATGGCAAATTTTCAAGCGCGATAATAACCCCCTGCTCTATTCTTAAGAGCACGTTCCTTCTAATCGGCCCGCCTGTGCCATCAATTAACCAGCCAACGCATATGTCCATGGGCCTAGTCATGCATCAGCCAAAAAATATTATTGTGATTCGTATCTCTAAGACGACAGGCGGTTATAGAAATTGTCATTCCAGACTTTTTTATTGTAATTATTCCTTTATCACCCCAAGAGGCCCTTGTTTTCACGCATGACGTCTTCGTTGTAAGCCTCTCCTGATTTATGTTCATTATGCACGTGAAATCATGGTGTGGTCAAATGCCTCCTTTTTTTTTGCAAGAAATTTAAACTATTTTACCCGTTACTAAAAAGAAAGGCATATATTAGAAAGGTCTTAATCATAAAACATTCTAATGATTATATATGGATCGGGATAGGGGACGCCTAAAAGGCGTACCCCTCCCACACCACCCGGCATGCGGGTCCGCACCGGGCGGTTCGAAAAGGTGAGGTCACAGTCGAGGGGTATGGCCCCTCTCCCTAAGCTTTCTTGTTTATGGTACGCCAAACGTGCTTCATCGCT
>JBKQMP010000100.1:0-12356 GCA_052146665.1 Dissulfurispiraceae bacterium
AGCGATGAAGCACGTTTGGCGTACCATAAACAAGAAAGCTTAGGGAGAGGGGCCATACCCCTCGACTGTGACCTCACCTTTTCGAACCGCCCGGTGCGGACCCGCATGCCGGGTGGTGTGGGAGGGGCACGCCCTTTGGGCGTCCCCTATCCTGATCAAATTCGCGGTGATGTCGTCAGCCCCCGAGTTGGTGCCGCCTTTTCTTTAAGCCGTGTTTCTGCTAATTGTTTTCCGTTTTCTTTATCTTTGTCCAATCATCCTTCAATTTCACCGTCCGATTGAATACTAATTTATCAGGACGGGCATCAACAGGGTCAACGCAGAAATAGCCCATTCTCTCGAACTGGTATCGGCTTCCAGGTGCCGCCCCGGCGAGGCTTGGCTCAACGCGACACGAAGGCAAGGTCTCCAAAGAGTTTGGATTCAAATAATTTGTAAAATCAAAACCGTCTTCTGCTTCGGCCAGATTTGCTTTGATGAAAAGGTTGTCATAAAGGTGCACTTCTGCTTCGAGCGAGTGGGCGGCTGAGACCCAGTGAAGTGTCGATTTAACCTTTCGGCCGTCCTGAGAGTCCCCACCCCGCGTTGCCGGATCATAAGTGCAGTGCAGCTCAACCACCTCGCCGCTCTTTTCATCTTTTATCGCTCTTATGCATTTGATGAAATAAGCGTACCGTAAACGTACCTCACGGCCCGGAGCCAAACGGAAAAATTTCTTAGGAGGGTCTTCCATAAAATCATCTTTTTCAATATATAGAACACGTGAAAAAGGAACCTTACGGACCCCCATATTCGGATCTTCAGGATTATTTACCGCTTCTAACTGTTCTACCTGGCCTTCCGGATAGTTGTCTATGATTACCTTTAATGGGTGCAAGACCGCCATGACACGGGGAACGATTTTGTTTAAGTGTTCGCGTATGCAGTGCTCAAGAAGTGCCATGTCAACTAAACTCTCCCTCTTAGCAACCCCGATACGGTCACAAAAAGTGCGGATTGCCTCGGGTGTATAGCCGCGTCTCCGAATGCCAGCCAATGTTGGCATCCGCGGGTCGTCCCAGCCATTCACAAAGCCTTCATTTACAAGTCTCACAAGTTTTCTCTTACTCAATACGGTATGGCTCAGATTGAGACGAGCAAACTCGATCTGTTGCGGGTGATAGACATGTAGGGCACTGAGAAACCAGTCGTAGAGCTGACGATGATCCTCGAATTCGAGCGTACAAACAGAATGAGTGACCCCTTCTATTGAATCCGAAAGACCGTGAGCCCAGTCATACATGGGATATATACACCATTTGTTCCCCGTCCGGTGATGCTCTGCGTGAAGGATTCGATACATGACGGGATCTCTCATGTTCATATTGCCTGATCCCATATCTATCTTTGCACGGAGGACGCGTGCACCATCTGCGAACTGCCCTGCTCTCATTTTCTCAAAAAGGTCCAGATTTTCGCTTGACGAACGGTTACGATAAGGACTGTCTTTACCCGGCTGGGTTAAGGTACCGCGATACGCTCTAATCTCGTCAGCGCTCAGATCGCACACGTAAGCCAATCCCCCTTTAATAAGCTGCACGGCATATTGGTAAAGCCGTTCAAAGTAGTCAGACGCGTAGTACAGCCGGTCATCCCAATCGAAGCCCAGCCACCTGACATCTGATATGATTGATTCCACAAATTCAACTTCCTCTTTGGTTGGATTAGTATCGTCGAATCGCAGATTGCAAAGGCCGCCAAATTCGGCTGCGAGGCCAAAATTAAGGCAAATTGATTTAGCATGTCCGATATGCAGATAGCCGTTCGGCTCAGGTGGGAATCGGGTTATAACACGGCCAATATTCTTCTTCACTTCTAAATCTTCAACAATGATGTTGCGAATAAAATTAGGTGTGGGAGTAAGATCTTTTGAGGTCATCTTCACAGCTCCATTATTCGTTTTACACAATAGACGTAATGGTCTTCAACGATGTTTTCATTACGTCTTGATAACAAATTTGCTCATTCCAGAGTTCAGTACATCTGCATTTAACATCAATTATTTTAACACATTATGACAGCCCTTGATGAAGCAAAGAGGCGAAAGCCATATTTGTTGCGGATTTAAGAAAGGAGCGAATTAAAGGTTTCTTCGCGATGTGATTCAAATGAACTGACTAATTTAGTCAAAGTATTTGTATGCTCCAAAGCTTAATACATTGCCGGAAGACATAACGTCAGGTTCAATGCTTACAGGTCAACGATTGAGGAATGAGAAGATCATTATCATTTGCCTCACCCTTAAGCCATGCCGCTCGGAAGGATGAGGTCTTCTGTACGATAAGGCAAACAGGGTCCGATGGGTCTCATCCGACATGAGAACGAGACGAGGACAGGTTAATTAAAGTTCCACTAGAGCCGTTTGTCAGAAAATACAATGATAAGAAACAGTTAGCAGGTTATGCACGTGGCAACATAGCAGAAACACTGTCGTAAAAGTCATAAGATATTTTTATCGCCGTCTTAATGAAATTAATTTGACATGGACTACAGATTAGAGTCCAATTATAATTAGAAGAACAAAAGTCATTTAAAAGGCTCTGATTTGTTGTAATTTTTAGAAACCCAACGGTGCTGCACGCATATATAACGAAGGAAGATGGAATATAACGTTCGCGTAGCCTTTCTCAGCAGAGACTTTAATTTTCAAATATACCATGACAAGAAGTTTCTACAGATAGTAAATATCAGTGCTACACAGTCATTCGCTAGGTTCGAATTGTATTCCGATGCTGGGTGAAGCGTGTTACCTTTTGGTGATTGAAGGAGGTTTGCAAGCATGAATGCTGTGATCATAGGCTTGAGTGCGGCGGGGCTTTCATGCCTCGGTACACTTATGAGATTTTCTCCTCAGGTCAATGTAACTGCTATTTCAGAAGAGAAAAGTTTGCCTTACTGCAGATGTGCGCTCACCCACTATCTGGGCAGGATCGTTCGCGAGGATCAGATGGTAATTACGGATATTTCCTCCTATCCAGCGAACGTTAAATTTATCTTGGGAGAAAAGGTGGAGACGTTAAATCTGAGTAAGAAGAGCTTGATGCTTTCCAGCGGGAAAGAGGTGATTTATGACAGGCTCCTGATAGCAACAGGTTCAAATGCCTTGAAACCAGAGTATTGTGATGAAAAAAAGAGGACTTTCACTCTTCGCTATATGGGCGATGCAAAGAACATCGAACAGTATGTAAAAGACAAAGTGACGGTTCTAGGCGGGGGATTCATAGGAATCAAAGCAGCGTACGGGTTGATGGAGCGCAACCTCAAAGTTGAAATGGTTGTTTCATCGTCGTATCCGCTTTCGATGGTTTTAGACGAAAGGACGGCACGACTTGTGGAAAAGGACCTTTGCGAATCGGGCATTTCATTGCACACGTCGGATGATGTAGCAGAGGTCAACATGAGAAAAGACGGCGTAGCGCTTTCCCTCAGATCAGGGATTGAGCTGTTGAGTGATGTCGTTATCGTGGGAAAAGGTGTAAAGCCAAGGGTTGACGTGGCACGCAGATCAGGACTAAAGATCGACTTAGGAATCATGGTGAATGAATTTCTCCGGACATCCGCGGAAGATGTTTATGCGGCTGGGGACTGCTGTGAAACCATGGATGTTGCTCGGAAAATGCCTTGGATCAACGCGCTGTGGCCTGTCGCAGTGGAGCAGGGCTATTTTGCCGCACTAAATATGCTGGGCCTTGGCACCTCATATCCAGGCAGCATAGGGATGAACAGCCTCAAAACCCGTTCATTTCACCTCATCTCTGGAGGTGTACTGAAAGAAGAGGATGGGGTGACCACATTTGAAAAGCACTTTCCACATAGAAAGCAATTTAGAAAATTAGCAGTAAAAGATAATGTCCCTGTAGGAATGGCTTTTTACAACTGTCCGGACGATGCAGGTCTCTATATAAACTTGATTAAGAAAGGGATGCCGCTTAATGTCCATCCCGAGAGAATCGTTAATAATGAGGTGGGCCTAGCGGACGTCCTCAGACCTTTATGAAGGAGGCGTTTATGAAAGTAGTAGTTGTTAAACCAGAGCGTTGTGTAGGATGTCTCCAATGCCGTTTTGCGTGCGCCGTAGCTCACTCGATGAGCGAGTCACCCCATGCGGCGTCTTATGAAACAGTTCTTTCCAAACCCCGGATTCATATAGGATTGTCTAAGAACAAGGATCCTTTTCCCAATAAATGCAGGCACTGCGACCCTGCACCCTGCGAAATGTCATGTCTTACGAAAGCCATATTTAGGGAACCCGCAACTGGCACAGTGCTCATTAACCCTGACCGCTGCATAAACTGCGGTATGTGCGCAATGTCCTGTCCTTTTGGCGTTGTGAGGTACCATGTCTATGTTAATAATAAGACGGCCGCTCACAAATGTGACCAGTGCATTTCGAGGCAGCAAAAGGGTAGGGTTCCAGCGTGTGTCGACGTCTGCAAGGTGGGCGCTCTGCTCTTCGAAGACTATAATAAAGTAATGGACAGGGATACAGACGAAATTTCCTCTCTGGTCTATCTTGGCATTAGAGCGAAGGAGCAGGAAAAAGGTGCATACCCGTCACTAACAGCATATAAACACAGCTTGGAAGAATTAAGGAGGAAATAGTCATGAGTGAATATCAAAATCTGTCAATATGCAAAGACGCCCAACTGACACTCAAAAAAGCCCATGAAGACGGAGTTCAGACCGTATGGGACAGATTTAAGAAGCAAGAGCCTCAATGCGGGTATTGTGAATTGGGCGTATCGTGCCGCATATGCGTAATGGGACCATGCCGTATCGATCCCTTCGGTGAAGGACCCCAATACGGGGTCTGTGGTGCAGATGCAGACATTATAGTGGCAAGAAACTTGGCACGGATGATTGCGGCGGGAGCTGCATCCCATTCAGACCATGGACGGGATTTGGTTGAGGTTCTGCACAAAATTGGTGAGGGGACGGCTCCAGGATACACAATCAGGGATATCGAAAAACTCAAGCGCGTGGCATCCGAATATGGCGTTGATACTGAAGGCCTTAGCAAAGAGGCCATTTCTAAACGACTGGCAGAAGCAATGATGGAAGATTACGGGATGAAAAAAGATAAGATTACTCTCATCAACAGGGCGCCTAAACAGCGAATAGAATTGTGGGAAAAGCTAAAAGTTGTACCACGAGGCATCGACAGGGAGACCTCCGAGACCATGCATCGCACGCATATGGGCGTGGATAATGACTATGTCTCCATTTTGTTGCATGCTGTAAGAAACAGTCTGGCAGACGGGTATGGAGGATCAATGATCGGTACCGAACTGTCTGACATTATCTTTGGAACGCCAAAACCAGGTTTTTCAGAAGTGAATTTGGGAGTGCTGAAAGAGGATCAGGTTAATATTTTGGTGCACGGGCACAGTCCGGTTGTGTCCGAAATGGTCGGACTCGCGGTTGAAGACAAAGGGATGATCGACCTGGCGAAAGCCAAAGGGGCAAAGGGCATTAATCTCGCTGGCCTCTGTTGTACAGGGAATGAGATAATGATGCGGAAGAAGATCCCTATGGCGGGCAACCACCTTATGACTGAACTGACGATGATTACCGGGGTTGTGGAGTCCATTATCGTGGACTACCAATGCATCATGCCGTCCTTGGGGCAGGTGGCACAATGTTATCATACCAAGCTCTATTCGACATCCGACAGGGCCAAGTTCCCCTTCATGGAGCATGTTGAGTTCAATCCGATGAACGCTAAAGAACAGGCCTTCAGGATTGTAAAGGAATCCGTAGAGAACTTTCCCCGGCGGAATAAGGATAAAGTATATATCCCCTCTTTGCCGGTGAAAAACATGACGGGATTTTCTGTGGAAGCGATCGTGGGAGCGCTCGGCGGAAGCCTGACACCCTTAATTGATGCCATAAAGCTGGGCAAGATAAAAGGCGCTGTGGGCGTGGTGGGTTGCAATAACCCAAAAATAAAGCAGGATTACGGTCATGTTGAACTGATCAAGCGCCTCATCGCAAATGACATTCTGGTACTTACGACAGGGTGCGTCAATGTGGCAGCGGGAAAGGCAGGTCTGCAGGTTCCGGAAGCAAAAGAGTTAGCGGGGCCTGGACTCAGAGAGATATGTGGGCTTCTGAACATTCCTCCCTCGCTTCATGTAGGATCGTGTGTGGACAACTCCAGGATAATTGCCATTGCCTGTGCACTGGCTAATGCGATTGGTGTAGACATTGATAAATTGCCCCTTGCCGGAGCTGCCCCGGAATGGTATTCCGAAAAGGCTGCAACTATTGCCTTCTATGCCATGGCTAGCGGCATATTTACCGTGTTGGGAATAATGCCCCCCATAATCGGAAGCAAGAAAGTCACTGAACTCGCCACATCAGGGTTGAAAGATGTGTTTGGAGCTTGCTTTGCCGTGGAACCTGACCCTGTAAAGGCGGCTCAACTTATAACAGATCATATTGCAGAGAAAAGGAAGAGTTTGGGGCTGAATACTTAATTGAATTTTAAAATCTCCTTTGTTGCAGGAGGTTTATAGGAAAATTAGTCATTCATCCGGGCGGCCAACCACCGGGATGAATGACTGCCTTGCCGATTTAGGTTTATCAAAGAGTCTCGTCAATCCACCGAGGTCCTGAGGAGGAATGCCAGCTTTTTCATATGGCTGTACAAAGTTAACACAAGACTTTGTCGAGTGATAGGTCTATGGCAGCGATGAGGTGAATGCAAAACTATCTCTTGATCTCGATTCGGTGGAATGACTCGACTAGTTTGCACTTCCCTCCTTCACTCATCGAGCAGCACCATTTACGCACCCTTGCCTTTAAGTCCGATATGTTGAGTTCCTTCATCTGACTTTTGTGGCAGCGGAGCGCCTTAATTTTCAAATCAAAGGTCGTCGTGATATCAGAACGGTAGTTTACGTCCTCTGAACCAAAGAAGAGCATCTCCCGAACCTTGTGAGGTTCAAGCCCCTCTTCAAGTAGATCTGGATATGCGAGGTGATCCCGCGAGAAAGGAAAAACGGCATCCAGAGTCACTTGTCCGACAATCCTGTGATCTCGGTGCCAGATGTAGCGACGGTAAGGATCCGAGGTCACCACTGTCTTCGGTCGATACGTCCGAATTATCCTAACGATCATTTTTCTGAAGTCGGGAGTGTCTTCGAGTCCCTGATCGGGAAGCCTCAGGAAGACCACTTCGCGCACACCCAGAAGTCTTGCTGCTTTTTGTTGCTCGTTTTCCCTTATCTTGGCCAGTCGTTCGGGGGTGGCTGTTCTGTCTGACGTGCCCTTCTCGCCGCTTGTACATAAGATGTAGACAACTTGCTTACCTTCGCGGGTCCAGCGGGCCACCGTCCCGGCGACCCCAAATTCGGCATCGTCAGGGTGCGCTAAAACAACAAGTATGTCAGCAAAAGGTTTCATAAACATCTCCTTTAACCTTAGACTAGTTATGACTGAAGTATGCAGGCATCGAGGACGGAAGTATATTCCTGAGCGACGGCAGACGCAATGTTTGGCCAAGCGTATCTAAGAACAGAGGCGCGTATTTCTTCACGAGACAGAATGCCGGTTGGTGAGTCTATGATGAGCCTCTGAATTGCCGATGCGAGCGTGCCGGGGCTCAGGGTGTCCAGAAGAAGCCCTGTTTTGCCATCCTGTATCAAGATATCCATTGCTCCTGTGCGCGTGGCGATAACAGGCGTGCCACAGGCCAGTGCTTCGAGCGCAACTAGACCAAAACTTTCATAATAGGAAGGTACTACAAGGACGTCAGCGGCGCTGTAATATAAAGGAAGGAGATCATGTTCGACTCGGCCCTGAAATCTCACGATGTCATCGACGTAAGACCTTCGGGCAAGACGACCGAGATCGTGAGACTCAAGGGTTCTCTGATCATCACCGCCTATGATTATGAACTTAATCCCTCGACAAAAGCGCAGATGAGCGGCCGCTCCCATTAACCTATCGACCCCTTTAACAGGGGCGAGCCTGCCAACATAAAGAACAATATGGTGGCTGTCCTGAAGTCCTAATGCTTGCCGCGCCTGGTCTTTCATAATCGGTAGAAATCGTTCCAGGTTAACCCCACATGGTACAACCCCGATTTTTCCCTTTGGCACGTCATAATACCTTATGAGCAGATTCTTTTCTCTCTCCGTTGTGGTGAGAACCCGGTCGCTTTCGCGCCCAAGTCTTTTTTCCGCAATTAGACGGAGAATCGGTTCTCTCTCGTGGCTGCAGGCCACTCGTTTAGCCATGCCAGTTGTGTGAAACATTACGACCTGAGGCACATGCCACTGTTCTTGAGCAAGTCGCCCCACCACGCCAGATAGCCAGTAGTGACTATGGAGGATGTCATAGCGGATGTGGTTACCCTTCACATAAGCGTCAATCCATGAAAACACTTCCTGTAGGGACCCGATGAGTGTACTTTTAGTGACATGCCGGTTGTGACCGACACTTGGTTGGATAAGGCGCACGTTCTTGAACAGAAACACCTCGGAGCTGTGTCTCCCGCTTTCGGCGCAAGTGTAAATATCGACACTGTACCCCGCTCTCCCAAGTTCTCGCGAAACTTCGCTGACGTAAACACTCATACCGCCTGTTTCCGTAGTTCCTAGCCTGCCCAGAGGGCTCGAATGGATGCTGAACATGGCTACTCGCAGCGGGCGGACATTCGAGGTTTTCTTGTGTTGGTCCGACACGATATTCGAAGAGATGGCAAAGGGCGATCTCATGTTAGGATCAACTCGTAGTGACATAGCTTGATAGGGTGACCGCCCAGACGGCGTTTGTATGGTTCACCACCCCGGAGAAAATTATACTTTCCCCTCCCCAATATAATGCTTTCTCGTATGCTGAAGACCTTGCTCATAAGCCCCACGCTGAGGCTACTGAATCGTTGGTCATAGCCATTATTGTAAAGATAAACTGTCGAACCATAGTCGAAGCACATCGCCGCAGAGGTGGAGGTCCCGTTTAGTTCGAGAAAAAAGAGCTTTAAAAACCCGTCTTGGGCCATGCTGACTGCAAGGGACCTGAAGAAGGTTTCAACAGCGCCGACCATGAACTGGTTCTTTTCTAATCGATTGGACCGAAAAAGCATCACAAAGGTGTCAACGGCAGCTGCAACGACTGTCTTGTCCTCAATGACGTGCATCTCGAAATGATCAGCACGTTCCAAACGTCTGATCTTGCGAAGAGTCTCGTGCCGCTCCTTTCCCGACAGGAGGGCGAGATATCTTTCCCATGTGTCCGGCAAGCTCATTTCATAGAGCACATCGATTGGTCTGCAGGATACCTTACAACCGAGGGCAGCAGAGTATGCCTGGAGACAAGAGACTGCTGTTGAATCGACGCGAACGCGTCCCGTGTCGAAACGACTAACGCCCTCATGCGTGAGGTAGTTGCAAAGAGTTGAGAAAAACTCGTGCTGCCGTGTGGGTGCAACGATGAAGTCAGCGTAATCGATCAGAGCGCTGTCGCCAAGTAGGTAAGCAGTATGTTCACGGACCGTAAGAGGGACGATACCAAGTAAGGCATCATGGTGCCTTACCACGTAAAGATATGTTTCCAAGCCTTTACCGAAAGATGACCACCAAACCCCGAGCCATTGAGGGAGCATAAACAAACAATCCCACTTGAGCGCGCTCCTCTCATCCTGCCAGTAATGCTCCAGATGGTGCATTGGCTCAACAGTCACAGTCCCAACGTGTCTATTGACTTCAACCATGTCTTCTACTGTCTCAAAGTGCTTTTCAGACATACATATTCATTTCTTGCCGGGCTATACCGTCTCTGATGCGATCTTTGTCTCTCAGAAAGTCAACCGCCAACGGGAGCCTTCCTGGGTGTCGTCTATCTCGATATTTACGCGATTGAGGCAGTCACGGATCGCATCGGCTTCACGCCATTGTTTATTTTTTCTAAATTCTGCTCTTAATGTAAGCAGCTCCTTCAAGAGAGGTGTGAGACAGTCTTGCATGTCTCTTGGTGCAGAAGCGAGGTGTGTTCCAAGAAGAACGAGGCATTCGCGAAGGACCTCCCTTGCCTGTGAGACAACCTCTGGGATCTCCATCTCCTGCTGGGCTTGCCAAATACGGCGCTCCATCTGTAACAGAGCATTTGTGGCATCTTTGGGATCGTTTTCCAGACCCACTTGGAACTGTACTTCGAGAGCATGGATTGTATCCCAGAAATCTGTTTCAGGGTTTATTGCTGGTTTGGAAGCGATCTCCCCCGAGGGCTGTGCCACTTGACTGATATCGTCCGCTCTCCTCGAGAGAGCTTCCATAGGGAACTGTTCACCTTTCAGGAAGATCCTCTCAAATGCTCTGTACCGCAATGTGACTGTACCAATACCCTTCACCGACACTTCTTCCCTGTCAAAGTCTATAATGCAAGCCGTGTGTTCATCGAGGCCAAGGACGCTAACGTCTTCTGGAAGCATGGACTCGAGCATCTTGAAGCGGCTCTCGCCCATGAAGCAGCAGCGAGTGTCATGCGTTCCCCCCTCTGCATTGTTCCAATGGGGAACCACAACGAGGTTTAAGCCGAAATGACCCAGGAGATCAAGGCCTTCTGCCCAGTGCAATTCTTGACCAACTTTATATATTTCGTACACGGGCAGAGTAAAGCGCCCAACCGTAAGAGCTGCTGCACTTGCTGCCACAAGACATGCTCCTCCTTTGATCCGCTTCCTAAGTATATCAGGGATAGGAGTTCCATTCCACTGCCGTGCGGCATATGTCGGACTTCCAGGGCCCACAAGAACGTAATCAGCCTCCTTCAGCTTACGGAATGTCCGCTCCGCTATCAAAACCGGTAAGT
Source organism: Dissulfurispiraceae bacterium (assembly GCA_052146665.1). Classification (GTDB taxonomy): domain Bacteria; phylum Nitrospirota; class Thermodesulfovibrionia; order Thermodesulfovibrionales; family Dissulfurispiraceae; genus JBKQMP01. The sequence goes on from JBKQMP010000100.1 coordinate 10,855, forward strand.
CCTTTGACTTGAATGATACTACGGCCATCGGATAGCCGACCTTCACGCGGAAATAATCCATTGCTCTTTGGGATAACTCATCGGCATTCAGCTGGAACCCGGCAGGTGTATCGAGAAAGAAAGCTTTTGGCGCAGTGCCCAGACGCCTAAGGATTTCCTTGTGAACCTCGACCATGGTGACAGTGAGTTCACCGGAGCCCATGAGCGCGATTATGCCTTTTACTGATGACACAGAAGATCATCCCCTCTTCAAGTATCGAAAACGTGAGAAGCGGCGTAAGGACGCTGTTCAACGATGCAATTACAATAACGCATGGAGTTTTTTTGGTCAATGCACAAGGACTCCAAATTATCAGCGCCAGCTGCTTACAGTGGGAGTTTGTGGATAATGAGCCGAAGCTGTATTGTTTGGGGTTCTTAATAGGCGATGTCCGAATCTGCGATGCCGGCGAGTGCTTTGCCAGGATGTTCTTTTTGCAACTCTATAGGAGAAGGCCTTAGAGTCTTAGGATTTTGGTCTCGTCTTGATTCCTCACGCATGAGTTTGATGAAAGCAGAGGGAGGATCAATAATAGGGTAGCGCCGTTTATGCCATTGGCCTCATATGATGCGGATTTATAGCGAAAGGGTCACAATGCGGTATGAAATGCTTGGACTGATTGTGGTAGCGCCTAATGAAGCAATTAGTGAGTTCAATTGACCAGCACAAGTTGAGCCGGCAAACGTTTTTTATTCATTAACTTGCGGCAGTTTTTTTGCTTTTTTCTGGCATCATGTGGTGCTCACACTGGCTGAGAGATGAAGAGAAAAGGCATTTTGGCAGATAAGGCACCTTTAAAGAGGTTCAAGAACTTTTTATCATATAGTATGAGCAAATCAGAAGCCTGGGGCCATGATTGCCCAAAAGGCATTCTATACTTCAGAGTCTGCTGTGAGTCTTCACTCGGTTTTCACCTCAAAACTGTGCGTGATCTTCGTGACGCCACGAATCGTCGCCGCAACAGAACAATATTTGTTTTGCGAAAGCTCGATAGCTCTCCCCGCTTTCTCGGCAGAAATGTTCTTTCCGCTAACTATGTAATGCAGGTGGATTTCAGTGAAATGGTAAGGTGGCTCCGGGGCCTGTTTGGCATTTGCGGTGATGTAAAGGCCGGTCAAATTCTGGCGCTGTTTCTTCATAATTTCCACGACGTCATACGCCGAGCATGAACACAGGCTTATGACAAGCAAGTCGGAAGGCTTGAGCCCCTGCCACTCCTGCTCTTGTTCATCGGCCTGTTTTGGCCATGATCCAGCGACAACGGTGCGACCGTAGCTATCTCGTCCGATGAACATCCTGCTGTTTTCGCCAATCCATCGAACAGCGATATGTCCCATTTAATCCCCTCACTTTTTTTTTAACGGATGTTCCCCTCAAAAAATAAACACTACACCATAGACAACTTGTTGGCTATCAAGTATTATTACGACTTGATCGCAATTTCTTTTTAGTGGTTACATGT
>JBKQMP010000101.1:0-10849 GCA_052146665.1 Dissulfurispiraceae bacterium
GTACGTTGGACGTTGTGTAACCGGTCGCCGAAAGGCAGCTTATGAAAGGCTTGAGCCGTATGTCGGGAAACTGACAAGAACGGTTCTTATGGGACTGGGGTTCAGCAATGAACCCTGGCTACCAGACTATCTATGGGAAGCCTATTCAATCGGTACACTGATTTCTATTAATGGATATGTATATTGGGGTATAATGTTACAAGCTTATGGCTACACAAGCTGTCAGGGCGAAGAAGCCCCATGCTGCTATGATCGTAATCCTCATTAATCATTATTTTAGGAGGCAAATACTTATGGGGAAAATATGGTTTTTTGCAGCTATTGTTGTCGTTATCGTTACCGCAACTCAAGCAGAAAGTTATCAGCTCAAAAGCTTCAGTGAGATTCTGATTGAAGGTAACATAAAGGAGCACATTGCGCGATGTGAAAAGTATGGGCCTAAGTTTGAAAAGGCAGGCAAGTTCATGTATGCTGCCATAGCATATCTGCGTGCCGGTCAACTGTACAATTATATCGGGAACTACGAAGCTGGGCTTGCCAGCGGTCTGAAGGCTGCGAGCCTTGGTGAAAAAGCAAAGTCGCCGATTACTCAGGCCTGGGGCATCCATACTTACGCTACGGCCTATTTCAAACTCGGGCAGTATGATCAGGCAGTAAGCAGCCTCGAAGATGCCCTGAGAATCGTCAAGAAAGAAGAATCTGATTATTATAGTAATCTCCTTGTTTCAACTGTATATAGATATCTGTCATACATTCAGGTAAGAAGGGGAGATTTTGAGAAGGCGCTACAATATGCTAAAAGCAGCATCACCATTTACGAAGGACAGGAAGATTACCTGCTTTCAACGGCATTGAACGGAAAAGATAGTTATTCGAAAAAATTGGGAATGCGTCGGGCTTATGCCGGCGCTTTGATATCAACGGGGGCGATATATCTGACCTTGAAGAATTATGACGCTGCTGCAGCTGTCCTAGAGAGGGCAGATCGCTTTTCAAATGACTTGATGGATTGGCAGATATACAGACGCATCCTGCTGGCTATCGCCTATGGGAAAAGTGGCAATACTGACAAGGCGTTGGAGTTGAATAAAGCAGCCTGCCTTCAAGCTGACAAGGCAAATTTGCCAGTCCTGCGCTACGCCGCACATGCAGGCTATGCCTGGACCCTGAGGCTCCTCAATCGGCATGACGAGGCCATCCAGCACTCTTACACGGCAATAAAACAGGTTGAGGGTGGGCGCTCTTTATTGAGATCTGAAGACAATCGGATATCATTTCTCGAAAGAAATTTAGATGTATATAATGGGCTTATTAAATCACTTGTTATTACCGGCAGGACGGATGAGGCGTTCAATATTGCTGAGCATGTGCGGGCGCGAGCCTTTCTGGATATGCTCGGCACAAGAGTTGATCTTTCGCGAGGCAAGGCATCAGCGTTGATTAATAAAGAGCGCGAACTGAAAAGCAGGATAGTGTCTTTGCAAGACGGCATCGCAAACTTGGGAGAAACCCCGCCGGAAGGCCAAGAGGAAGCCAGCGCCGAACAGCCCTCCAAGGATAATATTGAGCAATACAAGAAGACCCTGGCAAAGGCGATGGAAGAATATCGTGTATTTCTCCAGCGGATCAGGGCGGAAGCTCCGGAGACAGCCTCGCTGCTTTCGGTCTCACCGCTCACACTAAAGGAAGTTCAAATGCTGTTGGGCCAGGACCAGACCATGCTTGTCTATTATGTCATGCCCGAGCAGTTGCTTGTCTGGGGCATTACCAGTTCAGAGACAAGCTTCACAGCTGTTCAGATAAAAAAAGAATACCTGCTGAAAAGAATACAGGAGTATCGCGCAGCGATTTCAGCAAGGGCCGATATTGACATCGTTTCTGGACTTGGCTCACAACTATACAAGGAGCTTGTGCCGGATAAAATATTGTCGATAAGTCAGGGAAAAACAAAGCTGATCATCGTCCCACACGATATGCTACACTATATGCCCTTTCAGGCCCTGAGGGCGGACGACGGTCAATATCTAATTGAGAAAAAATTGATAAGCTATCTTTCGAGCGCAAGTCTTCTCCAGTTTATAAATAAACGGAATAATAAGGACCTTGACGATATCCTCGCATTCGGGAATCCGGACCTGAATAACCCTTTATTCAATCTTGCCTTTGCAGAAAGGGAAGTAAACAACATCGGCTCGTACTTTAAGAAGGCTGAAATCTATACGGGCAAAGAAGCAACGAAAAAGAGGGCCCTAGAGGAGTCGCCAAAATACCACATCTTGCACTTTGCAACCCACGGAGAGCTGAATGAGAGCCAGCCGTTAGAATCCTCATTGCGGCTTGCTGCCCCAGTCAATCAGGATGGCAGTCTTACAGCAAGGGAAATATTTGGAATGTCTATTGCGTCCTCGCTGGTCGTGTTGAGTGCATGTGAAACCGCAATAGGGAAGATCACTACCGGTGATGAACTGATTAGCATTAACCGGGCCTTTCTATTCGCGGGGGCATCGTCGGTCATCTCAACCCTCTGGAAGGTGAGCGATGAGTCCACCTACTTATTCATGAGCGATTTCTATAAGAACCTGAAGAGTCAGCCGGTGGGAGAGGCAATGTGGACATCTCAGCGGAATCTGATAAGCAAATATCCGCACCCTTTTTACTGGAGCCCATTTATTCTGTCAGGCGCGACTAACTGATGAGAGCGGTTGACGATAAAGAGAGATTGATATCACTGCCGGTATTTGTTGATGCACATCTGCAATGTATGGAGAGTGAGGAAGTAGGATGATTTTCGTATGTTAGTAATAGCAAGCTGCTAGGACAATAAAGGAGGACTGAAAATGCAATATTTAATGATACTTTTATTGCTCATTGCGCTACCGTCGGTTGCGTTGTCCGACAACGTCGATTACAGTGCCGTTGTCATGGATGTAAATGGAGCAGCTGTTGTCCGTCATGCGGGAAAGGAAAAGCACCTTGATTTTGGGGACCTGCTTTATCCAGGTGACGTGGTGAAGATCGCAAAAGGCGGTTCTCTCACCGTCAATTACCTGAAATCCGGTCAGGAGGAAATGTGGAAAGACAGTGCACAGTTTTCAGTTGATAAAACCCATAGTGTGCCTGCCGGCCCGCAGATAAGAGGAAACAGAAAGGTCATCCTGCCCCTAAAGGATGGAACAGCCCAATCAGGAACGCTTATACTGAGAGGCGGTCCGTCTAACTTGATACTGGTAAATGGCTTTTCCAATACCTGTACGATGGAGGAAAGGCCGATCTTCAGATGGGACTTGGTAAGCATGGCTTCCCGGTACAAAGTATCTCTTTATATTGAGACCGAGGATAAGCCTTTATGGCAGGAGACCACGTCAAAAACTGAGATCCATTATCCACGGTCGGGACCGCCACTCAATTTAGGGTCTAGTTATGAATGGGAGGTGGATGCCCTTAAAGGAGGAAAAGTCATAGCGGTAAAACGCAGTTGTTTTTATCTTCCGGCAACGGCTGATTTCCCTGTCCTGATGAAACAGATAAGCGATTTCGAGGCGCAATTGTCGAAACATCCTGAAGACAATGCGACAAGGCTCTCCTTTATTTTTTTTCTTGAACGTAATCGCCTGTACGATTCAGCATTGGAACAGTACCCGATCCTCCGCAAACAGCATGAAGACAGCGAATCACTGAAAAAGTCGCAATACGACTTGCTCAAGATCAGATCTTCGGATTGCAACTAGTGAGACAAGAAATAACTTAAACTCCGTTAGATGTGAATCTTTTTTAGAGAGATGTGAGGGAAAACATAATGGTCCGAAAGTTTGTCGGTTCCTATCTATGGATTGCCCTTCTTGTGTCCATGCTGATTTGTTTTACGGATCATGAGATTATCCGCGGAGACGGGACATGGAACATGCTTGAACTTCGTTCCATAGATCTCAGGTTCTTGGTAAGGCCGAAACCAGTAAAAGACCGTGCAAAAGATATCGCACTGATCGTCATTGACGACAAGAGCTATGAGCAGATTGAATTACCGCTTATTTTCTACCACAAACATATTTCAGGAATCATAGATTACCTTGTCAAGAGCGGAGTAAAGGTCATTGGCCTTGATATTCAACTTCCCTCCCTATCCCTCGAGAACGAAGTTATTGGGGGATACGACAGTGTCTATGCAAAGTCGCTTATAAAAGCCAGAAAAGAAGGGACGGATGTTGTCATAGGGTACTCGTCTCCCCTCCGGGCCAAGGAGGTGAAGGAGGACGGGAAAGAACCTGAGAATTACGGTGCCCCCCTTCAGTCCTATCTGCAGGCTGCCGGAGAAGATAACATTTCGCACTTTGGTCTTACAGACGATGCTGACGACGTGATACGCAGACAGCAATTATTCTTCAACGGCAAATCCTTTGCCTTTATGCTTGCAACTAAATATTCAGGCGGCGCTTTGGCGGCTACAGATCAGACCATTCTTATCGATTACACGCTGGCTCGTAACATACCTGTCTATTCCCTGAACGACATATACAGTCTTAGCGTGCAGAACAAGGGACCGGACAGCCGCTTCAAGGACAAGGTTGTGATCATAGGGACATCTATGCCATTTATTGACAAACACTCAACGCCTCTCAGATATTTGGACTCCGAAGATAAAATGACCTCCGGCATTATTATTCAGGCCGCTGCCGTAAACTCATTACTTTCCGGAAGTATTTTCCATGAGCCGACACGTCGTTCTGAGGCCATCTATATTGTCATAGTTTCGGGACTGGCGGCGCTTGTCTGTTTTAACCGCAGACCCATACCCGCCGCTTTTCTTTGCTCTATCGAGGCGATTGCCGTTGCCGGGGTCTCAGTCTATGCTTTCAATCATCTTTATGTGTTACGCGTTATACCTCTGTTTTCAGCCATATTGTTTTCTTACGCCATCACAACAATCTACCACTATTATTCTGAAGAGAAAAAAAGAATCAAGGTCAAAGAGCGTTTTGCGTCCTATGTGCCTGAAAATATTATAGAACAGATGATCAATACAGATGTTGCTAAGCTCCTAGAGGGCGAACAGAGAGAAGTGGTCCTTTTTTTTTCCGACATGCGCGGCTTTACGCCATATTCAGAAAAGAATAAAAAAGAGCCAAAAAAGATCGTTAATTTTCTAAATGAGTATCATCGAGAGTTGACTGAGATCATCCTTTCCAACGGCGGGACTGTATCACAATTGATAGGGGACGGTACCTTTGCCTTCTTCGGTGCGCCGACGAGGCTCGACGACCCCGTGTTCGCTGCTGTGCAGGCTGCGGTGTCAATAAGAAGCAGAATCGCCGAACTTAAGCCGACGTGGCAGCAATACGGCATCGAAGATTTGAAAATAGGCATCGGAATCCACGTTGGAGATGCCGTTGTAGGTAACATGGGGTCAGTAAGGAAAATGACTTATTCAGCGATCGGCGACAATATCAACATTGCTTCCCGTATAGAGGGGCTCACAAAGGACTTTTGTGAAACAATACTTATCAGCGGCTCAGTTTACGAGCGTGTTAGTAATAGAGTAGTTGCGCGTGCATTGGGTCCAGCTAAAATAAAGGGTCACAGCGAAGTGGAAATATTTGCCGTCGACAGTATTGTAACCTGATGCCGCATTATCCTGACCATGAATAAACAGAGTGACGCTTATTAATTACACGTGCTTCCCCACTGATTCACACCATTGCCCTACAGGAAGCGAATTCGAGTTCCGAAATCGAGAAGATCCTCACAACCACTGACTTTCTGTTCAAGGCGTTCACGACACAGTCTCCGCAGGAGGATGGGTCTCACTTCGTGCAGTGTGCTTATGTCAAAAGTTTCCTGATGCCCATACGATTAATTTTGTCCTTTCAGGACAAGTGACAATAGATGCTCAAAACTGATGACCATGATTTATCTGAGCTCTCCTGAGCACGACTCCTGCTTTCCCCGTGTCCAGCCTCACAGGCCGACATTATCGTGTGCACGTGCTATGCCGCCCCCGCCATGACCACCGAAGCTGCCTTATCCTTCTTTAATTCAGCCTTTATCTGGTTTCTTCAACACGTTGATTCCCCACCCTAACATCTGTCTAGTCCCGGATGCGCATCCTTCATATGTTTCCCGCTCTTTCCCTTTTAATCCTGTTCTTCTGATCTCAACTGCAGCATTGGAGAAGACGTATTCAGGACCTTTACTTTCCCTATCGTTCCTGCGAAGAAAACATCGACCCTTTTTTGACACGGGACCCCGCAAGTCTAATCCCTCTGCTACTTTTCTTAGAAAGAAATGGATTAGCCATTATTTCTATGGACAGTGCCTTGCCGTTCGATCTCTTTTGGACCAAATGGCTCTCTGGGGCGCTGCTCCAAGGTGACTTTCTATATTGTTGATTTCTTTTTCGATGAGACCGCAGCAATGGTCACTTGACGGGTGCTGCTGTCACAATCCGGTCACACCCAGCGAGGACAATGTTGCATAATGGTCGGCAAATCAAGTATTATCAACGTTGGGAGTGCATAGGGTTCTGGTGTCCCTCCTGGACTTCAAAGCCCATGCCAACAGACTGACAAGGGCTTGAAAATACCAGCTTTTCTTTTCACATCAAGATGATAGAGTCATTTTGAGTTTGACTATAGATTCCTATGAATTGCCATTTTTCGATATGCTTATATCACGTTTTCATCACGTTTGACTAGGTTCCATATTCACGGGTGCGTCTTAGGTACATCCCAACGTTACAGGGCCAAGCACAGTATTTATGGAGATTAAAAAAAGATATTGGGCGCCTAGGGCCGAGTTGAAAAAGTCCATTCATTAGCCCAAAGCTTAGCTTATAAGTTTAGCCAGATTTACTTTCTCATTAACCTCCGGAAAAAAGCACCATTATTGACACGCCAAATTACCTATGCAAATTCCAATCAGGTCATTCAGACTCTAAGAAAGTTGCATTCGTCATGATGAAGTTAGGCCAAACCGCGTCACACAATACGATAATGTCGTCGATTCGCTCAGTTCTCGGCGGGAGTGGAATCACTGCTCTCCGCGCCGATGACAAACAATCCCATGACGACCTATTCCCGAATGTACTAACTTAATATTTATGGGTGTAGCTTCGGAATCGCCGTGTTCGAGCGCATTGAGGCTGACGAATTCAATCCAAATATTGCCCTTGAGGTCGGCTATCTCCTTGCCCTCCGAAAACCAGTATGCCTCTTGAAAGATAAGACCGTGAAGTCTCTGCATACCGACTTGGTCGGCAAACTTTACCGAGACTTTGATCCCGAAGATCCAGCGGCAACTATACCTACCGTTCTTCGACAATGGCCTCAGGATAAGGGTATCATATGAAAGGTCCCAGCGGTGAGTTTAATCGTGTGCTTGGGACCCGCCCTTCATAAATTACTTCATCCCCTGATTTTGAGCTATATGAGCGCGACGAGGAGATCATCCGGTGCATCAATCTCTTCGATGCGGAAGAAAGTACCCGTGCTCTCTTTTAGTTGGCTTGCAGGATGGGTATAAGGTGTTATAATATAAAGACAAGTTGTAGAAACAAGGCAATGAAAATATATTGACATATTGAGTAGTTGCGATATACAGTATTCTCTCTAAGTTGTATTCACTTGCGGGATTGGTGCGATTGATTATGGACAAAGAAAAAAGAAAAAAAAGGATGGAGCTGATCTCAGCAATTGAGAAGGAAAGAGACAACTCGCGCGTCTTGTGTTACTTGACTAGTGATCGGAGAAATCTGGAAGCGCGCATTGCAAAGGATGCCTTACCTTTCATTTACGAACACCTCAAAGTTTTCGGGCATGTACCGAAAATCGACCTTTTCCTATTTACTAACGGGGGCGATACTCTTGCAGGGTTTGGAATCGTTAATAAGATCAGGGAATTTTGCGAACATTTCGGAGTCCTTGTCCCATTTAAAGCATTGAGTTGTGGCACGCTGATATGTCTTGGGGCAGACGAAATTATTATGAATGAGATGGGTACTTTGTCACCTATTGATCCAACTGTTGCAAATGAATATAACCCAATTGGCCGGCCGGGTTCTCCTCAAGCGGGTCAACTGCTGCCCCTTAGCGTCGAAGACGTTGCTGCTTTTTTGAATTTTGCAAAGCGCGAGGGTCAAATAAATAATTTAGATAATGTCTTCTTGAAGTTGTCTTCTGAAGTCAGCCCCATAGCACTTGGTAGAGCATTTAGGGCACGCGAGCAAATAATTATGCTGGGTAAAAAGCTTTTATCTACCCACCATAAGAAACTGGATAGTTCTGAAATAGACAGGATTGTAAATTATCTGTCGCGTGAACTCGGAAGCCATGATTATGAAATATCGAGAACCGAGGCAAAGGAAAAACTTCAGAACGTTATTGATGCCTCGACAAATTTGTCAGGCTTTATGTGGGAGCTTTATGGTGCATATCGCGAGTTAATGGATTTAGATAGTGCTTTTGAGCCCGAAATGATTCTAGGGAGTAATCAACAGTTTCGGTATGAAACGAGCGTCGCTATTGTTGAATCAACTGCCCGATTAGACTATTTTCAGCAAGTATTTGATTTGCGTCGAGTCAAGATTCCCCAGCCACAGGGTATAATCGCTGAAGGAATCCAGCACAAGGCACTACAAGCTGGGTGGATGCACATTACTGACTAGTAGGAGGTAAAGTAATGAATACGATTTACACGTACGAGAAAAAGGATGACGTCGTTGCGGGGAACAATAGCGGGCTGTTTCTTGCGAGCGACCCTTTTAGTTACACAGCAAGTGTGAGTCATGGATTGATAATTAGTGGTATCTGGTCGGTTCTGGAAGATATTGACGTATTAGACAATCTTTCAGATGAAATTGGTGTAGTCCATGAATCTGTGGAGGGTGAAGTCGTCGAAAATAACACGGATGAATAATATAGCACTTAATGTCTATTTACCGCATTCCCGAGCAAAACACACCTCTGAGTCAGGGTGATATTTTCGTCAATATCCCTTACTGGCGACCTCACCGAAAAACAAAAGAAAGTCCATGGCCTAATATTGATCAGCGGGGAAATGTTGTTCTGGATTTGCAGAGCAATCCTTATGCTGTCCTGGCTACACAAACCTGTGACGTTGCGCATGCTAAAGAACTTCTGTTCGTGGTCGCAACAACAGCCGATGTGGTAGTGGCGACCTTAATAGCGAATCCTGGGCGCCCAATATCTGAAGGCGAATTTAGAACATGGATTGTCACGAATCTTCACCCGCGATATCATTTTTTTGAGCAATACAGGCATGACGACCACGTTATTATTCCAGAGCTTGTTGCAAATTTTCGCAGGCCTTTCACCTTGCGTTCAGAATACGTAGTTGAAAAACTGATCCCTGACGGGCATCGGGTGTTGTCTTTGGAAGGAATTTATAGCGCTGAGTTCGGTAACAGGTTTGGACAATATTATTCGAGAGTGGCCACTGAGAGAAACATGGAAAGCAGCTAAAAGCCAACTTGTGATTATTCCCAAAGAAACCCTCACCGTACCTCGTAACTCTCCGAACGCCCCTTGTGTTTATCCCAGTTTTCGATGTACTTTTGCGCGAAATCCTTTGACGCGATGATCAGCGGGTTCTCAGCGTTCTTCTCCTCAGCGGCGGCCCTCTATTTCCAAGCCTGAGAACGGCACAAAGACCAATAAGAACATTTTTACTGCGACTTCCTTAGATAACGTACAATATTTTTCGCACAATTAGGGTCATGGTGCCCTCGAATCTGGTAATGTAATTTACCCAAAAAACAAAAGCCAGAGGAGGAACACCATGACTAAAGGACATTGTACCGCAAAGAGAGGCAAAATAATCCAGATTGACGAAGAGAGCATAAGGGAGCATCTTGGGGAGATTGTAAGGGGAACTGTTGAGGAAACGCTCAATGCGCTGTTGGATGAAGAAGCGGAGAGGCTCTGTAATGCCAAGAGGTATGAGCGGACGGAGGCAAGGAAGGACAGGAGGGCGGGACACTATAAGAGGTCGCTGCACACCAAAGCGGGGGAAGTAGATCTCAGGATACCGAAACTGAGGGTCCTGCCGTTTGAGACCGCGATCATTGAGCGGTACCGGCGGAGGGAATCTTCCGTAGAGGAAGCACTTGTGGAGATGTATTTGGCAGGGGTGTCGGTCAGGAGAGTGCAAGACATCACCGAGGCCTTATGGAGTAGCAAAGTGAGTCCGGGTACCGTATCCAATCTCAATGCCAAGATATATAAGACACTTGAAGCTTGGAGGATGAAGCCTATTGAAGGAGTGCATCCCTATGTGTATCTTGATGGGATTGCGTTGAAGCGGAGCTGGGGGGGAGAGGTAAAGAACGTGGCGGTGCTGGTGGCAGTTGGGGTGAGCCAGGAAGGCTATCGGGAAGTTCTTGGGGTAGCAGAGGGTGCCAAGGAGGACAAGGCGAGCTGGAGTGCGTTTTTACGATATCTCAAGGAGAGGGGACTCAAGGGTGTAAAGCTTTTCATCTCAGACAAATGCCTTGGTCTGATCGAGAGCCTTGGGGAGTTTTATCCGAATGCTTTATGGCAGCGGTGCGTAGTGCATTTCTATCGGAATGTGTTCACGGTAGTGTCCAAGGGGAAAGTGAAGGAAGTAGCAGCGATGCTGAAGGCACTGCATGCCCAAGAAGACAGAGGGGAGGCCTTAAGGAAGGCAGCAGAGGTAATAAAGAAGCTTCAGGCGATGAAGCTCAACAGGGCGGCAGCTATCGTGAAAGAGGGGATTGGGGAGACACTCAGCTATTATGGGTATCCCAGAGAGCATTGGAGGAGAATCATGACGAACAATCCTCTTGAGCGGGTCATGAAAGAGATCAGAAGGCGGACAC
>JBKQMP010000102.1:0-4055 GCA_052146665.1 Dissulfurispiraceae bacterium
TTGTTGCGCTGCTTTTGCCTTTCACAGGATTTGCCGCTGAGACATATCAGACCGATGCTGGTTCCCACACGAAGCATTATGAGCAGAGCCTCTTCAAAATGACCGAGAGAGGGATGTTTTCTGTAGAAATGGTGGTCAAGGAACAGGAACTGAAAGTTGGGGTGAACACGCTGGATATCATCGTGCACGACAAGAACGACAAGGATGTGGCTGGCGCCATAGTGACAGTGACTCCCTGGATGCCCGAAATGGGGCATGGGGTTTATGAAAAACCAGTTGTCCGGGAGAGGGGCGGAGGGCTCTATAGTGTAGAAAATATCATACTCATCATGGGAGGGCGCTGGGAACTGAGAATAAAGATTAGCAGAGGGAGTGTGGAAGACAGTGTCACGTTTGATTTCCCCGATGTCAAGATCTCAGAAACATCATCACCGGACGAACACAAAATGATGTCTTCTTCAGCCCCTGCTGATGTTGACACCTCTGCTGCGCGCATGTCGGCGAAGAAACTGTTCAAGGGCTCCTATGAAAGCGAAGAGGTGCCAATTCCTGTGGGGAGATTCATTACCTGGAAATTGAATGTGGCGACAGCTGACGGGCGACCCGTGAAAGATGCTGAGATAAATCTTAACGGTGCTATGCCGGAGCATGGCCACGGCCTTCCGACTCAGCCCGAGGTAGCCAAAGGTGCGGGGGATGGCCATTACATTGTTCAAGGGTTAAAATTCAGCATGCCGGGATGGTGGGTGATAACGTTTAAGGTGAAGACTCAGGATGCCGAAGACACGATCACCTTTAACCTTGTTGTCCAGTAGAAGGAAGGTTCACACGAAGATGTATTACTGTGCTGTCAGTTTCAAACGTCTGGTAATAGTGTTGGCGGTAGCTTTTATAGCTCTATGTGAAAGTGGGGTTGCTTTTGTGTGGGCCTCGGAAATTGATGACCACGCATGGAGCAAAGAGGAAATATCGGTTATTCGTTCACTCTGGATAGGGTCTCTACCCCCTCTGCCGAAAGATCCATCCAATGCGTTTGTCGATGATCCTAAAGCTAGAGCCCTGGGTAAAAGACTTTTCTTCGATCCTCAGTTTAGTGGAAACTTGAAAGTTTCCTGTGCAACCTGCCACCGACCTGATATGAACTTTACCGACGACCTTCCATTAGCGCATGGAATGGGAGCAACAACAAGAAGATCGATGCCTCTCCTTGGAGTGGCTTATAACTCATGGTTTTTTTGGGACGGAAGAAAAGACAGTCTGTGGTCACAGGCTTTGGGGCCTATTGAAAGCAACGTAGAGCATGGATTTACCAGAACTGCGTGTGCTTTCTTGATCAGTAAGAATTATCGCAAGGAATATGAAGAAATTTTCGGCAAAATACCAGACATTACAAATGCTGTCGCAAGCCCGGCCACAGATGACGCTGCTGTTCTGAAAACATGGGTATCAATGTCGCCTGACAAGAGGGATGAGGTTAATCGCATTTATGCAAACATGGGCAAAGCAATTGCTGCATACGTAGGAACGATTGTCCCTGGGCCCTCGCGCTTTGACAGGTATGCTGAGGCCCTTCTAAAAGAAGATACTGCCGCAATGGCAATATCTCTGACCTCTGAGGAACGAAATGGTCTCAGGCTTTTTATCGGCAAAGCAAAATGTACCAACTGCCATAGCGGACCTCTCTTTACCAACGGCGATTTTCATAACACCGGCGTGCCCACGCCCTCGAAAATGCCTTACGATAAGGGACGTGCAGATGGCATTCGAAAGGTCCTCTCGGATGAGTTTAATTGTCGTGGCAGGTATAGTGATGCCGGGCCTGGAGATTGTACTGAATTACGATTCTTGGATACGAAGGTGGAAAAATATGACGGAGCCTTCAAAACACCAACGCTGAGAAATGTCGCTGAAAGGCCCCCTTACATGCATGCGGGTCAATTCGCGACCCTAAAGGAAGTTCTGGAGTTTTATCGCCAGTCGAAAAGCCACGAACTTGGTCACACCGCATTGAGTGACGAGGAATTAAGACAGCTTGAGGCATTCCTTCGTTCTTTGAGCGGCCCTATAATAACGACAGATAGTTTGCAATAAAGCGCATGCTTTTTTCGAGTGAGCTTTATTCTGCTGCACCAAGTTGCCGAATGAAGATTATGCCCAACCATCAAAATCTTTTTTTCTCTCACTTTCCATAAGCCAAGCAAGAAAAGAGAAAAAGGAAAAGCCGATCCCTTAGCCATACAAGCGGTCCTCTTTGCAATGCACGGCTATTATTATCATGCTGCAGATCGTGTCAGTGACGCTCTCGACTGCTTGGCCTCACGTGCCGAAGAGTTGACTTGCCCATGGTTTTGACTCATGAGCATGTGGAGGCGCTGTGTAAGATCGTAAAGAGCTTTTGATATTCATCTCCGCGTTTTGTATTTGGGGACCATCGATGAGAATGGCCAAAGGATTTTTAAATGGCTCTCCTATCTCATAGCTGCTCTAATTTTATCCGGGAATGATGAATCTATCCAAACAACATTGATCCAGAATTTCGCTGCAGTCAAAGACCCTTCAAGGCGTTGAGTTCTGTTTTTTGCATTGCTCACCAGCACACGCTCAAAAAATGCAAGTAGGAACTCATGACACTACGAACTAAAGACACTTGACAGCAAGTGATGCTTTTGATAAAGTAGCATGAAAAATGAAAGCGTAACACTATGGCGATTGTCAGATTCGGCATATCACTTGAAAAGTTGTTGCTCGAACGGTTCGATTCCCTCATAAGGAAAAAGGGGTACGCGAACCGGAGCGAGGCGATACGGGACCTTATTCGTGACAATCTCGTGTCCGAGGAATGGGAGTCGGCAACAGCAGAAACCGTGGGCACGATCACGATCGTATTTTCTCACGATACAAGGGAACTTGCGGATACGCTGACGGATCTGCAACACCACGATTACGACTCAATCGTTTCGAGCATGCATATCCATATAGATGAACACAATTGTCTTGAGGTTATTGTTGTAAAAGGCAAAGGCGGCAAGATAAAAGCTATCGCCGATAAACTGATCGGCACAAAGGGTGTGAAACATGGAAAACTCTCTCTTGCAACAACGGGGAAGCATCTGGGGTAAGGGTTTTTTTTGGCGTTATAGTAGCACGAATTTAATTAACATAGCACGATGAGG
This sequence comes from Dissulfurispiraceae bacterium, assembly GCA_052146665.1. Taxonomy (GTDB): domain Bacteria; phylum Nitrospirota; class Thermodesulfovibrionia; order Thermodesulfovibrionales; family Dissulfurispiraceae; genus JBKQMP01. The sequence goes on from JBKQMP010000102.1 coordinate 3,174, forward strand.
TATTTTGAATGGAGATAAGGAAAGCCATATGCAGAAGGGCTTCAACTGTCCGTTTCTGGGACGGCTATGCGCCATGGTACAAGCTCTGGATGGAACACAACAACTATCACGACAGGATCATCCATGCCCTCACGACTATGGTGGCCCCCGGCTGGAGAGTACTGGATATCGGGGCCGGCAGTGGCATTCTATCTCTTCCTCTTTGCGCCCTCGACTGCAAGGTGACCGCCATGGAACCTTCGGTCGGCATGAGAAGCTTGCTCTATGAAGAAGCCTTCAAGAGGGGGATTGACTGGATCGAAGTGAGCGAAGAGAAATGGGAAGACGCAGCGCTACGCAATCTTGCCAATTATGATTTGATGATGGCTTGCAACAGTCTCCACCTTATAGGATCAGGTTTCAATCATGCATTGGCTAGCGTCTTTGAAGCAAAGCCGAAAAACGTATTTGTCATAACGGAACAGTGTCCTGAGATCGAGGTAAAGTGGCGGCAGGACAGCTGCGATCTGACGTTCGCCAAAGCATACGAAACTGAAAGTTGCTTTGCCTACCATTCCGTTGGTGAAGCAGTCGCACACCATGTTTACAAAAAAGGGCGCGCACTTTTATGTCAAGAGGAGATTAGACTGAGAGATCAGCTCAACTGCGAGGAAGAACATCTGTGGATGAAGGAAAGTGCTTTTGTAGATATGTACTGGTGGCAAAGAATCTAAAAAGCTTTGCCGGAACGGGCATTTTAATGGATACCCCCAACTTATAGTGTTTACGATGCTCGAAAGCATAGTGTTGGTTGAGGAGGCGGTTTGGGAAACAAGTCCAGTCCGCCGCAATGAAAATAAATGGCGGTTCTATAATGGGAGCGATTACGAAAACCACAAGCCA
>JBKQMP010000103.1:0-25908 GCA_052146665.1 Dissulfurispiraceae bacterium
TGCGCCTTCAAGGCGCACAAATTTGGGTATGCAAGTCTCGGCGGACTTGGCGAAGCAATCTGTAGCTAAACTTCAGTATTGTCGCTACAAAGAGGAGTCCGTAAAGAAAAAACCCTCAATGTGCCGACCCGGGGGCCGAATGCAAGAGTCTGTAATAGCAAACGGGGAGTGAGGTGTTGAGGCTCGAGGGTTTTATCACGATGACATTTCTGAATGGGTCAAGCCGATGCCGTGGAAGAACACTTCAGCATCGACATTTTACACTGTATCACCCGAGGAAAGGATTGACGTGCATAGCACAACACGCCGAACTCAGTCGCCATGCGGACAAGCAGAGAAACCACTGGCTGTTGTCAATGTCTCTCCAGAGGTGTTGAGATTTTTGCAGCGTTACTATTATCAGTGCCCTAAAAATCATTGGCTTTTTTTCGCCTCGGGTCATCTTCTGATCAATCCAGCAGGGTTATTGGGGCTTCATCAGTTGGCAGGCTTCTGTCCGCGGCAGCAGATTGCCGGAGTGTACGTGAATCTTCCAGGGTCCGAAAAGAAATCCTTAAACTCAATTAAAAACTCCTCGTATCCCCCTTCATATTCATCAAATTCGAAATCTATCTTCTTGGAAATGACCTCGATCTTCTTCATCCAGTTAAAGGCATCACTGTCTTTCAGTGCGCCGAAAATCAGATGATGAGCTGCCACTTCCACAGCCATATCCCGATATCTCAGTTTATAAAGGTGTGAGTATAGTTTTCTTCCTGCGTAAGGGTCGAAATCTGTCTTTTCCTCCAATCTCTTCATTATACTGAAAAGCGCTCTTTCCAATCTCTGTGGAAGGCCGTAGTGATTCAGACAGTTATAGTCCAGGTCAATGAGGCACAAGATACCGCCGGGTTTCACGATATTGGATATATTTTGAACTATGTCAAAACTATTGGAACGATAATACTCTAATAAGAAACGTACCCAGACGAAATCGAACATGCCAAGATCCTCGAGAGAGTCCCGCACGTCCTTACATTTAAACTCTATTCCCTCGACACTGTAGTGCTCTTTTGCATAGGCAATCCTTTTCTCTGAGCCATCGACTCCGACAACGCTGCCGCCGGGTTGGGACAATTGGTGTAGAATAAGGGTGGTTTTTCCTGACCCGAAGCACAAGTCAGCCGTTCTCATCCCGGGCTTTATACCCGCCCAGAGGGCTTGCCTTTCAACAACCGTGCTTTCTGTTTTGATGTCTAAACGGAAAGCCTCCTCGTCACTTTCCATTAAGTATTCGGAGTCTTGCATACTTGCTTCCTGTCTCCTGATTTCCTAAGTCGAGGGTGGTGCATCCCTTGGAAGCATATTTGCCTCATGATCATTCTCACCCGAGCTACACTTTAAAGTTGGCAAGTCCCTTTTGTTGACTTTAAGAGGTAACATCTGATTATATATTAAAAATTTATTTTTTTCATGAGTCTCCTTTACCTTTTCTCAGCAAATATAAATGAGGAGGATTACGATGCGCAAAAGTGCAATAAACAAAGGGATACTAGTGCTTATAATAATGATCCTCGGTCATTATAGTATTCCGAGTGCCTATGGCTCAGGTTACGCGATTTACACTCAGGGAGCCACATCAACCGGTCAGGCTGCCGCGACGATCGCGCATACCGACGACCCTTCAGCCATTTTCTTTAACCCGGCCTTAATCAATGAGCTTGACAAGACACAGGTGATGATCGGCACGACTTTCCTGATCCCATCTAGGGAGTTCACCAGCGCGTACACTGGCAATACCGAAAACGGATCTAATGGTGTCTATTTCCCTTCTACTATTTATATAACCCACAAATTCGATGAGAACTGGAGCGCGGGACTCGGGGTCTTCAATCCCTTTGGTCTGGGTGATAAATGGCCAACCACCTGGGAGGGTAGGTACATAGCGACGGACTCGGAGCTGTCTACCTACAATATAAATCCGGTGGTGTCTTATCAGGCGGCGCCATGGATTTCAATTGCCGCAGGACTTGATGTCGTCTTCCTTGACACGACCTTGGAGCGTAATCTGTATTTGGCTCCATTTGGTCTGCCTGATGGCGCTGAAAAGTTTAAAGGCAGCGGCACAGGAGTGGGGTATAATCTCGGGCTTGTGCTGAAACCTGTAAAGGACGTTTCATTAGGGGTCTCTTATCGGAGCATGATAAAAATCGGCGCTTCTGGGAACGCCACGTTTGACTTGCCGGTGCCGCAACTCACCCCTCTTTTCCCCAATACCGGGGGCAGTGTCGGCATGGTTTTGCCCCAGCAGGTGCAGTTTGGTCTATGCTACAAGGGCTTTTACCCTTTGACCGTTGAGATCGGAGGCAGATGGGAGGGATGGTCTTCCCTGAAGCAGCTCCAGTTTACGTTTGACCAACCAATAGCGGGCAGTAACGTGTACACGAGCCAGAGGAACTGGAAAGACGCATGGTCGGAAGACATAGGGTTTAAGTACCAATTGAATGATACCGTCGCGCTCCTTGCCGGATATCTTCACCAGGGCAACCCGATACCGGATCAGACCTATGACCCTGTTGTCCCGGATGCTAACGCTAACCTGGTGACCATTGGCACAGACCTGAAGTTCGGAGACTTCAAGATAGGCCTCGCATATGGCTACCAATGGTTTTCGAACAGGACCAAGAACAACGCCGTTGATGACAACCCGAACGATGGGGTAATCAACCCGGTAACCAGCGCCAACGGCACTTATAAGTCAAGCCTCAATATGGTGGCCGTAAGTCTCACCTATAAGTTCTAAGACGAGGGTGAGCAGCGTCTTGTCATCCTCGACGGGAGCGCGAGACATGATTAAACTCTCGGCATAGAATCCGGCTAGTACCAGACGAGTAGCCTTTTCTCCATACTCGCCTGTTTACGGCGACTTGAAGGCTGATCAGGCGAGCCCGTATTTACGCAAATTGCTGATGCTTTCCTGAAGAACTACCTTGATAAAACCCGTGAGCGGGACGGCGAGCAGCATGCCTAGAATTCCAAAAAATTTGCCTCCGATAATAATAACCAGTAGGACCAATAAGGGATGCATGTGCACGCTTTTCGCGACTACCAGCGGCTGCACTAGAGTATCGTCGATTACCTTTATCAATAGAAAAGCAATTGCAATGGGTAGTGCCTTTTCAGTGTCACCTGTTTCTACGATTGTGACTAAAATAGCGGGCGCCGCTCCAGCCACCGGGCCAAGATAAGGTATAAGGTTGGCCAATCCCGCAAAGATGCCGATGAGGAAAAAATATCTGACATCGAGTAACCAGAGCGTGAATATTGAAAGGATACCGATTATAATCGCATCAAGAAGTTGCCCTCTCAAATAGTTCCCCACCTGCAAATCTAATTTATTCAGTAAGTGCAAAGAGATTTCGAAGTAGCGGTTTGGCACAATGGTAATAAATTGCTTCTTTATCTGCCGCCCGTCCTTCAGCAGAAAGAAGATTATAAAAGGCATTATAACTATGTTAATCACGAATGATGCGACATCAACCAAATGACCAAAGATCCACTTGCCAAAGTCAGCCATCGCGTTATGAAGAGTAGCTAAGAGATCTGGTTTTTGAAAACCAAAAAAAGAAAATTTCTTTACAAGGAGATATTCAACGTTACTAATGAGTGTGACCGTCTGGCTGGTATTCAACCCACTTTGAATGGCATCTACCTCTTTGATTACCAGAGGCAAAAAGAAGAGAACAGAAATAGCAACAGCAGAAATAATAACTAAAAAGATAATAACTGTCGCAACAGTACGGCTCAGGCCGCGGGATTCCAAAAAAACTGCAATGGGATCCAGTATATAGGCCAAAAGAGCCGAGATTATGACCAATCTCACCACATCGCCAATGGAGAAGACGAGAAGTGCTGCTATGGCAAGCGCCGTGATGAGCCATATGATCTTGACCCATCTGCTTGGAACACCCTCCATTGATTTCACCCCACGGTAGTATGGTTATTTTTGTTATAAATCCAGTGCGTGAATCTCTATGTTAGATCTTCTAAGGCGCTCACCTATAGTACGAGCCAAATGAAGCAGGATCTTCACGCCCAGCCGTGGGTTTCGGCTGATGAGGTCAAACAGATCCGGCTGAAAAACACAGAGCATTCTGGCTGGACATTTGGCAATTGCCGTCGCAGTTCGAGGCGAGTCATCCAACAAGGCCAATTCGCCAAAAAACTCGCCATCGCATAATTCAGCCAGAACCTGAGAGGTGGGCTCCAATAAAATTGTCACATTGCCGTTCTCGATGATGTACATGCCCAGACCGGGGTCACCTTGCCGAAATATTACTTCTTGCGGCCGATATTCCCTCCGATGCACTATACGTTCAATATGAGTCAAGTCACGATCTGACAGATTGTCAAATATGGGTATTTTTTTCAAAATACCTCGAATTTCAGATGTCTCTTTCTTCTGACTTCTAAAAATATTTCCCCAGAAACTGTCCATTGTCCCCTGCTCGTGTTTTCATGATGTAAAATCAAAGTTAATTAGCTATCTCAACTAATGTCATGTTTTTTTAACATTTTCTGTATATTTTGTAAAGCAGCATAGCTTCAGTTAGAAGATTGCCAGCAGGCGGGGGTCAATGTTAGCTGGGACATCCCCGGAAAGATACAGAAGGGAAATTTTTTTTAAGGGCAGTCATGAATGGAGATGAAACCATCCCGCATGCCTGAGAGCTAGGGTGGGACAGTCTCCTGGCGAAACGTGATGGCGAAACAGATAAATGGATTTGAGGGCTCCCATGATTAGAATTAAGAGGCAATATTGTGCTATAAACAACTATGTTGTGATTCTCCATGGAGGATTCCCTTATGGTTGATGACGCGATGTTTGAAAGGCTCATTAAAAAGACCCTTTCCTCTGGCGGTGAATATGCGGATGTGTTTGTCGAGCACAAAATGACCACTGCGATACAATTGGAAGATGAACGGGTAGAGAAAGTAACGACCGGTTCTCAATCAGGAATAGGCATCAGACTTATTTACAATGGAAAGACAGCATATGTTTACAGCAATGATTTTTCGGCGGATGTGCTCTTGAACCTTGCACATACTGCTAGCATCGCTGCATCGTCGTCTTTTCAGGACATGACACTTAATATGCATAAAAGGCAGCCCGAAGTGATTTCTTCAGTGAAGATTCCACCCGAGACTATTCCAATGTCCTCAAAAGTCGCTCTCGTGAATGGTGCTGACAGAGTTGCAAGAAAAGTCGACGCAAGGATTAAACAGGTCAAGGTCGTGTATAAAGATGTTGTTCAGAAGGTATCGGTTGCATCATCCGATGGATTTATTGCGGAAGATAAAAGGGTCTACTCCATGGGATTTGTGCAGGTGATTGCAGTTGAGGGAGGCACTATGCAAACTGGTTACGAGCCTATCGGGGGGCTCATAGGTTTTGAGTTGTTCGATGATATGCGTCTGGAGCAAAGTGCCTTCAAAGCGACGAAGAGGGCGTTGATGATGCTGAGGGCCAAAAGGATATCAGGAGGCAGGATGCCTGTTGTCATCTCTTCAGAAGCTGGAGGAACCATGATTCATGAGGCGATAGGTCATGGTCTTGAGGCTGACCTTGCTCAACAGGGGCTGTCCATTTATTCGGAAAAGGTTGGTCAGCGCGTGGCATCTCCTATGATCACTGTCATTGACGATGCGACACTTCCCAACAAGAGGGGCTCCTTCTGCTTTGATGATGAAGGAACGCCTTCAAGAAGAAACGTTCTCGTAAAGGAAGGGATTCTGCAGGGCTATATGTATGATAAATATACAGCAATGCATGATCACACAGTTTCCACGGGAAATGGCAGAAGGGAATCATACGGACACAAACCTTTGCCACGGATGACAAACACTTTCATCGTTCCTGGCAAAGTGTTGCCTGATGACGTGATCAGGTCGGTCACCAGTGGATTGTTTGTGAAAAGCATGGGTGGAGGACAAGTCAACACGATAACTGGGGATTTTGTATTTGATGTGCAGGAAGGTTATTTGCTAGAAAATGGCCTCCTTGGCGATGCGGTAAGAGGAGCGACGCTTATTGGCAACGGTTTTGAAGTATTGCGGTCTATAGACATGGTTGCATCGGATCTTGGTTTTTCTATAGGAACCTGCGGGAAAGATTCACAGGGAGTCCCGGTATCAGATGGTATGCCAACACTAAGGATTCCAGAAATGGTGGTAGGTGGCCAGGCACGATAAGATGAAATTAAATAAGTTTCGGTCGAGAGATACAAAAACATCAGTGAAACGTCATCGATGCAGGATGGGAGTGAGACATCTCTCCCTCGACAATTCCCCACAGAATTGAATCGACAGCGGGCGCAAGCATCGTCGAACCTGAATCTGTGAAATCACCTCAAAGGTTTTTTGCGTTTTAGATCAAACAACGGTGCTCGCCTCCTAACAATCAATGTGGCAAAACTCACACAACATCGAAATAAATCAACACTTGAAATTCATAAGCCATTGATTCATGATAGCATTGGGGGTGGTATAGTATTTGCATAATCTGGCGCTGTCGATGAGATTACAACGGACACTGAAAAAACAAGTCCTCTTTCGGGGAATAGGCCTTCACACGGGCAAGCACACCACGGTCAAGCTCAAGCCAGCGCCACGGGATACGGGCATCGTATTTTACCGTACAGACAAGGGGGCACTGATCAGGGCGAGCATCGCCTCTGTGGGGGAGACTGCGTTTGCGACGACGATTGGGCTCAACGGGGTGAGGATCAAGACAGTGGAGCATCTGCTTGCGGCGGCATCGGGCCTTGGGATTGACAACATGGTGATCGAGGTGGACGGGCCGGAGGTGCCGATACTGGATGGCAGTTCGACGCACCTGGTGGAGATGATCCTTGAGGCGGGCATAGCGAAGCAGGGCAAGGAGAGGCCGGTGCTGAAGATCACGCGGCCGCTGATGTACAAGGATGCCCATGCGAGGATAACGGCGCTGCCCTATGAGGGGATGCGCATATCGTATTACATCCAATTCAACCATCAGCTGTTAGGGGAGCAGGAGTACTCGTTGGAGCTGACCGAGGAGAACTTTATCAGGGAGATAGCGCCCGCGCGGACATTTGGATTTCTCCAGGATGTGGAGACGCTCAGGGCCAATGGCCTGGCCAAGGGTGGTTCTTTTGACAATGCGGTCATTATCGGGGAGCAAGGGGTCTTGAATGCGACGGGCCTGAGGTTCCATGACGAGTTTGTACGGCACAAGATACTGGATGCAATAGGGGATTTATCCCTGATAGGGTTTCCAATAGAAGGACATGTGATCCTTGAGAAGGCGGGCCATACCGCAAATATCAACTTCCTCAGAAAACTCCACTCCGCCATAGACTGCTATGAGGTCATCTCCCAGAGCAGCAGCCTTAACCAACACGCCCTCAGCTGCGGCTAAAAATTAGCGGCTCACCGTCTTGTATCTTTTTCTTACCTCTTGAATCTTTCCGCAGGAATACTCACCCTCAGGGCAAGGCGCGTAAAGACATCCCGGACCCGCCTTTGAGAAAATGACTGGTGCAGCTTTTCTCACGAGCTTGAGCATTTGCTCCGCCATCTGGCGTATTTCCCACTGAGCGCGGTTACAACAGCGCTGCCGAAAGAAGTGCAGCAACTCCCGTGCATTCATGGACACCAGAATCTTCGTTTCCGCAGCGTTAGGAAGCACGAACCGCGCGTCTTGATTCGCGGCCTCCCCCTGTATGCCCTTTTCGTTAAGTTTCTTGACGAAATGATCGTAAACCCTCTGCGCTTCTGCCATGTAATTCTCAAACTGCTGCCGCAACATCCGGTCTTTCTCGATTACTGGCGGAATAATGTAATCGAAGCTGCTTTCTTCCTTCACGTATCTCTGCGATTGCTGTGAGTAAGACGCTATCCTGTGTCTCACAAGCTGATGTGAGCAGGCCCGAGATATGCCTTCAATGGCAAAAGTGAATGAAACATGCTCCACAGGGCTCATATGGCCCATTTTCATCAACTTCTCGACAAAGTCCCGCTGGTCCCTCGTCTCTATCCTCTCTTTGAGGGAGTCTATGCCTGATGCGCTGTAGCAGAGTTTTGCCGCCAATGCCACCGTCTCCTCAGGATTGGGTGTGTGGCGGAGCAACAGTACCTTTAACTTGGATTTAGGCATGATTACTCACCCGTTCAGCTGGGATGGCATTTCTCATAGATTCCCTTTCGTTGTTGGCAGCCCTTTGATCTTTGGGTCAACAGAGACCGCTTCTTTAAGCGCCCTTCCCGAGGCTTTGAAAACCGCCTCAAAGATGTGGTGAAGGTCCCTGCCATACTTGACCGTGATGTGAAGGTTCATCATCGCATGATTGGTCATGGCCCTGAAAAAATCCTCAAACAGCGTCACCTCAAGCCCCCTTCTCACCGTGCCCCGAGGTGGCTTCACATTGTAGACAAGATACGGCCTTCCGCTGAGATCAATCACCACCTGGACAAGACTCTCATCCATGGGAATTGTTGCCTCCCCGAAGCGGCGTATTCCCTTTTTATCTGCCAACGCCTTCTTAATCGCCTCTCCCATCGTGATGCCGAGGTCCTCCATGAGGTGGTGGTAATCGACCTCTAAATCCCCTGTCGCTTTGATCTCAAGGTCCATTGACCCATGAAACGCAAACAGGTTGAGCATGTGATCCAGAAACGGGATGGAAGTATTGATATCACAATCGCCCTTCCCTTCAAGGGTCAACTCGATACTTATGTCTGTCTCTTTCGTCTTCCTCGCAACCTTTGCTTTCCTCATAAAAGCCTCCTCTTTGCCGTTTTGACTTTCGGGACCTTGTCCATAGTTTTCCTCATTGCTGTCATGAACAGGGCATTTTCCTCCGGTGTTCCTATCGTAACCCTTAGGCTATTCTTTATCACGCTGTTCATATTTCTTACCAGCACCCCTGATTTCTCCAACCCCAGGAATACCCTATCAGCATCATCCACTTTGAACAAGATGAAATTCGCATCGGAAGGATAAGGCGTCACACCCTCCATGGCGCTAAGCAAGGTGAACAATCGTTTCCTCTGTGTGATGATGGCGGATATTTTCTGGCGCAATAAATGTTTGTTCTTGAACGCTCCCAGAGCTATAGCCTGAGACAGCGCATTAAGGTTGTATGGAAGCCGTACCTTATTGACCTCATTGATCAATCTTTGGTCAGCAAGCAGAAAACCGACACGTAGGGAAGCATATCCTATCTTGCTCAGTGTCTTCAATACCGCGAGGTTCTCATAGTCCTTGAGCATCGGCAGAAAAGTCCCCTTTTTTGAAAAGGGCTGGTAAGCTTCATCCACAACCACTATGCCCTTAGAAGCTTCGATGAGCCGCCGTATCTTTTCGAAGGAAAAACAGTTCCCCGAAGGATTGTTGGGTGAGCTCAGGAATATGAGTCTTGGCGCGTGCTTCTTCACGGCAGCGAGCATTGCCTCCACGTTGAGGTCAAAATCTCCGTCCAGGGGTATCCCAACATGCATTTCATCCAACGCCTGTGAGATTATTCCATACATCGAAAAAGTGGGGACCGGGTACAGAACGGGCCCCCCAAAGGTGATAGTCAGATAGTAGATCAGCTCATCAGAACCATTTCCTAAAAGAATGTTCGCACTGCCGACTTTGAAGTTTTTCGCGATTGTCCTTTTTAATTCCTTCGCTTCCGGGTCAGGGTAACGATTGAGGGTCTTTAGCGCTTCTACAGAGAGTACGTCCTGGGGCCTCTCAATCGAATAGGGACTCTCGTTGGCATCCAGCTTTGCTTTGCACGGTGTTTCCTTGGCCTGATATGGCCGGAGCGAGCGAATATTATGTTTTGTGAGTTTCGTGAAATCAATATTTCTCATAGTTTTTTATAATAAAGAGATAGGGGGCCGTTGTCAATCATTTGAAGGAGCAGTTATAATGATCTGCTGGTTAATGTTCTGCAATGTCTACTGATGCCTCAGTACAACTATGAATATCGAAAATCTTAGAGCCATTGGCAAGCAGCTCTTCCGGGAAATGGGGGGCGTGAGGCTCAAACCATTTGATTCTGAACCCATCGGGAAGGGCGCCTCCGGTGACAAGACCTTTCCGATTGATAAGAAGGCTGAGGACATCATCATCGGTGCCTTGGAGGCCTTGGCAGAGCCCCTCAGCATCATCTCGGAGGAATTGGGCTTAAAGGACCTTCACGGCGGCGGCAGACATGTCTTGATAGACCCCGTGGACGGCAGTAAGAACGCTATCAGCGGGATCCCCTTCTACTGCGCCTCCATAGCGGTGGCAGACGGGGCAACCGTTGGCAGTATCTCTATGGCCTATGTCCTAAATTTGCTAACGGGTGATGAATTCTGGGCTCAACAGGGTAAGGGCGCCTGCTTCAACGGCACACCGATCCAATGTCAAACGGGGGACCTCTTCTATCTGGTTGCCTATGAGGCGCAGAACCCCAAGAGAGATGTTCCGGCTATTCTTGATCTTCTCGCCGCATCCAGAAGGACGCGGTGTCTGGGCGCTACCGCGCTTGACCTGTCATATGTGGCATACGGATCAATAAGCGTTTTTGTGAACCCCTCCCCTTCAAGGAGCTTTGATTTCGGCGGCGGCTATCTCATGGTGAAAGAAGCAGGCGGCATCTTTACGGACTTAAAGGGAAATTCCATAGAAGACAAAGAGTTAGGTCTGGGGAAGAGCGTTTCCCTGCTGGCCTCCGGGAATCCATCTCTGCATGAGAAGGCTCTGAGATTGCTCAATCCGACTAAGTCATGAGATCGGTACGCGGTATTGCCTTAGCGATGCGCAGTGTCTACTGAATCAGTACAAGTACATTCATCGACTAAGAAAAAATGACTGTTAGAGCGAAAAATGAGTCTCTGTCCATCTTGACACGATTTCTCAATGCGGTCAGAGACAACAGAGACCACATACTGTTTAACTTCTATGAGGGGTCATGGAAGACTATGACCTATGGTGAATTCTTCTCTCTCTGTGAGGAAACAGCCTCTCTTCTGATAGGTCATGGCCTGCAGAAGGGTGACAGGGCTGCGGTATTTTTTGAAAACAGGCCTCAATGGTGCGCCGCGTATCTGGCAACACTAATGTGTGGTGGCACCGCCGTGCCGATAGACATGCAGCTTGGCCATGTGGAGGTCCATAATTTCCTCGCCGACTCAGGGGCAAAGGTCCTGTTGTACAGTTCGACGACAGAACCGGCTGCGATGAAGGCGATCGAAGGAAGTAATGCTCGGGGCATAAATGTCGATGTACACACCACCAATCGCCCTTCCCTCTTGTCCCCGGAAGACGCCCAATGTATAGACAGTGTGACACTGTCTCCTGATGATGTCGCCTCCATAATCTACACATCGGGCACAACGGGGACACCCAAGGGTGTCATGCTCACACATCGAAATTACTGTTCTGATGCTGACGCGCTTATCAATGTGGGGCTAGTAACATCTGGAGACAATCTCCTGTCAATTCTTCCCCTGCACCATACCTATCCCTTCATGGGCACCTTTCTCATCCCTTTATTCATCGGCGCCACGGCCACATTCACGCCCGGACTGAAGGCAGCCGAACTCGTCACCGCTATCAAACAACGAGGGGTCACCATCGTAGTCTGCGTCCCAAGACTTCTGGAGATGATAAGAAACCGGATCTTTGCCAAAATAAAGGAGGCGAAAATAGCTGCTCCCGTTCTTCTGGGACTACTGAAATTATCGGGAAAATTCAGGAGGGCTTTTGACATAAATACGGGCAAGATTCTTTTCAGATCAGTCCACAGGGACTTCGGAAGTCTAAAGTTTTTTGCGAGCGGGGGCGCCCGTCTCGAGCCATTTCTGATGGAAGACCTCGAAGCAGTGGGTTTCACGATCCTTGAAGGGTATGGTCTGTCCGAGACGTCACCTGTCGTCACCTTCAATCCACTTGAGCACCGCAAGAGCGGCTCTGTAGGAATACCGTTGCCGGGCGTTCAGCTATCGGTGAGTGACGACGGTGAGATCATGATAATGGGACCTATGGTAATGAAGGGATATTACAAGAACGCGGACGTAACGACGGAGGCATTCAGGGATGGCTGGTTCTTGACAGGGGATACCGGCTATGTTGACAGCGAAGGCTATCTTTTTTTGACAGGGCGAAAAAAAGAGATGATCGTCCTGAGTTCCGGCAAGAACATCTATCCGGAAGATGTCGAAAAGGCATACCTCTCAATCCCGCTCATCAAGGAGATCTGTGTGACAGAATTCGAGAACAATGGCGTTGTTGATTCTGTCCGCGCAGTGATAGTGCCTGACCTCGAGTATGCGAGGAAGGCCGCCATAAGCAATGTGACCGAGGAATTGAACTGGCAGATAAACCGCGCCTCGGAGAGCCTGCCCGCCTACATGAGGATTCGGGGGTTCAGTCTCCACGCAGGGCCGCTTCCGAGGACCGCACTGGGCAAACTGAGACGTTTCATGGTCAAAGACCTTCTTAAGGCCGATGGAAAACCGCGAAGGGATGTGGACAAGTCGCTGATGGCGGACGCGGTAGGAAGAAAGGTTGTCGAGTGCATCAAGGCACTATTAACCGATGACGTAGAGGTCCTGTCAACGGATAACTTCGAACTCGACCTCGGCTTTGACTCAATAAAGACGATAGAGCTCGTATCCAGTATCGACGGAGCTTTTTCCATAAACCTTCCCGTCACATTCATGACTAAGGTTCACACAGTCGCGGATCTGGTGTCAAAATTGAGCAAGCATGTGAATCAAGGCAGCGCGGGAGAGCCTGGCCATTTAACGTGGAAGGAATTCCTCGAAAAAGCACAGCCCGCTTTGGACGTAAAGAACGTTGGGTTTGATCATGGTCCTGTTGAGAGAGGGGTAATATGCGTGTTGTTTTATATGCTGAAGCTTTTTTTCAAGGTCGTTTTTGACCTCAGAGTAAAAGGTACAGATAATCTGCCGGAGCATGGCCCCTTTATTGTCGCGCCTAATCACACGAGTTATCTGGACGGCTTTGTGATCGCCTCCTCTGTGTCATTAGACACTTTTAGATCGCTCTACTTTATCGGCCTTCAAAAATTCTTTAGGGGACGTCTTATGTCATTCGTCGCGAGACTCGCTAATATCATCCCCATAGATCTGGAAACCTACCTGCAGAGGGCCTTGCAAATGTCTGCCTACGCCTTGAGCAAGCAAAAGGCCCTCTGCATCTTCCCAGAGGGCGGACGGTCACCGGATGGCACCATAATGCAGTTCAGGAAGGGGATTGGGGTCTTGGCAACTGAATTGAATGTCCCCGTCATACCGACCCTTATTTCCGGGACCTTCAGGGCCCTGCCAAGAGGAGCCCGCTTTATGAGGCCTGCGAGGATAGAGGTCACTTTTGGCAATGCGGTGAGCTCATCCCAGTTTGATGTCAAAGACAAGCCTGAAGGCATCGATAATTACCAGTTTTTTGCCAATAGCATAAGACAGCAAGTAATAGGCCTGCAAAAAAAAGTTGATTCCTTTTCAAAATAACGTGGCCTTTAAAGTGCCCTTGAGCCTTGCCGCGGCGTTGGCCACTGAAGGACCCTTAAGAAAAACCGGATAGATAAAACTGTGGCGGCTGTGTTAGATTTATAAACTCAGACTTGGGGAGCATATGTGACGGATATCAACTATAAAGAGTACAGTCCTGAAGAAGGCAAAATCTACAATGCCTCAATCGCCAAGATAAGGGGCGCATTAACAAATGACCTGAGCTTTAAAGAGGCATGCAGTATGGTAGAGGTCAAGGACGCTGAGCTGAAGAAGTTGATTATTGATGACGCGTTGAAAATCATGATAGCAGAAATGCATTATAACAAGGGGCTTTTGTTGTCTCAGATTTCAGAGATACTAAAGGTCCCTCTGAAAACTATCGAGATTGCAAAGAAAGAAATGATGGAAGACGTTGAGGTAACTGCAACAGAAGTTTACAGACGGACCAATCCCGATAGCCCGATCGGAAATGCATAGGTGAGGATGTGATGGCGCAGGACAAAAAGGTAAAGCTTTATACGCTGAGCACCTGTGCTGTCTGCCACAAGGTGGAGCGTTTCTTTGAAGAGCACGGCATAGCCTACGAGCGGTTCGTCGTCGATGAACTCGACAGCGGCGAGCAGTGGCTTGTATCCAAGGAACTGAAGAGGCATAATCCGCAAGCTACCTACCCGACCGTGGTAGTGGAGGAAGTGATCAAAGGCTTTGATGAGGAAAGGCTGAAAGAGGCGCTGGCCATACGATGACACCCGAAAGACTGTGTGAGATACTCTCTAAATACGCAAGTTCACGGGGCCAAGAACTTAACAAAGACAAAGACTTTGTGATGGACATTATGAGGGGTCTGCTCAGGAACGAAGAGCGGTTTGGATATCGTTCCTGTCCTTGCAGGCTCGCCAGTGGGCAAAAAGAGAGGGATACTGACATAATATGTCCCTGCGTATATAAAGACCCAGACATTAAGGATTTTGGGAGCTGCTACTGTGGTCTCTATGTGTCGAAGCAGTGGAATGAGGAGAAGTTGAAGCACGTCGTTGTGCCCGAGAGAAGGCCGATTGAAAAGTAATAAGGTATTAAGAACCATGGCATAAACAGGCAGCCGCCTGACCAATCACTGAGGAGAAACCAAAGCATGTTCGCTGAACTTCTTACATTTAATGACATTAAGGCAGAGCCGTTTGTAAAAGAGCACATATTGTGGGACAAAGAGCCCAAGGATCTGATGGAGCCGAAATTCAAGGTGACGCCTGAAGGCACGGAGTTCAGGGGCGCCATAAAGGGCTATATATTCTACATAGAGACGATGAACAAAGAGCCGCAGCTTTTCTTAATGCGCCATACAGCCGCTGAGTACGGCGAGACCTTGGCTAGGATTGACGAGATTCCGCAGGCGCTCCTTCTTGAGGCTATAGAGGAGAACAAGCAAAAAGCGTATTTCAAGATGTACCCGATAAATAAGACCGTTCAGGACTGGCTGAAGAAAGAGCTTGACTTAGCGAACTAGTTTCTTAGCCCTCACCTGCCTGACAAGACTCATCACACACGTCTTCTTGGCGTCTTTGAGCTGCGGAAAACAAGCCACAGTATCGGTCAGATTAATTGTGGTAGCAAACTCGCCAGACCCTCCGGATGCGCTCAAAGTTCAGGCGCTTACTTGGAAGCCCGCGACGTCACCGATTATGATCAGGAAGACGTCTTTGCGTAGTCCAGCATGCCCTGGAAGTCCACAACGATAGCGGGCTCATCCCCAACCACCCATGCATCGTGCCCCATGGGCAGTAGTGATACGTCTCCGGCTTTGCACTCAAATTGCGTTCCGTCATCCATCACAACCATGAGCCTTCCGGAAACATGATATTGAAAATGGGGCGCTTCACAACTCTTGGTTTTCACCAGCGGCTGAACTGAAGTGGACCACTTCCATCCCGGCTCGAGTGTCGCGCGTCCCACCGTGGCACCCCCGATCTTTATCAGTTCCAGTTTTCCCTTCGGAAACGATCTCACCTCATCAGGCTTCCCGAAGCTCTTAAGCTCCGCTTTTCCCATTGGCTTATCCATAAGATTCCCCCTCCCTTCACTTTTTTTGATTATGTTCTACGTCATTTTTTATTATGAGTATTTACTTGTGTTCCTTGCCGTAACATCAGCGGATTTGATATGGCGCACATATTGCGCGTCTGTCAGAATGACGAGTCAACAGCCTCAATATTGCAGGCCTACGATGATCCCTTTGCGCTAGGCAGGCCTTATCATGTTTCTGATATCCTTCACCGCAATTTTCATGTTATGGACTTTCTCCGCGTGCTGCATCACCATCTCGACAATCTCTTTTTCATCGTGGCTCCTCACCATGAAGCTGCACGGCGATTCGCACTCAACTTTTTTCAGTTCCTCACCCATGTCTGTCACCTCCCCTTTTGTAGCGACGTTGTCGAATCCTATTCTTTAGGTCACGGTTCCTGCATTTAGTATCATTGATAAAAAATAATAAAAATATCAGATCAAATCTTTCATTATTGTGGGACTTAGTCTGATTTTCTTGTAGGCAATTTCCTACAGAGGGCCGCTGTTGCCTCTCTGTAAAACAAAAAAAGCGTCAACTCAGAGAGATGTCTTTTTTGCTCTTTATTGAAGGCACGGATAATGAATCTATAAAGCGCGAGTATTTGCTCACTGTGATGAGTTGCAGCCGCCTTTTGAAGGTTCTTTAAGATCAGTGGCTGTGCAGTTGTCCTCCGGAGGGTAGCAATGAAACCAGCTCGCTGAAATCGTTCAACAGAGGGAAATCGTTGCCCGGGGTTTCTTCCTTTCTTGAATTCGCCCCCGTTTTAAGGAGAAGGTACCTTATGCCATAAGCTTTTGCAGTCTTGAGCACTTCTGATGTATCATCGATAAAAAGCGTCTTGTCTTTATCAAAGTGGATGGTCTCTTCCAATTTTTGCCAGAAGTCGAGCATCTCCTTTGGATAGCCGATCTCTGCTGATGTGATGCACTTGTCAAAGTATCTCCCTATCTTGGTCTTCTTTAACTTCATGTCGAGCACCTTATAATGGGCGTTAGTCACCAGGAAGATCTCCTTGCCTTCTTGTCTGACCCTTTTCAGGAAGGTCTCAACATTAGGGTGGACCTCGATAAGATGTTGTATCTGTTCCTTGAGGGAGGGTATGTCCAGATTTAGTTGCTCTGACCAGAAATCAATGTCAGTCCAGTTCAGTGTCCCTTCATGTGCCCTGTATTTTGAGAGCAATTCTTCTTTTGCCCGCCCAAAGGATATGTGATGTTTCTCCGCGTATTTTTCAGGCACAAGGTGTTCCCAAAAGTAATCATCGAAATATTTATCAAGGAGAGTTCCATCCATATCCAGCATGATACAGTTAATTTCTTTTAAAGGGATCATCTTCCTCTCTGTACCATGACTTGTCGATATAATCCTTGGTCCTGTCGTGCACGAGTGTGAGGACTCCTCTGAGCTCTTCGAACAGCTCGTCAAGGAGCTCCTGGTCCAGGATGTCTTCAGCTTCGATCGAGTAGTTGTAGGACAATTCATGCTCTTTGAGCGGTTCCTCATCTGACCATATATCTTTAACTATCAGAGCAGGCTCCATGTCGGGATACGCATCCTCGATCTCCGCTATTATTGCACGCATATCCGGGGCTCCCTTCATGATCGGGAAGTGCACTGTGAAATCCAGCTCGATGGAGGTATCTATGTCAGCCTCGTCCTTGTCCAATGAGCTGTCTTCATAGAGGGTCATCCCTGTTTGAAACGCGTCGTAGATAAATGATACTGTGGCTGTGACGGGAAAAGGCGGCTCCGTGTCAGGCAATACCAGGGAAAATTTACTCTCCCTGTCAAGGGTGAACTGCTCGACAAACACCTGCATGTTGTACAACTCAAGAAAGTTCTTCGCCGATTCAGCCAACCTCATCTGGACTTCTTCAAATCTTGCCATGCTCCCTCCGATTGCATAAAATGATCATCAAATTATACCATGAACAATACAATTATGAAGAATAAAGTTGCCGTTATAACGGGTGGAGCCAGGGGCCTGGGAAGGGAATTTGTCCTCTTATTCTATCAGAATCATTACAAGGTCGGGGTGAACTATCACAAATCTGATTCTTTGATAAGTCAGTTGCTACAGACCATGCGAAACGACTCGGTTATGCCTTTAAAGGCTGATGTGCGCAAGGCGGATGAGGTGAGAAAGATAGCGCGGGACGTACTTGACCGCTGGCAGAGAATTGACGTTCTGATCAATAACGCTGGCATAACGATGGATTCTTTGCTGGTGAAACAACGGGAAGACGACTGGGACGCCGTGCTTGACACCAACGTGAAAGGAGCATTCAATACCATTACGGCGTTTGTCCCTCTCATGAAGGATGGGGGGCATATAGTGAATATATCCTCTTACTCCGGACTCAAGGGTAAAGCTGGACAGGGAGCGTACAGCGCCTCAAAAGCCGCACTATTGGGCCTGACCAGGTCCGCAGCAAGGGAGTTCGCTGAAAAAAAGATAAGAGTCAATGCAATACTCCCTGGGTATTTGCGCACTGGTATGGGACTGAATGCCGGCAAGGCCATGAAAGCCGCAGAGGCTGAGAGTCTCCTGAACTGTCTCTCCGATCCGGTGGAAGTCGCAAAGTTCGTTCTACACCTTGCAGAAACAACCAACATCACAGGGCAGGTATTCTGTCTTGAAAGCAGGGTCATTTGACTCACCGGAAGGTTCGGTGAGGCGGTGAGTCAGGAAAATAAAATGTCACAATCAGAGCCAGGTGGCGCAAAAGGCGTATTCATCACTGGAACAGATACGGGCGTTGGGAAAACCTTTGCGGCAGCCGTCCTGATCAGGGCCCTGATCAAGAAGGGGATAAAGGTTGGAGCCATGAAACCGGTGGAAACCGGTTGCCTCAATAGGGCTGGTAACTTGATACCAGCAGATGGTATGTTCTTAAAATCGCTGGCGCAAATGGACGCCACCATCGATCTGGTTAGCCCGATACGATTTGAGCATCCCCTGGCGCCAATGGTTGCCTCCGAACTGGAGGGAAAAGCGGTTGAATTGGGGAAGATCACAGATTCATACCACACCCTTTCAGAACAATACAGCTTCATGGTGGTGGAAGGGGCGGGCGGATTGCTCGTGCCAATCGTAAGAATAAAACAGGAGGGCGAACACGGAGATCAAGGAGTTTACTTTATGGTTGATCTGATGAGGGAATTACGGCTCCCAGTGATCGTTGTAACCAGGCCGACCCTGGGCACGATAAATCAAACGCTCCTGACTGTCAACCATGCGCTGCGAGCGGGACTTGAGGTCATTGGTGTGCTTATCAATGACGCCCAGGCACCAGGCAACACTCTGGCCGAAGAGACGAACCCCCGCGCACTGAAGGAGTTGTGCCCGGTCCCCATACTTGGTATATTACCGCACATCAATGATGTTACACTCAATGCCATCGATGCTGTAGCGGCCGGCATGTCGGTCTCATTCCTAAAAGCTGGCTGAAAGGCATGACCCATCTAATGTCTGTCCCTGGTCTGATTCTTGAGTCTTAAAAGGAGTATATAAATGTCTGGTAGTAATGCGCTGTCTTTTTGGGCGGTACTTTATGAACTGAATCGCAAGGAGATGCTAAAAAAGCTAGCACTCTTCCCGGAAAATCTTCATCATTATGTCACCATTGCCAACAGCATCATAGGGGCGGAGAACGCAAAAAGAATCAAGGAGACCCCTGCATCAGTCATTGAGAGCAGTCAGGAGTTTGTCTCAAAACTGCTCACAGCCTCCGGACTTATTCCCGATGATCAGTTCAGGGAGGTCCTGGAGACCTTACTTTTTGAGACGTTAAGAGACGAATTAAGATTTTCGTGTTCCAATTGCGGGAATTTTTGCAGATGCGTCGATCTTGAGAATCTGACTGTGGGGGAGCTCTTTCAGAGAAGGGTCAATGGAGAGGAAACAGTTGAACTCAGAGAGGAGATTTCTTCGCAGATAGACGAGGCGACCAGGAAAACGCCTTATATTGAAACAGATGAGGCCTGGAGATGCGAGGATTTTAAACACATGTACACATCTTCGAACATCGGTGAACTGATGGGGCGGTATGCAGACATAGCTGCGACTCTCCAAAAAAACTTTGACATTGATTACGGAAGAGTCCTGCAGAAATTGGTCTCGATCAACATGCTCTTTTGCGAAAAAGAGGCCAAGCACGCCCAGGCAGGGGAATGACCTTCCGTCTCATAACCCAAAAGTTAGAGGTTCCAATCCTCTCCTTGCCACTTTGCCCATCGGGAGCATCAAAAGATCCGCTACCCCGATGATCGCAGAAAGCAAGAGGGGAGATATCCTACCTCCCTCTCTCTAAGATACTGCCTTGTTAACTGTTAATTCCGCTTCTAATTTTTCTCGTACTCTGAGCAGCTCACTTTCAATTTCGACGGATCGTCCGCGGTTGCGCACATATTGTTTATATCATTCGTCGCACCATCACCTGGTTGACAATGGGGAGACCTTGGATCAAACGGCCCATGCCAGCCATTCCCAAAGGTCGACACGTTGTGGAGGCAGTTGATGCCGCCACCGCACGGGTAAGCGTTTTGGCATTGTCCGGCGTGCTTGTCGGGGATGTGGGCCATCTGCTTCGAATAGCTTTCGCTGTTCCTAAGCCAGTTCAGGTTGTTTACTCCGCCGTTAATAGTCACTCCGTCAATAGCGATGGGTCCCGTGGTAAACTCGAGCTTGCCCACTATCATACCGCTGCCTGAATTAGGAGTGGTACCGATTGTACCGTCATATATCTTTACATATGCCCACCCTTCTGCCCCGGTGTTCACCCACGCCGTGTATGCACCAGTGCCGGCTGACCCGAAGAGACTGGCAAGAACATCACCGCTCGTGCAGACAATGTTCTTTTGGTTGCCGAAGCTGAGCACGTTTTCATCAGCGTCAAATATGCCGCCTACACCACCGTGTTTATGAAATGGATCGGTCAGTAACTGTATTCTGTTGTTGATGGTCCCATCCCTCTGGTTGCCAAGATATTGGACTCCAGTGCTGTCCCTGTAAGTTACCGCGTTAACGGGTGTCGTGAAGAATTTGGTCTGCTTCACTGATGGTGGCAGGAGCGTCACCGCTGTGGTCTCCTGGTGTCCATATTTAGTTTTAGTGCAAGTACCGCTAGAGTTCCAGGTAGCACAATGCGTCTGGTTTGAGTTTCCGATCACCTCGCCGAGGACGTCATTGCCGTCCGCAAAAGAGACTGGCGCGTTTGTTGACTCCCTCACGCCACCACTTGCGTTAAAAGCAATGTAGCCCCATGCCGCGCCCGCACCAAGATCGATAACCAATGCCTCTCCGTAAAGAGTGCCATCAGCGTTTGACGCAAGCAGGTCATCAGTGAAAACTTGAGGGATGTTGTTGTCTACCAGAAGAAATGCCCTCGCTGTTGTTGTTGCGATATAAGAGAAATTAGCATTGCCATAGTTCACATTGGTCGTTGGGCTTGCAGTGGGCTCAAAAAGGGCCTCACCGCTATTTATGTTGCCGGCAGCATCAAACATCACGATGTCATCCTTGCTTGTAGGCCTGTCAAAGTCTGTCTCAGAGCATATGTCAGTCTGGCCTGTTGAACCGTCTTTTCCCCAGTACTGATAGTGAAGTACCGCATTACCGAGAGACTGAGCCCCCCCAACCGGCTCAGCGGTGTTCACCACGGAGATAAGAGTCGATATCGTGGGACTCTTCACTATCCACGGGAACATGATGACATCAGCTTTCGCATCATCCACTGCCGCACCGAAGACCAGCAACGCTGTTACTGCTACCAAGGCAACGATAAAAATCATTGGTTTGTGTCTCACTTGCAAGACCTCCTTACTAAATCAATATTCTTTAGCCAACTGCGAAGGCGTGCGCGGGAAAAAACCTAAACAACCAAACCTCCTCAATGCGTGCCCTCCTTCATGCATAACCGTCTTCACTTTCAAGTATCCCACTATTCTTTCGTTTCTCTATAAATAATCCAACGAACCGACTCCCCGGGGGTAAATCCCCTCCAACCATTTCTAACGGAAAGCCATCAAGCATCCTAAGACTCAATAAAGATTATTAGCAGTCTATTTTCCTTACAGCCTTGACAGTCTTATGTCTGCCACATGCACCTTGATGGTAGTTGATACTAAAAGTTCGTCTCATGACATAAATTGCCTGGCGCTGCATTTGGCAGTTCAGAGTATTAAGACAATCAGGCAGACATTTTTGCATCAAGAACCATAGCCCCAGTGTGATAGAGCGCCACTGGATTGAGATCTATTTCATTGATCAATCCGGTCCCGATTATCTCTGAAACAGTAGTGACTATGTTGAGCAGTGCCTCCATATCGACAGAGGGTCTTCCCCTAAAGCCCGTCAGGAGAGGGTACCCCTTAATCTGACGGATCAGCCAGAGGGCGTCATCTTTCGTGACCGGAGCAAGAGCAAAGGCAACATCCTTGAAGAGTTCAACAGATGCACCGCCAAGTCCGAACATGACGACCGGACCGAACTGATCGTCAATGATCCCTCCGACGATTACTTCCACCCCAGCAGGTGACATCTCCTCCACGAGAATCCCCTCTGCGTGTGCAATCGCCGAAAGCTCTGGCGCAACTGCCCTCAATTCGTCATCACTCCTTATATCGACTCGTACACCCCGCACGTCACTCTTTGATACTATCTGAGAAGACGATACCTTTGCTACAAGTGGAAATGCCAGACCTGGTAGAGGAGAGATAAATTGATTTCCCCCGTAAAAAATCCCTCTAGGGACAGGAAAACCGATCCCCCTTAACAGACCCTTGACTTCATGCTCAAGAAAGGCCTTTTCCCCTTTGTGGCTTTCTAGGAAGTCTTTGAGGGTTTTTAAAAAAATACCTTGATTTTGAAGATAAATTTTCGTAATTTCACGCTCCATTCTGTCATCCTCACTTTGAACTCTAACACACAGTTAGGGTCGCCATTATCCGAGACGAAAGCATCACTCATCGCTCACCACATTCGGCTATTATGACAGTCTCGACGAAAACGCGGTCTCTGGCACCGAGCTTCGCGATAAAAGATGCGGCCAGTGCCTGACTTAGACAGAGAGCGGCATTGTACTCCTCGTCCTGGAGTCAGTAAAAGATAGCGCCCTTCTTCTCGTATCCCTCTAAAGATCTATTTGACACATATTTAATCAACTATACTACAGGACGCATTTGTGAGCAAGCAGAAGGTCAATGTGGCATCTCTCTTCTTAGCCAGCTGGCATTGGAACAATTCTTATTGCGTCAATTTGAGCTCTAAATATTGCCAGCATAAGATGACAACCTCTCCGGCACATCAGCTTCAAGAAACGGCCCTCTTCACATATTAACTAGTTATGCTACAATAACATAGAAAGGATACGCTGTTAGATATTCGTGTAAATCACGCAAAATAGGCGCGGATGGTCGGTACTGAATTACCGACTATCCGCGCCTGGGACGTTTCATGAATTTGCTAGACAATTCAAGCAGCATTGTTTTTAAGAGAGACCTGCAAGGAAACATTCTCTATTTTAACAAGTGTGCCCAGGAGTTCTTTGGATATTGTGAGCATGAGATAATAGGCAAGAATGTCATCGGCACGATCGTGCCAAAAACAGACAAATCCGGAAAGGATCTCGTGAAGATGATAGCAGAAGTCTCTCTGCATCCAGAGCGCTACACTAGAAATGAGAATGAAAACATGAAAAGAGATGGCCAACGGGTATGGATCTCTTGGACGAACCAGGCCGTCTGTGATGACGATGGACAGGTAATCGAGATTTTATGCATCGGCAACGATATCACAGAACGCAAAAGGATTGCGGAGGAACTCGAAAAATCACTGTCTCTGCTCAGTTCTACACTAGAATCAACTACCGACGGCATCCTTGTCGTTAATCGTGACGGGAAAATAGTAAGTTTTAATCAGAAATTCCTGGAGATGTGGCGCATACCAGAAACGTTGATCGCACTAAGGGACGACGAGAAAACGTTGTCCTTCGTACTGGACCAAATAAAAGAACCTGAGGCCTTTATTACCAAAGTGCGTGACCTATACGCGAATCCTGGGTCAGACAGTTTTGACACTATCGAATTCAAAGACGGAAGAGTTTTTGACCGCTACTCACAGCCGCAACTCATCAAGCAACAAATCGTTGGCCGAGTCTGGAGCTTTCGCGACGTGACCACGCGCAGAAGCGCTGAACAGGAACTGCGGGAAAGCGAGGAAAGATACCGGTCACTGGTCGACTCTACAGATGATTCCATATATTTGGTGGACAGAAACTGCAGGTTCCTCTTTGTGAACAAGAGGCACTTGTCAAGGATGGGATTGCGCAAAGAAGAATGCAATGGGAAATTATACAGCGACTTCCATTCGCCGGAAGAGAGCAAAGTCTTCGCCAATAAAATTGGCAGGGTATTTAAAAGTGGCAAGTCCGTTCAGTACGAACATTGGAGCGACAGGGACGGACAGTTCTTCCTGAGGACCTTAAGCCCTGTCAAAGATGAGCAGGGCCACACAATGGCCGTGACAGTAATTGCCAAGAACATAACGAGATTAAAGCAGATGGAAGAGGAGCTAAGAGTCTTATCACTTACCGATGAACTGACGGGCCTTTTTAACCGCCGGGGGTTCCTCGCGTTAGCCGGACAGCAGATAAAAATTGCCACTAGGCTCAAGAGGAACATAGTGTTGCTCTATATCGACCTCGATGATTTAAAGGTGATTAATGATTTAGGAGGTCACGGAGAAGGCGACAAGATGTTGGTGTTGACGGCAAGAGTCCTTAAGGACAGCTTTAGGGAATCTGACATCATTGCGCGGATAGGCGGCGATGAGTTCGTGGTCCTGATGATAAGGACTCCCGATGTCAGTGCCGAAATGATCACGCAGCGGTTACGGGAAAACATAAATGCTACCAATAAGAAAGCAGTACCGAACAAGCTATCAATAAGCATAGGGATCGCGCAGCGTGATCCCGAGCACCCCCGCTCAATTGATGAACTGCTGGCAGAAGGAGACAGATCAATGTATGAGCAAAAGAAACTCAAGCAAAGCGCTCGATGACGCCTATCTTTTCTCTATCAATCCGTGGCATTGTGGCAACGCATCTTTAAGCAGCAACGGCATACAATCCGCCCAGATGTGACAATCAGAGTACAACGCTGGCGATTGTCTGCGTCCGCCTCTGAATGCTGGGTTTCAGAGGCTCGAGGATAATTTTGATAACTCTACTGAAAGTGGCAATTATGCGCGGGTTCAGCTGTTTTTATCTCACCGCTCAATCTCTAATTAAGTTGAGGTAGTCAGCATGTCAAAAGCCATGTCGCAGATGCCGGCTCTGTTTTTCGGACACGGCAATCCCATGAATGCATTGATGAACAATTCCTACACGCAAGGTTGGGCTACCATTGGCATTAAAGTGCCAAGGCCAACGGCGGTGCTATGCGTGTCGGCTCACTGGTTTCTTCCAGGTACGTCTGTTACGGCAATGCCCACTCCAAGGACAATCCATGATTTTGGCGGGTTTCCATCAGAGCTTTACCAAGTCACTTATCCGGCGCCTGGCGATCCAGTTCTCGCGCGCAGAGTCCAGTCCCTGCTTGAACCCATGCCTGTCGGAATGGACCTGCAATGGGGCCTCGATCACGGTACATGGTCAGTGCTTTGCCATGTGTTTCCCGAGGCGGACATTCCAGTGGTGCAACTCAGCATCGACCAGACAAAGCCAGCATCATTTCACTATGACGTCGGGAAGCGGCTCTCAGTACTAAGAGATGAGGGGGTCCTCATCATTGCAAGTGGTAACCTTGTGCACAATTTGCATGCCTACGCGTGGGGCGCTCACCATGTCGCACCATATGACTGGGCCATTCGCTTCGAAAAACAAGTGCGCCAACTGCTTATTGAAGGAAAGGATGGCGTTCTTATCGACTACGAGAGACTGGGCCCTGACGCAACGCTGTCAGTCCCTACACCGGACCATTATCTGCCCTTGCTCTATGTGATCGCTCTTCGAAGAGAAGGGGAGCAAATCAGCTTTCCAGTGGAAGGCGTGGATGGCGGTTCAGTCTCAATGCTCACGGTGAGCATCAGATAGTTTGCCGGCAGATTGTATTGAAGTGTTACACCTTTGATGACAAGCCAGTAGCTTATCCTATTGAAAATCCACCGGGCAAAAGTGCAAGTCAACGACCCCGGCCTAAAGGCCGGAGCTTGCGGTGGCAACGCCAGGGGCTCAGTTGACAAGGAGGCATAGAGGCGACTCTATGCAGAAGTTAGGAGAGAGAATGCCAACAGCAGACACACCTGC
>JBKQMP010000104.1:0-15681 GCA_052146665.1 Dissulfurispiraceae bacterium
ATTCCATAATATGAGAACCTCTCCCACATCTCCGTAAAAAAAAGGACATACAGTCCAGTGGGATGTCTTGGCTTTCCTGTTCCGTTCTTAGTAATAGCAATCGCTTCGCGCATTTGTCACCTCGATATATCTCTTCAAGCTAAATGACATGCATCCGTGAATTCAAAGAGAAACCATGATCTCTTAAATTCAATTTTGTCGTTATCAGCCACATCAGCATTCAAGAAAGTTTTCCCCCCGCCCATATCAAAGAGCAATCCAGTCCCACCGTTCGCACAACTGTCCTCTCTTTTCCCGCCTTATCTTTCCTTGTTCTAAGGTATGCCCTTGCATTAAACGCGCAGAGCAGATCTGTCGCGATAAAGATCAGATACCTGGGGGTCTCAATACATACGATCTTTTCAATGTAGTGGATGATAAACGCAACTGTATAAGCCATCGTTGGTTCATATCGAGACTTTAACCATGTCTCAAGGCATGTGAGAGTATAGTACCAATCAAACGCTTCAATGACAAAAGCGAAAAAGAATCCAAAGATGTGAACGATCCTCTTTGCCCTGTTTTGGATCCCGAAAAAGGCGCCAAAAAAATGAAATACTATCCAAATGAAATGAAACAGAATCACTATATCAGCCAGAACTTTGTAAAACATCTTAGTTGTAAATTATATCATGTCGGCTCTGAGTGAGAGAATAAAGGCCAGAAGCACAAATGAAAATACGTCACTTCTTAAGTCAATGCCATTCGTGCCTTCTTCCCAAAGTGGCTGTAGATGGCATAATCGATAGCACTTGACCAAGCGGAGGTTTTATGCTTTTGGTTGTTCATGCAGGCGCAGACAGCAGAGGACCGTCTAAGGCAGTGATAGGCGTCATTTCAACATCCCTTTCTGTCGGATATAAAATACTGGAGAAAAACGGATCAGCCCTTCACGCCATTGTTGAGTCCATAAGGATTTTTGAATCTGTGGTGTTTATGTTGAAACATGCATGTGAGTGTGATCAGTGAATTATTCTCATTAGCACCCCTTTTTTTTACACGCTTTTTTTATAGCTTGACTCATACCAATGTGTCACGTATTATTTAGAAAAGACAGCTGGCAGCTAAAATGCAATGTTGGTAGGCTAGCGTTAGGGCAAGGAGATTGATTTGTGTGGCATGAAGGCCTTTATGGATTCATATTGAGTGATACTTGTATCTGCAAATCTCGCCGCGGAGATGAGAGATGCTGAGGCCATTCTAACTTTATCTCAGTAGCGCCTGCGCTAGCGGCAGTAATGCACACTCGATCAAGTGAGTGAGCATCCTGTGAGGAATGTCATGGATAAATCGACTAACTATTTTCTCGATAAATTAGGAACGCACCCTGGTCAGGGCAGTGTATTGGAGCAGATCGAGAAACTCCTTCGGAGACAACAGCGTCGCAAGCTATATGAGATGCTCGACCAGCTAGACAAGAAGAAGGTTGGGGATTTAGTTGTAACTCTTGAAAAATACATTCCGCAGATAGGAAGGAAAAGGCCCGCCTTCCTGCGCTTCTGGCTGCCAAATTGGCAAGGGTACGACGAATTATTCTGGCAAGCGCTTGGCGATTACGCAATTGTCGCGCTTCATCGCGTGAAAGACGTGGAATACGACACTACCAGGGCGAAAATCAAGGTTCAGTATTTCGGCAAACTGGAAGAAAATGTAAAATCTCCCGAAAGAATAGGCGAGATTATTCAGGGGATCGCCTATTTGATAGACACCGAGGCACTACCGACGGACTTCACGCGTTTCCGGAGAATGACAGAAAGACGCGGGAGCTTGGGCGAAATGAGCAAAGAGGAAGCCGCGCTGATCGGAGCGGCTATTAAGGTGGCATTAGATCTGGCCAAATTATAGCACCTGCAAGCCAGCATGGTCATTTTTTGACTTGATCAAGGTATCCGATTGTAGATTCACCGTTCCGGGTCGTACGCATTTTGATGTGTACATATCGTTATCCGTCCATGATCGGGAGCCCTGAGTGAGAAGTGAGAAGGATTTTATCATTTTTGTCCTAAAACACGGCCTCAAAACCACTAAAAATGCTACCACTAGCAAATCGTAAAGCCCGCTAATCTTTTCACAAGCTTCTCCTTTTTGTTTATTTCGATGAGCCAGTTTAGCGTTTTATCGAGTTCTTCGCTTTATCTATTTTATGTTTACCAGGCGTTCTTTGTAGCGAAACCCATCTTTGTCGAGGAGCGCAGCCTTATAATCTCGCGGTATCTTGTCGCAAACGACTACAGCTTCGTCTGCGCTGCCAATGAAAAAGAGACGCTACAATAGAGGACTTGTCAATAGTACTCACGATTTTCCCTTCAAAACTGTTTTTCAAAAATAAAAAGATGAAAAAGCGGTAAAAAGCGGTAAAAAGCATACCAGCCATCACCGGCTAAAGCTACCACTCTCTATGAAAGAAAAGATTCACTTACATTCAAAACAGCTTATAATAGTAATGATCCTTAAGTCACGGGCCTTAGGCACTACGGTGAAATTAAAGCAACAAAAGAGTTCCATAAGCAGGAAGGAAATATGTTGCTAACGATAAGAAAGCCATTTGGCGACGGCAATGAGCAGTGAGCGGTTGATGGTTCAGCCCAGATAATTTATGTTGCTGTTATTGCTTTTTAGATCTGAGTACCCCCACTTCGGTCAAACTGCAGATCTGGGGCTGGCCTTCGCATCGAAGCTGGTATCAATGATCGATAGAGCACATTTGCAGTTTAAGGGAGGTCACTATGGGAAGTGTAAGGATGGATGGTAATGAGATTTATGGCGCTGGCGACCAGTTTATTGGCCACGCGGATGGTGACTACATTTATGGCCCTGACGGCCATTTTATTGGTCGCGTGGAAGGTGACTACATTTATGGCCATGGTGACCGTCATGGCCCTGTTGACCATTTTATTGGTCGCGTGGATGGCAATGAGATTTATGGACCTGGCGACCATCTTATTGGAACGCTGGACGATGCCCATGAGTCTATTGAAGGAGGTCCTGAAGGAACAATTTTGGCAGCCATATGGTTTTTCTTCGTAAGGAAGGCAGTGTAAGGTGCCCTTTATGTCCTGAGCGAGTCTTTCACAAATAGGTAGTTTTCTACCGTTTCAGGGTGCAGGTCAGCGCTATTCGTTGCACTTGGCATAATCGGTAACGGCAGTAAGAGTTACATACCACTCAAAATTGATAAATAAAAGGGCAGCACCTTAAAAAATAAATTTTGTCCCGAAATGCACATGATTTACATGGTTAATTAAGACTGGCTTTATGAGAGCTATGATATTGATGGACAGATGTGTTTCAGTCTATAAGGACGGCCAAAAAACCCCATGGCTTTTAACCTTCAGGATAAATGGCTGCTGGGAGCGAAGTGGGCGATGCCGGCATAGCGGAGGGAAGTATGGCATAATCTGGCTGTGGCCAGATACGGGACAGAATCACACACCAAGCATAACTTACAATTTCACATAGTATGGATACCGAATTATCGAAAAAGGGTATTACGAAGGAAAATTGCCGGATGCCTGAGGCAATTACTTTAGGAGCGATGCAAAGTCAACGGGTGGCAGATAGAAGCACTGAGCGTGCAGACGGATCATGTGATCATAGTCGTTCAAATCAAGGCAAACGGTAGTGTCGCAGAAGTGCTTTAAATCCTGGAAGGACCAGAACGAGCAGAGCTTTACCGAAAGAAAACTTGGAGCCACAAGAGTTTCTGTGGGGAGACAGTTTCTTTGCAGACGGCTATTGTGCTGATACTTTGTCAAGTAAACGAGGAAGTAATTAGAAAATACATCCGAGAGCAGCAAGAGCCACGGGCGGGTTATGCCAGAGGCCTGAAACCCCGCACTTTGGTCCGGAAAGTGGTTCACTTAAATTTCACTATCTGGATTAGATTGCTGTAATTGTCGGTCCAAGCCCTGAGCCCCGGTTGCGATCTGAGTTCTCTAGCAACTTTTTTTATTTCAGGTATTTTAAGCAGATTGCGGCTGGATGTCATCAATACCCAGTCGGACCTATAAATTCCCTTATGATCATCACCTTCGCTGTTTATAAGAATGGCCTGCTTGTTAAGTTTAGACCTTATCAGTTCAATAACGGGGGCCAGATCCAGATAACGATTGGAGATATGAAGGGCCAGAATGCCATCGGGTGTAAGGTGGCGGAAATAGAGTTGAATCGCTTCAATGGTAAGCAGATGGACTGGGATGGAGTCACTCGAAAATGCATCCACAACGAGAAGATCATAATGCTGGTCGCTCTCTTGCTCCAGAAGGAGCCTGCCGTCTCCGATCAATATATCGACCTTTCCCTTGCAGTCCGAGAGATAGAAAAAATCATTCAGAGCCACATTTTTTACAAGGGGGTTTATGTCATAAAAGCGATAAATATCACCTGCACGCGCATACGTCGACAAAGACCCTGTGCCGAGTCCGATTATTCCTACGCGTCTTGGACCTTCAGGTAGATTCCTGATCGCCAAACCAATGCCGGACGAAGGCGCGTAATAAGATACGGGCTCATAGCGCCGCTTCGAATCAAGAAACTGCACTCCATGTATTATCGTTCCGTGAACCAACCATCGGTGCTCTTCAGAAGTGCCTTTGTCGAATTCATCCACCTTCAGGCAGCCATAGAAATTTCTTGCCAGCAAACGCGATTTCTTTGTAAAGGAGTATATGTAAGTGCCGGACTCAATGAGAACGCCGGCAATTAATGCGGCACAGAGGATGGCGGTAAGTCGGTTTCTCCTGAAGTTCACGATAAATAACAATAGGGCACAGGCGATCAATGCCAGCACAAGTTCAAAAGGCCCCGTGAGCGTCTTAGGCACTAAAATGCCGACGAAAATTCCGCCTAATGCGCCGCCTGTAGCTATCATTAAATAAAAAGTGGTCAAGTGTCTTGGATTAGGCTTTCTGGTTGCTAGTTCTCCGTGGCAGAACATGCAGACCGCAAAAAGCCCTGTGCAGAAAAAGGGGATCGAAACCCCTATGGGGTAAGGTCGCTCCCAATCTGTAAGTGCATATGACATCCCGCCAAGGACTGCCGATATTATCCATACATACCACGTGCGGCGGTACCAGCCGCTGCGATCGAAACAAAGCGTGAAGCTCAGTAGATACAGGCTCAGTGGTAGGATCCAAAGAAAGGGTATCGATGCGAGATTCTGGGTCAGGTAGTTGGTTGTCGAAAAGAGCATTACCGAAGAGCAGGTCGACAGCAGCAGCCATAGGATTCTATCCTCAGTCCTGGGCGCAGCGGATTCCTCGGCCATCAGTTTATTGGTTGCATCGACCTGGATGATTACATCATTTCTGGTCTTCAGGCTGTGTAAAGCTGCACCCGCACAGGCAACGGCGAACGCGATATAAAGAGCCGACCAGCTATTGGACTGTTGGGGCAGAGTAAGGTTGGGTTCCACTATAAAAGGATATGCGAGCAAACCCAAAAGAGATGCGAAATTCGATAGTGCAAATAACCTGTACGGCATCGCCCTCTGATATGTGCGTGAATACCAGCTTTGTATTAGTGGGGTAGTCGTTGAAAGCAGAAAATACGGCATACCCACAGACGTTAGCAGAAGACGGAGAAGTTGCAACGCGGGATCGAGATTATCAAGAGTTAGAAGTTGCCGGTTAGGCATAACAGGGAGCAGCAATATACTTAGTGACAACAATAAAATATGAGTCGCCATTTGATTCTTCGATGTGAGATTGTTGATCAGCCAGTGAGCGTATATATATCCGCCCAGAAGAAACAGTTGGAAGAACAACATGCAGGTGATCCATACTGCGGCCACCCCGCCAAACCATGGTAGGATCATCTTGGCAATCAAGGGCTGAATTTGAAACAGTAAAAAAGCACTCAGGAAAATCGTGAAGTTGTATATCACCTTACTAGACACCCGAGCCCCCATTCTACCTGTATGCCGGTGATTGTCAGATAAAAAGCCATCCATTGTCAACAGCGTAGTGCAAGCCCTGAATTATGCTTCGTGGGTGTTGCAAAAAGCCATCATGAATGATTCAAGTTCGAATTAATACTGGCAAATACGATCTTTTTTGGTTGTTACAGACTAATTTTGCCACAGTACGTATAAGCGTTATTCATCAACTATCATAGCAGAATGAGGCTTATACAGTGCCTTTCCTTAGACTTCTCATGACCTGTCAGGGCGAGCCGTTTTTGGTACAAATAAAGATCAATAAAAAAAGTTCGTCAGGTAAAGAACGACAATTTTTAAAATGCAATAAGCTCGTTCTACATGGATAGTCGAGACTTTACTGAGATCGTGGCCTCACCGACCACCCAGCATCAGCACTATTTTCACAGGGTGACTATTACCCATAAAAATCTTCTGTATCATTAGAAGATCTAGGCTTAAGAATACATGATGAAACGCATATCAGAGCGAGATTAATCAGCCGTTCTCATTAACTTCCCGATCTTAACGTCTACTATAAGGCGTCAAAGCCTTCTGATTCCTAGGGTGTTCAACACTTGCGAGGCCATCGGAGGAGGTCCAGTGCGTGCTGTTGCATTGTTATTAATCTATGACACTATATACGGCATAATTATATAGTCGTCAATCAGAGAAGACCGTATTCTCAGTAAAATGAGGATATGGCAACACATTCCAGCATGTGACAATGCCATTTTTCCATTTAACAATATCAACATGTCCGTCTTGGGAGATCACCATTGCCATGGTGTCATGCAGTTCATTGCAAAGCTGATAAACAGCCCTGTGCCGCATACCCACTACGTCGACCGGTTCCAATACCGTGTGATCACCCTCGGAATCCAATGATCGTGCAACAACGCTAACCTTGTCCAAAGGACCCAGTATAACTGCCCCGAAACCAATGAGTTCTTGTCTCTGTGACATTATGACAGCACCGTCGATAGCGGTTAACCCTGCAACAAAATGCGCGTATTCAAAGACAGCTTCATCAAGCTGATTTAATATATCATTCTTGCTGGCGACGTACTCATTCCAGCCTACAGTCCGACTAGACTGTGTCCGGTCTCCATAACTTTCCGCAAGAGTGGCCATGATTTTAACAAGCAGTCTACGAAACCTGTTCCGCGGTTCTTCCTCTCTGAACAGATACTTAATGTTTAAGTTCTTATTTTGAGAATACACCTCCAATGCTCTTTCTGGGGACAGAGAGATTATAGTGCCTCCATGGTGAGAATTGACTACTGTGCTAATAATGCGTTTGGTGACTTGCTGAGCTATCATGCTCGGAAAATTCCTTTCTAAAAGAGCCCAAGGCACATTCGCTTGTGCGCGTGCCGCCTCATGCAGATTCCAGAGTTCCATAGAAGTCTCAGCACGGCCCTCAGTGAGCCAGCGAGAATTTAAAACACTTTTAGATGGAGTGAAAATCTTTCCGCTGTTTAGCATTGCGATCATTGCAGAGCCTTTACATGCCATTATCTGCCCAGGGCGTATCACATACAAAACAAGCGAATCAGGTAGCGGTGAGTATTCAAGACTGCCTCCCCTTATTACCTGTATCCATCGTCGTCCTGAGTGGATAAGACCCCAAATTTGCAGTGCTCCTCCGTCATTTACTTTAACTCCGATCAGTGAATCGTAATAATCAACTGCAGGCGCTAATTTTCGCAATTCATATTCATTGAAGGGGCGTGCTGCACTAAAGATAAGCCTGTGCAACCCGTTGGGTGGCCCATCATCTGCAGTAAACTTGTCGGGGTCTCGCAACATAAGCCTGAATCTTAAAGGTCTCTCCTCCTCCAGCATTATGCTGGCTTGATAACATGTGGAGATAAGCGTTTCCAATATCGAAGAGTCCGATAACTGACCGTATTTGACATCCGTGGATGCAATGCCCGCAACAGTTCCAGCTTGAGCGGTCCCCCATTTTTCAAGAATTATCTCTACCAAATTATGTGGATAAGAATGTATCATGTCTCCTGTTTATTCTCCTTTCTTTATATCTGTTAGTGAACGCAACTGACTAGGCTCTCTTATTGAGGAAAGATAGCGAACCCCTTTTCTTTCTTGATTTGGTGTTTAAAATAGAATGACCGAAGCCCCTCTCGTTCTGCAGCTATTTTCGGACGCCATCTAATACTGATATCAATGACTAGACGTAACCTTCATCGGTCAGATTCCCGATCACTATTTATTTTATAGAGAAATCTTCCCTCTGTCACAGAAACCCTATACTGAGTTGTCGAGGAAGGAATGTTGTGCATAGCCCCTTTTTTTACCTTTAGTCTTTCGTTCCAAACCCTGCACAGGCTTCTTGTTTCTTTTACCGATGAGTCCGCAAAACCAACGCCACGACAAAATCACAATGTCTGATCCTACTAAACACATTTCTTGAGGAGGTCTGTTCACGCTGTTTGTCCAATCCCTCTCCCACTCGGGCTCCGCCATGTTCTAAAGGTTTTTGACTGAAAAGCCGTACTACAAATGTTTTCTTCGCTATGCTTGTGTGACGGCAACCTTCGTAAGTGGCAGATAGTACTTAAAGGGATTATAGGGGCGTATTAGGGTTGTTTTACAATGTGAAATAAAACGTCGCTCCCTCTTTGAGCTTTCCTTCTGGCCATATCCATCCGCAATGTTTTTCAAGACTTCTTTTGATGATGACAAGTCCAATGCCAAGTCCCTCAATTTTATGGGCGTTATCTTGGCAATACAAATTTGGAGAACGCCTTGTCAGGGGAATTCTTCACACAGTGACAAGGCGTTCACCCATCGGCATCTGCGCGGATGAAGTGAGTTCACTCCAGTCCATCCTTACTGGTTCTTCAGATGAATCGCATATCCAAAGAGAAGACGATTGGTTTTTTTATCCAATCCATCCTGAAACTGAGAGGTGAGATCTGCCTGGAGTTGCTGGAGATGTTCAGGCGTAAGCGCTGAAGACAGCGCGAACTCGAGTTGTGTACGCGCAGTTTGAAGCGCAGCCTTGGCAGTAGCAAGTGCGGTAGCATCAGCGACGAGTGTGTCTCCCACCGGCGGTGTAACCTGAAGATCCGCATATAACTGTTTCCTTGCGGCATGCCATGCCTGCATAGCCGTCCTGACGGCTGGGCCATTGTTGGACAAAGCGGCTGCGAGAGCTGTCTGCTCGTCTGACGTGAGACCGAGTGAGGCTATTATCTTCATGTCGGCAAAGGACCTGTGGCCGTGCCCAAAGTCGGCGGCATCTGCCTTATGGACTCCTCCTACGATTATCATGGCCAGCAAGAGCGGCAGTGCAGCGAGATTCTGAAACCATTTTTTCATGTTATCACCTCCTTTCTGCATGATATAGACACTAAGGCCATATGAAAGGTTACAACAAAAAAGCATTTGGACAGCAGCAATTAAAATATCGGACACTGCAGGAACAAATAGCACTAAAAGAATTGCGGATCTGATATTTTGTATTCGTTTCTTCATGTCATCACCTCTTTTGTACAGCATTAAGACAATAAGACTCTATGAAAGGTTAAAAGGGGAAAACGTCAGGCAGCAACCCTGCGACATGAGGCACTGCTGAAGCGTGTAACCCTTAAAGAGTACAGAATTGCTGAATCTCTCGCTCATTTCCCCGTGTTCTCTTGAACTAGGGACGCCTGTGGCAAAAAAGAAGTTACTGCCTTCTAGAATGCCCACTGCCACAAAAAAGCTCTCATGTTCATCCTGGCACTAAACTAGCTTCAGTGTACGAGTTCTAATGCAATTACCGCAGAAATAATGTCTAGCGCAGACAATACGACTGGCACAAAGGTATACGTTTTTAGAAGGCGGGTATTACTACAACGATCTAGGGATTAACGGTTATGTCTTACGTTAAAGAATCAGATAATTTGATCAAAATTGACGAGTCACTTGACCTGAAGTTTTGGACAGGAAAGATAGGGCCTTCAGAAAAAGCCGCACTAGCAAATTGCTGTTTTTATTATGGCTTTGATTCGAAGGCCTCTGGGGATTGAACATTAGTTATCCATGCCCATTCTTCAAGAAGTATTGGATCTTAGGGACATCTTCATTTGCGGCAGAGGGCTTAAGTATAAAAATCAAGCACCTCCCAAAGTTTGTGAAACAATATTGCTCCATTTCAGCAATGCTGGGTATGTAAGGTTTTCTTGAAGCAATGCATATACCGACATATTCTTTTTTAAAACTAGGACATACCATCGTACTTGACCTCCTCCTTTGTAAGAAGATTAGCAGTTGCTCTTCTACCCAATGGAGACAGCTTAACGCCGAGAGTTTAATCTTATTATCCGGCAGCCAGTGGATTCAAAGCAAAAAAAAGTGAAATGACATTTTTAAACGCAAGCATGCGAAGAAGAAACATGAAGATATTCATCCATAATGGGACGTGATGAAATCAGATTTTAATAAACTAAAAAACTTTGCTAGCTGGACACCCTTGAGCAATGTTAGAAAGTTAGCTCAGCTTTTTCATTCCATCAGGCCTTGCATTGATTCTTTGGAGAGAGTCTTGGAAATAAGAACGATAAACGCTGTTCTCTCCTCAGGTGAAGTTAGACAAAATAAAAAGAGCAGTTGACGTATCTTCATGCGGTAGGTTCCACTGTGACCACATAATTCCTGGAGAAACCTTGTACTTGTGACAAAAGGAGCCAGTGTGGAGCATAGGAAAAATCAGAAGAATCTATTTGATGCGTCTGAGTGATTTTTTGTGCGGAGTACAGGATAGAGTGATTGTTTTCATGAGACGAATCTCCTGCATAGTCTTCCTCATGGCCCGCGCTAACAAGTGTTCTCCTGATTGTGCAGAGTAGAAGCGAAGATTGCTACAAGGCCCTAAGATAATGGAAGCGTTAACTGGCAGGACAAAGACCCGACCCCGTTTCTTCATCTCAATAATCTTATTGAACCATGAGAGGAAGAAATGGAGGGCTGTTCGGGTCCTGCCAGTTATGCAACGTTTGCAACATCGTCCCTAGATTGACCTTCAGTAGCATCTTCAGTGAATTACGAGTCTGCAAGCATGAAAGAGCTCGACATGCTAACGGCCGGCAGGCGCCTATCGCACTGTGCGGTGCCGTGAAACATTCCAATCGCGATGCTCGATCAAGAAGAACATTCGTGGTTAGCGCGCCGGCCGGCGCGCCTCGCGGAACCAAGGGCGGTATTCTTCCATGCGTGCGCGTTGTTCGACTGGGGCCTGGCGGCCGCAGGTGGCGAATTCCTGCGTGCCGGGGGTGGCGCCCCAGCGGCGTTCCACGCAGTCGTTGGGGTTGTAAGCGATTTCCAGCCCGGAACGGCGCTGGTAGATTTCGCTCAGACTCAAGCGCCAAGGGCTGCCGTCGCTGCGGGTGTAGGAGATAAAACGCTCCTTAAGACGCTGGATGTGGAGGAGCTCGACGCGCGCCTCTGCGGCGGCTGGGCTCTCGCCGGGCAGCAAGTAGAGCTCCGGGTGGAGGCGGATCCTCTCGGGTAGGTCGGCCAGCACCTTCAAGGCGATCAGAATGCGCATGTCCCGCGAGGGTGTGGCGTAGTCCTCCCACAGACCGGTAGTCTCGAAGATGGCCGGTCCGCGCGGCATCGGGGCGACGGTGCCGGGATGGGTGCGCATGTAGCTCTCGCCGTTGTCAACCGAACGCACGCGAGTTTCCAGTTGTTCCATCAGCGCCTCCAGGGCGGCCGCGTAAGCGGCTTCCGGGTCGAGCCCGTGCGGGTTGATGAGGTGCTCCATGCGGACGTAAAACGCCTCGGGCGTGAGATTGGCTTGCTCGGTCACATAGGCGGGAAGACCGGAACTCTCAGTGAGGGCTCTGTTGGGTTCGGGGCGCCAGCCCCTCATGGCACCAGCGAGAACTGGCACGCGGTAGGCCTTAAAGCCCGGGCCGGCGCTTGGGGTCTGGGCAAAGAGAAAGTTTCCTTCCCAGAAGCGCTTGCGGGCAACCGAATTGTCAGGCTGGGCGTCGACAGCTAGCAGGAGGCCGCTGCTCTGGGCGGTCTGTGGAACCCACTTGACAATGATCAGGGTGTGGCCGTATGGATCGGCATAGACGGTGCCAGGCCACAGGGCCGCTCGATCCAGCGCTACCGGGTAGAAGTCGCTAGCCTCGTCACTCAGCGCCGTGCGGCCACCCGCGGAGCTGACACGATCCATAATCCGGCGACTGACTTGGCGGAAGGTCGCGACTGTGGCGAAAGTGCCTACAAAGCCACGGCTGATCTCGGCAGCGTCGCAGCGCGGCGCGCTATTGGCGCTCCCGCGATTGCAGTGGCGATAGCTGATCGGCAGACCGAGTTTCCAAGCGAAGTAGCTGCGCAGGAAAAAGGATAGGCGGGCGCAGTCGGGTCGGGCGGGGAACTGGGTGTCTTCCCCTTTGTGCAGAAAATCGTAAAGGAAGTTGCGATTCGGATCGCGCAGGACCGGTTCAAGGGACGGGAAACTCAACGATACATCGGGTGGTGCGTCAAAGAGGTATTCAACCCAGGCCGCATAGAGCGCTTGGGTGGCCAGATCCCATTCGCCGCTGCCGCGCTCGCCAGCTCTGCCAGCGACCTCGACCTCGTTGCAGGCTGCCACCCGTCCGGAGCGTTGTGCCTCGATGCGGTAGCGACCGGCCATCGGTGCGGCAATCACACCACGAAGGCTCCACGGCGGGCCACCGCCATTTACGGTCGGCAGTTCGCTACGGTGCCCCACAGGGTCAGTGACCAGTAGTTCGGACAACTCGCCGTCGGTGGCCACGGCCACAATCTCCAGCTTCTCCCCCGGCCGCGCTATCAAGGGCGCACTCCAGATCCGGACAGCATCCCCCTGGCTACATGTTGATAAAGCCCAGACGCCATCGACCAGCATCGGAATCAGTGGCAACAGCAACACCATCACCGGCAAGGCCACGCCAATGCGCTTGGCGATCTCAGCAACAGTGCTAGGAGCTGGGCTAGTCGGTGGCATCGGCCTACATCTCAACCGAAACTGTAGCAGTAACCAGGATATCATTTACCTCTCCTTTTACCTTTAAGCCTGTCCAATATTTGCTAACAAAAGAAGTAATCAGCACTATATTATATCAGGT
Organism: Dissulfurispiraceae bacterium; assembly: GCA_052146665.1. Classification (GTDB taxonomy): domain Bacteria; phylum Nitrospirota; class Thermodesulfovibrionia; order Thermodesulfovibrionales; family Dissulfurispiraceae; genus JBKQMP01. The sequence goes on from JBKQMP010000104.1 coordinate 13,069, forward strand.
AATGAAGGTGAGTTATCCTGAGATAGAGGGCGCTAAGAAAAAGCGGTCCAATGTTCCAATTGGAAAGTGACATGCTTAAGGAGATGACTACGATGCATGTTGGCAGGTGTTAGCTGTACCAGTCTCTGAAAACAGTGTCTTGTTTCTCTAGCGACGCTATCTATTTAGGTTTGTGGCGGTATTACGCGCCGAATAAAATGGGTTCAAAAAACCAGTCAACTCAAGATGGCATTTTGACTACTAGAGAACGGGCAAAGCCACTGGGTGAACCCCGCGCTTCTCATGGAGAAAGAATAAATGCACGTGCGGCAATCTGCAGAGCATTTTGCAATATGCTGGACTTAGAGAGTATTATTCCTAATGAAGCCAACCTCTTCGTGAGTGGGATGGGGAACGGCAGATCTCAGCAAAGGGCGGCTGAACAGCCGAAGATGGAAACATAATAAGAATATCATGGGTCACATTAGTAATCCTGAAAAACCATATCGTATCTTACAGCAAAGGCTGGATCAAAAAGTTCAGGGCGCTCCCGCTTCACCGACCTTTCTGAAAATTTTACGTGTGCTGTTTTCTCCCGCGGAAGCAGAGTTGGTCTGTCAACTCCCGCACAACTTTACCTCCTTGGAAACCCTGTCGAATAATCTCGGAATCCATAAAGATGAGCTGGACAGCAAATTGTCGGAGATGGCTCAGCGAGGATTAGTGTTTGACATAGAGCACAACGGCCGGCGCTATTTTACCCTTAACCCGGTTGTCATCGGCTTTTTTGAGATGACCTTCATGCGCATCAGGCCTGACATGCCGATGAAAGAGCTATCTGATCTTTTTGAAAAGTATTTCTACGAGAATGATAGCTTTGCCCGCACACATTTTCATGGCCGGACACAACTCACGCGGTCTTTAGTCAGGGAGGAGGCTATTCCGGGAATCGATCATACTGAAATCCTTGACTGGGAAAGGGCAACTCACATTATTTCTTCCGCATCTTCAATATCAGTAGGGCTTTGCCAGTGTCATCACACGGCGCAACATCTTGGACAGGCTTGCGATAGGCCTGCAGAAACGTGTCTCACCTTCAATATTGCAGCAGAGAGCTTAAGCCGGAATAGAATTGCGCGGTCTATAACTAAGACTGAAGCTATGAATATCCTAGGCAAGTGTAAAGAGGCTGGTCTTGCTCAGACCGGGGATAATGTTCAGCGCAAGGTGACTTTTATCTGTAACTGCTGTGGCTGCTGCTGTCACGTGATGAGGGCCTTAAAAACCTTTGAGCTTCATCCAGGTATTGTTACATCAAACTGGATAATGAATATCGACCTTTCCAAATGTAAAGGTTGCGGCGAATGTGCCAAGGTATGTCCGGCAGGTGCGATTAGGATTGATACGAAAAAAGAAGGCGACATGACGAAAAAATGGGCTGTTCTTTCAGAAGATGCCTGCCTGGGATGCGGTGTGTGCAGCACGAAATGTAAGTTTGGCGCAGCAACTATGAAGTCTCGCCCTCAAAGAGTGATTGTGCCGGAGACTGTTTTTGACCAGAGAGTTGCGATGGCCATTGAGCGAGGCAAGCTGTCTGACTTGCTCTTTGACGACCCTGGGAAGTTCAGTCATCGAGCAATGGCGAGGGTCGTCAGGCTCATAGAAAGGTCTCCACTTTTTAAAGCAGCGATGGCAAGGGAGTCGATCAAGTCATCATTTTTGAACACGATAGTTAAAGAAGCCACAAAAAAGGCAGGGGATCTTGCAACCCTTGTTACTTGAACTGATGGCTGCGCATTCCCCCTTCTAGGCTGTGGGCCAGGAGGGGGTCAATCAGCCGGCGCCGCAACTCATTAATGTGATAGGGGGTGCTCAATCATATAAGAAGAGCCGGAGCTTGCTTTTTGATGCAATTAAATAAATCATAGGAATATACTATATGGCAAGCGGAGTCAAATTCAGGGCGTACCCAAATAAGGAGCAATCAGCAGTGTTAAATTGCTGGATTGGCTGCCAGCGGTTTGTCTACAACTCAAAGGTGGAGGAAGATCTTTACTTCCGCACCTTCCGTAACAATGCGCTTACCCTGACCGGTGTGCAGGCTCCGATTGACCAGCAATACAGTCAGTTCAAGGACGACGAGCTGACCCCATGGCTGTTCGAGGTGCCATCGCAGATCCTGCGTAATGGGGCCTATCGTTTCATGCAGGCATACGCGCGGTTCTTTAAAGGGCTGTCTCAGAGACCATCCCGGAAAAAGAGGCACGGCAGACAGACAGTGTTACTCACTAAGGAACTTTTTCAGTTTATGCCGACAGGCCAAACAACAGAGGTCAACGAAGGTCTTGTGAAGGAACATAGACTGATAATCGGCACTGAGAGGTTCATGGTTGGGGAGCTCAAGTTTACAGCTCACCGAGCGTAGGAGCTGTTTAAGAGCATTTGTATTAGCCGACACAATAACCAGTGGCATGTGTCGTTCAGTTATGGGGATGCCGAACTTCCCAAGGATACGTTACCGCTTATGAGTGAGGACAAGTTGATCGAGTATTTCTCAGGGTTGACTGAGGAAGAACTGGATTCAATAGCGAACGGTGGTGACAGAGGGGTGGTGATCCCTGTTGCCATGAGTAA
>JBKQMP010000105.1:0-15443 GCA_052146665.1 Dissulfurispiraceae bacterium
GAGGATACGCCACCCCTTATGAGTGAGGAGAAGTTGATCGAGTACTTGTCAGGATTGACTGAGGAGGAACTGAATTCCATAGCTAATGGCTGCGACAGAGGAGTGGTTATCCCTGTCGTTATGAGCAATGGGGAAGGGTACGATTTCACTGAGGCGGAAAAGAAGTCTATGGTGGAAGCGCAACAGTTGAGAAAGGCTTTACAGAGGAAACTTGCGAAACAGCGCAAAGGTTCAAAGCGCAGGGAGGTCACTAAGGCGAGGATCGGCAAGACCTACACAAAGGAGGGCAATATTCGTGAGGACCGTGCACATAAGATCAGCCGTGCCATTGTAGAGGATACTGCGCAGGTAAACATCTTCGAGGATTTATCGGTCTGCAACATGGTCAGGAGACCGAAAGTAAAGATGGATAGCAACGGTAAGTTTCTTAAGAACGGTGCGAGAGCGAAGGCTGGCCTCAATAAGTCGATTCTTAACTCAATGTGGGGCAGGATTGTTACGTTTTCGAGATACAAAGGCCTCAAGAAAGAAAAGTTAACGATTAAAATACCGGCACACGGCACATCGCAGGAATGTTCCCTTTGTGGGCACATTCACCCCGATAATCGGGAAACCCAGGCGATATTCACATGCCAGAAGTGTGGCCTCACGCTCAATGCTGATTACAATGCCTCGTTAGTCATTAAGAGACGTGGAATCGAGATGTTGCGCAATGGTGAGATCACAGCGAAGGGCAAGAAGACCGTGGCGTTTCGGAAACAGAAGAGCGATTCTCAACTAGGGCTGGGACGGTCCGAAGTTACGTGCGTGGAGACCATCGTAAGACGTATAGCGGGCAGTACCCGCAAAACGCAGCGGTCGATGATACGCAAAGAAGCCCCCACTTCAACTGCCGCAGGCAGTTAAGTGGCGGGTGGTTCACAATGTTTCTGAATCCATTAGCTGACTCTTACACTTTATCGCTTATCTGCCTTTTCGTTTACAGGAGGTGGCCACGATTGGAAGGGCGAGAGGAAAGAAACAAGGGAAACCTTCTCCCATGTAGGATCAACAATAGATACGCCAATTTTGCCCAAATTCTGTCGTTATCGAGACCAAGAGACCTTCTCTCAATTATCGCGTTCCCTTGCCTAGCGTCTGGATATTCCCGTAATCATCACCTCCCCATCGTTACAGGTCCATTCATGACACTTCTGATGCTATCCCTTTTCCTCTCCAGAAAGTGTCAGAGGTTTGAGATTATCCTTGAGGGCACGCCATTTTTTGTGAGTTCCATGGCCATGTGTTTTTTGTCTTGGCCTGCTTTTCTCGGATCTCAGCATGCGTCTCTCAACGCTGTTACCCTGTCATGAACGATTTTGTTAATAGAGCAATGAATGCACATTTGCACATTTTTTTTGATTCAATCTGCATAATAATGTCTCAAGGAGGGCTGCCATGAGAGCAGGATTTATTGGATTGGGTAACCTTGGTAGAGCAATGGCAAAAAGGCTGATCTCGGAAGGCGTTGACCTTATTGTGTGGAATAGAACGAAGGATAAGGTGTCTGATCTCGGCGCGGGGGTCGCAACTAGCCCCGCTCACCTCTTCTCACAGGTTCATCTTGTGTTCTTAAGCCTATTTGACAGCGAAGCGGTCAAAGCTGTCATGTCAGGCGAGAAGGGATTCCTGAAGGGTGACTGCAAGGGAAAGATCATCATTGACACTTCCACAAATCATTTTGATTCGGTAACCGCCTTTCACGAGATTATCAAAGAGCATGGTGCTAGTTATCTCGAATCGCCTGTCCTAGGAAGCGTGGTCCCGGCTCAACAAGGAAACCTCACTGTTTTAGTCAGCGGAGAAAGAAACGCCTTTGAAAAGGCACTCCCCTTTCTCAAGATAATTGGTAACAACATCTTCTTTGTAGAAAAACAAGCCCTCGCCACCAAGATGAAGCTCATTAATAACCTTGTGTTAGGCTGTTTTATGGCAACTATCGCAGAAGCCCTAACCCTTGGGGAAGATGTGGGACTAGAAAAAAAACTGGTTCTGGAGATCCTGGCGGCGGGAGCAGGCAGCTCCACGGTATTAAATGCGAATAGAGAAAAGCTAATCAATGATGATTTTACCACTCAATTCTCGACTGCTCTTATTTACAAAGATCTGCATTACCTGCAGGACTTGGCAAGGAACCTGAGAAGACCCCTTTTCACAGGCAGTGTTGTCAAAGAACTTTTTGCAATGGCTCTCACAAAAGATTCTGAGAACCTCGACTTCTCAGTTCTGTATAAAGTGTTGCGAGACTTTATATAAGACACGGCTATTTCATGACAAAGACCGCAGGCATAATCATCATAGGAGATGAGATCCTCTCCGGAAAGGTTCAAGACGCAAATTCCTTCTTTCTTGCAAAGGAGTTGAGGTCATCCGGCATAGATGTCCGTCGCATCTCAGTAATACCGGATGATATCAGTGAAATCGCCTGGGAAGCGAAGGAATTCTCCCGCCAATATAACTACGTATTCACTTCCGGCGGAATAGGACCAACCCATGACGACATTACTATCGAAGGGATAGCGAAGGCATTTAATGTAAATCCTGTTATTGATGACCACTTGAAAGAGTTACTCAGCAAAAAATTCAGAGATCGCCTTACCCCTGAGGTGCTCAAGATGGCACAAGTTCCTGAGGGCGCGGAACTCATTATCGACGAAACCACCTTATTGCCTCTCATAGTCTTTAAGAACATTTATATCTTTCCTGGAATACCCGATCTTCTAAGGAAGAAATTCTTGGCCATAGCGAACTTTTTTGACGAGCAGCCAATGTCACTTAAGAAAGTCTATATCAAAGAATATGAAGCAGTTGCTGCGCCACTTTTAAATGAAGTAGTAAAAAATTTTCAGGATGTTAAGATAGGCTCTTATCCTGTCATGGATAATAAAGACTACAGAGTGATGATTACTTTTGAATCAGTGGATGAAGATAGACTCGGCGCTGCGGTCAACAGCTTTAGCAACAAGCTTGCGCAGGAAAAGATTTTCAGGATAGAGGAGTAACGCAATACTGTAATTGTGCCTATGAAATTCTGCTGTGCGTGAGAGACTGACAGAACTCACGGTCAAGTTTACAATGAAAAAAAGGGGGCGTTGTGGTCATCCCCCCACAGTATACACTGTCCGAAGCCAATCTATATTTTTTAGAACGCATAAACAAATTTAAACCAGAGCTTATCGCCCTCAGGCTTGTTCTCCACGGCCATTTCTTTCTGGTATTTGAGTATAAAACTCATATTCTTATAATCATATTTGACCTGCGGCCCGATAGCGAAGACCTGCCCCTTGAAACCATCAGGGCCAACTGTAGTGCCATTCAATGTATCGTCAGTGACCTGCTTGTAGTAATAGCCGCCCACTCCCACGCTCCAGTTGTCGAAGTGATAGCCAACGGTATAATCAAAGTGGAACTCCTGGCCTGACAAATAATTTGTATCATTATTCTTGGTATTCAAGTCATACATAAATTTACTCGATACCTCTATGCCGCTGTCACTAAGGTATGTGAAAGCGAAAATGGGCTCGAAGGTCCAGTAATTTGATCCTGGATTTGCAAGGTTGTCTGTGTTAAAACTCCCCGTCGGGACGTAAATATCAATTCCAGTCGCAAAATGCCAGTTTTTTGAATGCCAGGATAATATGAAAGGATCCACTATTATGTCCCCAAGACCAAATTTGCTCTGACTGCCGGCCGGCAGGGTGACATCTACGTCAACAAAAGGTAAAAATATGTGCATCCCCCAAAATCCTCCTAGAACCTGCTCTTTCGTAACATAAAGCAGACGCAATATTTCTGCGGTCACATGCAATTCGAAATTTGGAATATCCCCATCGTCCTTAATTTTGAACTTATTTGCCGTGTAATAGGTCAGGTAATTTAGAAAATATGTACCCGGTGGAGGCACCGCGCCCGACATAAAATCCTCAGCGCCATTTGGATAAGCGCCCCCCCCGTTCTCGGTAGCAAAGGCGTCTTCACTCTGCAAGAAAGATAACGACAGTACTGCTATAAGGAGTAACGCGAGATAGATAAGCCTGTAGATTTTCTGTTCGTTTTTTGGCTTGGCCCTCGTCAACGGCTGTTTCATGTAATCCTCCTCTTCTTGTATGGTTTGAACATATCTGTCCAACTTTCTGACAATTTATCAACAAAGATGCTCTAGTATATAGCAAAAATATAAGTTAAAAATCAAGGTAATTTTGTCTGCTAATCTTGCATCTATAGGAGAGTTGTTGTACTCTTAAGAGTAAAACAAGCTGATGGCGAGGAGGAATAAAATGAAAACCGCCTTACTCTGGCTCTTTGGCATTGAGTGCGCCGTCCTGGCATCCGGTCAATCCGTGTTTGCACAATGGCGAGGATATGAACCCGGTATGATGGGCTGGTCCTACGGGATAGGATGGTTCTGGAGTGTCCTCTGGTTTGCCCTCTGGTTTGGCATCATGGTGCTTGTATTCCTTCTCATAAGATATCTGGGGCTCTTGGTGAAATTCAAGCAAGGCAGAGACCAGCCAGTTGAATCAGCCCTTGAAATCCTCAAAAAAAGGTATGCTAGGGGAGAGATAAAGAGAGAGGAGTTTGAAGAAAAAAAAGGAGACTTAGGAGCTTGAAACCAATGCGGCATCATCATTCTTTCCCCTTGACAAAGAACTATTGAACCATGTTAATTAAACAACATTTACTGCCCTGTCTGTTAGTCTTCAAATATTGACCGTTAGGAGGAAAATATGAATCCAGAAGATTTCAAATACCACAAAGAACACACTTGGGTCAAAGTGGTGGGTAAGAAAGCAACCGTGGGGATAACTGACTATGCACAGGATTCATTAGGTGATATCGTCTATTTAGATCTTCCCGAAATCGATAGTCAGGTGGAAGCCAACACTGAAATGGCAGAGATTGAGTCTACAAAAGCAACCTCAGCGGTAATCGCCCCTGTAAGCGGAACGATCATCGAAGTCAACGAAAAGCTGGCAGATTCACCCGAGATCATTAATGAAGACCCTTACGGTAAAGGATGGATAGCGATTATTGAGATGGATGATGCAAGTGAGCTTGATGATCTAATTGACGCGGAACAATACGAAGGACAGCTAGAAGAAGACAAATGAGACTGGCAATAATTGGAGCTGGACCGGGAGGTTATGTTGCCGCGTTGAAGGCAGCCCAACTCGGGGCATCAGTAACAGTAATAGAAGGATATGAAGTTGGCGGCACATGCCTTAACTGGGGTTGCATTCCCACAAAGACACTCCTTGCATCTGCGGATATTTTACACAAGGCCAGAAATTTGGGAGAATTTGGTATAGACACGTCTGGACAGGTTTTCCCAAATCTCTCCAAAATGATGGAGAGGAAGAACAAGGTTGTTGCGACACAGGTAAAGGGCATTCGTTCCCTTTTTAAGACGTGGGGAATCAACCTCATTGAAGGTAGGGGGAAACTCTGCAATCCTAAAAAAGTTGAGATTCTGAAGAAAGACGGTTCAACGGAAACGATAGACACTGATGAGATAATCATTGCGACTGGTTCTAGCCCTGCCCATTTGCCTCTGTTCCCCTTCGACAAGAAATTGATACTATCAAGCGATGATGCATTGACCATAAAATCCATACCACAAAGCTTAATCATCATAGGTGCCGGAGTAATCGGCTGTGAATTTGCCTGTCTTTTTAGAGAGCTTGGCACTGAAATTACTATGATAGAAATGATGCCAAGGGCAATTTCCACAGAAGACCACGAGATATCTGATATACTGGAAAGAGAGCTGAAAAAGAAAAAGATAAGTCTTTTGACCTCTGCCAAGATTGAGAAGGCCGAAAGGGAGAACGACAGAATACGTGTCTATCTGGAGGGCGGCCGAGAAGTATCAGCTGAAAAAGTCCTTGTGTCTGTCGGAAGGGTTTATAATGCTGAGGGTCTTGGTCTCGAAGCGGTGGGAGTGATCAGAGGGCCGCGTGGAGAAATAGTAGTCAACAACAAATTGGAAACCAACATAGAGGGCCTTTATGCTGTTGGAGACGTGACAGGAGGTATGCTCCTCGCCCATAAGGCGTCAAAGGAGGGTATCGTCGCAGCATATAATGCGTGCGGGATTCAGAAGAGCATTGACTATTCGATAATTCCAGCGGGCATCTTTACCTCCCCTGAGATAGGCTCTGTCGGACTCAGAGAAAACCAGGCGCTCGCCAAGGGGATCGCTATAAGGACAGGACATTTTCAGTTCAGATGGCTTGGCAAAGCACATGCACTTGGAGAGATAACGGGCATGTTTAAAATCGTTGCTGACGCAACGACAGATAGGGTATTAGGAGTGCATATAATAGGACCTCATGCCGCCGACCTTGTGCATGAAGGAGCACTTGCAATGAAGGCCAAACTGACCGTAAGAGAGGTTGCTGATATGATCCATGCGCATCCAACCCTCTCGGAAGGGATCATGGAGGCATCAGAAGATGTGCACGGCGAGGCGATTCATGCACCGAGAAATAGATAATAATGAACGTCATGCGGTGGATAGTGAAAGGCATGCAAAAAAAAGGAGGAGTGTCAGTAAATCTCTTGACTCCTTAACCTGCATTTCATGCTGTCCACTTATTGCTTTGGGAAACTTAACGTCTCATACAAGGAGAAGGACATGGGAGAGATAGTAGACATATACGCACGCGAAGTCTTGGATTCAAGAGGGAATCCGACAGTTGAAGTTGAGGTGTTTCTGGATAGTGGCGTAATGGGCAGCACAATTGTCCCCTCTGGCGCTTCTACAGGAAAGCGAGAAGCCTTGGAGCTGAGAGACGGCGATAAAAAAAGATTTCAGGGCAAGGGCGTGCTGACAGCGGTAAGAAACATTCATGAAGAGATAGCGCCCAGATTGAGGGGCATGGACTCAGAAGAGCAGGCTGTCATTGACAACATAATGATCGAGTTGGATGGGACTGAGAATAAAAGCAGGCTTGGCGCCAATGCAATCCTCGGCGTATCAATAGCTGTGTGTGATGCATCAGCAAATGAAACGGGGCTGCCGCTTTATCGTTACATCGGTGGCTGCAACGCGAAGGAACTGCCGGTTCCCATGATGAATATAATCAATGGCGGTGCCCATGCGGACAATAATCTTGACATCCAGGAGTTCATGATCATGCCCGCCGGGCTTGAAGACTTCAGCTCAGCGCTTCGTGCCGGCGTGGAAATATTCCATAACTTAAAGACACTCCTGAAGAAGAAAGGCTTTAGCACCTCAGTTGGTGATGAAGGTGGTTTTGCCCCAAATCTGACAAATAATGAAGAGGCACTTGCCATCATTACCCAAGCAATTACGGAAAGTGGCTATACCCCCGGCAAAGAAGTATTCTTAGCCCTTGATGTCGCATCGTCAGAATTTTTTGAGAACGCTCACTACCGCTTTGAAGGAAAGATGGTCGAATCATCCGGCATCATCGAATACTATGAGAGATTAATCGAAAAATACCCCATACTATCAATAGAAGATGGATTAGCAGAAAATGACTGGCAAGGATGGGAACTCCTGACAAGAAAGTTAGGGAAAAAGGTGCAACTCGTTGGAGATGATTTATTTGTCACCAATACCGCGATTCTGCGAGAAGGCATAACAAAGGGGATAGCAAATTCAATCCTCATAAAGCTCAACCAGATCGGGACTGTGACAGAAACCTTGGATGCTATTGAGATGGCAAAACGCGCGTGCTATACGGCGGTCATATCACACAGGTCTGGTGAGACAAAAGATACCACTATCGCTGATCTCGCGGTTGCGTGCAATACAGGTTTTATAAAGACTGGTTCTCTGTCAAGAGGTGAGCGGATAGCAAAATACAATAGACTTCTTATGATAGAGGATGAACTCGGAGAATCGGCCCTATTCCGGGGCAAGGAAGCGTTTTACAATCTCTTCAAATAGCAGGGGATTAACAGATGCAGGGAAAAATCAAACCAAGAAACCTCAGACAGCAGGTTATCATTGAGCAGAAAAGGCGCACTTGCATTTTTTTTGCCTTAATTCTGCTGGTCTTTGTCTGCATCAGCTTAATGCTTTTCGGCCATAAAGGCCTGATAAAATATCACGACCTCAAGAAAAAAACAGATAAGCTGGACACAGAGCTCTCCCTTATAGAAAGGGACAATAAACTTTTAAAATCGCAGGTGGAGGCCTTAAGAAAAGACCCCTTCTTCATAGAAAAATACGCCCGCGAAGAATATGGGTTGGCGAAACCCGAAGAATACATCTTCCAATTTCAAGACGATGGGAGATAACGCCCTGTGCGTCGCATTCCTCTGGCACATGCACCAGCCATACTACAAAGATCCCTTCACTGGCGTCTACAGGCTTCCCTGGGTGAGGCTGCACGGTATAAAAGATTATCTCGACATGGCAAAAATCCTCGAAGAATTTCCGAAGATTCGTCAGACTTTCAATCTTGTCCCTTCACTTCTTGAGCAGCTGACCGATTACGTAGAGAACAATGCAAAGGATGAGTACCTGGAATTGTCACTCAAAAACCCCACTGAGTTGTCCGAAAATGAAAGGCTCTTCATTATAGAAAACTTCTTCTTCGCAAACTGGGAAAATATGATCAAGCCCTGGCCGAGATACTATGAACTGCTGACCAAGAGAGGGTTCAGATTCTCAAAAAAAGACACTGCGAGGGTGTTGAAATATTTCACCGAGGGTGATATCAGAGACCTCCAGGTCTTGTTCAACCTCAGCTGGATAGACCCGATGTTCAGAAAAGGCGACCCTTTTTTCACGGGTCTTTTACACAAAGGAGAGGGGTTCACGGAAGAAGAAAAGCACCGGCTGATTGAAAGACAAATCGCCATTCTGAAAGAGATCATTCCAGAGTATAAGAAACTGAGTCAAGAAGGACAAATAGAACTCTCCATCTCTCCCTTCTACCATCCTATACTGCCCTTGCTATGGGATACTGACGCCGCGAGTATTGCAATGCCAAGTGCGCCCTTGCCCAGAAAGAGATTTGCCCATCCTGAAGATGCCATAAAGCAGATTCAAATGGGAATCGATTATTTTGAAAAAGTATTCGGCTATAGGCCATCCGGGATGTGGCCGTCAGAAGGTTCTGTGAGTGAAGACATTGTCAGGGCGATTGGAGCTGAGGGCATCCGCTGGATAGCGACAGATGAGGAAGTGCTGGCCAGATCCCTGCAGCGGCCTTTACGGAGCCATGAAGGACAGCTGATAGACTCATCGGCCCTTTACAGACCGTATGAATTTAATGGGGTTACCATATGCTTCAGGGATCGTAAGCTCTCAGATCTTATCGGATTCGTTTACTCATCATGGAAGCCGTCTAAGGCTGCTGAGGACTTTGTTAATAACTTATTGCAAATTAGAAATACGCTGCCTGATGATCGCCCATATCTCGTCTCCATAATCCTCGATGGTGAAAATGCCTGGGAATATTATGAGAACGACGGTCACGACTTTCTCGCTGCACTCTACCGTTTGCTCAGCGATGACAACAGATTGAGAACGGTGACCATCTCGGAGTTTATAAAGGAGCACGGCCCGGGAGACCCTCTGCCGCGAATTCATGCGGGCTCCTGGATCGATGCAAACTTCAGCATATGGATAGGGCACGAAGAGGACAATCTTGCATGGGATTACCTCACACAGACAAGGGACGATCTCAAAAGATTCCAAGATACACACCCTGAAAAAGATCTTTCCATTGCCTGGAAGGCGCTTTATGCTGCAGAGGGGAGCGACTGGAACTGGTGGTATGGTGACGAGCATTCCACTGAGACGGAGGCGGATTTTGACGAACTCTTCAGAAGAAATCTCATGAAGGTGTATCAGATAATAGAGAAGGATTTACCACAATATCTCTACGTTCCTATACTATTGAAAGACAGAAGTATCATCCCTTCCACACAGGCCCGCGGGTTTATCTATCCCAAAATAGACGGTATTGTGACAAGTTATTTTGAATGGCATCAGGGCGCGGTGGTCGATGTAAAGAGGACCGGTGGAAGCATGCACAGGTCGGAAAGCCTCCTTTCGACAATTTATTACGGCTTTAACAAAGACAACCTGTATTTGAGAATTGATTTTTCGACGCCATTCAATGAAATGAAGGACGGCTTCTATCTTCACATCAATATAATCAGCAGCACCACCTTCAAAGTGATCTTTGGTGCGCAAAAGAAATCTCAAACTGCGACACTCTTCGAAAAGGTGTCAGACGCTTGGGTAATCGTGAAATCTATAGAAAATGTCGCAGCAAAAGATATTTTCGAGATCGAAATTCCTTTTACCGACATCAAGGCGAAGGAAAATGACGAGATTCATTTCTATCTCGATATCGAAAAAAATGACGATGAGTCCGGCAGCGAGTTTGAGGGATCCTCTATGGAGAGGTGCCCCTGGAGGGGAAATATATCATTACGTGTCCCATCCGCAGACTTTGAAAAACTGATGTGGTTTTAGTACAAAAGCTCATGTATATGCTTGCAGCGGACATGGATGCGCCGAAGCATACTGTCCGATTTTGATGTCCAGTTTTCTAGAGAGATAAAATTCCGCAATGTATGACTACTATCAAAGTTTCGGCCATCTTTTTTTGGGCGAGCGTATGGAAGTGGATTATGATATTTGCGTCTCAGCGCGACAGTGCCCAGTACTAATAATGGCTCCACATGGTGGTGCCATTGAGCCTGGAACTTCTCAAGTTGCACGTCAAATAGCAGGCGATGATTATTCACTGTTCCTGTTTGAAGGCAAAAGGACAGGTGGTAATTGGCGACTGCACATCAGAAGCGATAATTACGAACTCCCGCAGGCGCTGACCATGGCGCAGAAGGCTGACCGGTTAATAACTATTCACGGATGTAAGAACGAGGATCAAGTCACTCTTGTCGGTGGACTGGATACCCGGCTTAAGCAACATATTAATGAAGAGTTAACCATGAATGGTTTCCGCTTGAACACCGCTTCCGGGACTTGTCTGGGTGGAATGTCGTCAAAGAACATCTGTAATCGAAATCGTCGAAACATAGGCGTCCAGATGGAGCTATCAATTGGTCAAAGAAGGCAGATGTTCAAAGATTGCCGTGGAAAGCGAAAGATAGAGGCGACTGATGTGTTTTACAGATTCTGCCAATCGATACGATCTGCCATTAACATTACTCTCCATGGCACTTCGCAGAGTTTTAGCTCAGATTAGTACGCGGCCTTGTAAGGCTCGCTCAATTACTCTCGGGCCCTGAAGAGACGCCAGGTAAGAAGGCAGAAGTCATATCTTCTAGCGGATATCGGGTGTTTTACCACATAAGTAACGCGTCAACCCAGATTCTTTAGTTATCAGAGGAATGTATTAATAGCTAAGCGAGCAATACCTTCCTGAAGATTATCGATCTTTCACACTTCTAAAAAAATAGACATTAACGGCGATGGCGAAAGAATTCAATCATGCTAGGAAGGATAGATATAAGGATAATCGCAAAGATCACGAGTGTAAAATTTTGCTTTACGAGAGGCAGATTGCCAAAGTAGTAGCCTCCGAAAATAAACACGGATATCCACGCTACACTCCCTAACATGTTATATCCGGCAAAGCGCCAGTATGCCATTTTCCCCACACCTGCCAAGAAGGGTGCAAATGTTCGAACGATTGGGACGAATCTCGCAATGACAATGGTCAATCCGCCATATTTTTCGTAATAACGCTGAGTCCGGTCCAGATATTCTTTTTTCAGGAAGCGCGCATTTTTCTTGCCAAATACCTTAGGACCCGTAAGATAACCAATTTGATAGTTAAGTGTGTTTCCCGCCACCGCAGCTGCGCTCAATAGCGCAAATAATATGGTGATTTCCAGCGGCCCTGTAGCCGCAAAAGTGCCCGCTGCAAAGAGTAGCGAATCGCCAGGAAGAAACGGGGTGACCACGAGGCCGGTCTCACAAAAGATGATGAGAGTGAGAATTAAATATGTCCAGGTTCCATAATTCTGGATGATTATATTCAAATGCTTGTCAAGATGTATGAAAATATCAAAAAAAGCTGAAATCAGCGTAGACTCCTGTCATAGAGCTCTGTTTTACTCAAACCATATGCGTCAGCCACAATACGCGCTGCTTCTTTTCGGCCCTTGCCTTTTTTCATGAATAGTTTGATTTCATCCACTGCTTCATCGATTGTAGAGGTGCCTCTCGCTTTTCCTTCCACAAGCAAGACGTACTCTCCCGCAATTGTCCCGCTTTTCAGCGTCGCAAGAACTTCTGCGATCGTGCCTCGCACTACTTGCTCATAGAACTTAGTTATTTCTTTAACAAGGACTGCCTTCCTTCCATCAAAAATCTCTTTCACGTCCAATAGTGTATCAACAATTCTATGCGGTGCCTCATAAAAAATAAGCGTCCTTGACTCAAGTGCTAACTCGATCAATTTTTTCTGCCTTTGGGCCGCTCTCGAGGGCAGGAATCCTAAAAAAGTGAACTCGTCGCTGGGAAGGCCTGATACAGATAACGCAGCAATCAGTGCAGATGGTCCAGGTATGGGAACTACCGACAACCCTTCCTCAATCGCACTGCTCACCAATAAGGCTCCGGGGTCTGAAATCCCCGGTGTCCCGGCATCTGATATAAGCGCTACAGAAAGACCTACGCGGAGCCTCTCGATAATCTCTGCAGTTTTGATTTTTTCCTTTTCGGACCAGTAGCTCAAAAGAGGTTTTGATATGCCCAAGAAGTTGAGTAGCTTAAGGGAACGCCTCGTATCCTCAGCAGCAATAAGATCAACCTCTTTCAGTATCCTTACCGCCCTGATGGTGATATCCTCAAGGTTTCCTATCGGTGTTGAAACAATGTACAATTTTCCTGGAGGCATTTTGCAGAGCTTCCTCTCATCTTATCTCTTAAATCATTGGCCAATTTTCGACCTGCTAAATCAGCGAAGGCCGGACAACAGCATCCCCCTAGGCAAGCGATCCATCATTGACCTCTTGTGGACACAAGTAGCCCGACGATATTTGTATGCTGAGCTACTTCTCCAAGAGACTGCTCTTAAAAGCACTCAGCCACATTATATGACTTTTTTCCTCGTTGATGATTTCATCCACAATCTCTTTTTCCCTCACCGCATCCCTGATGCCAAAGAAATAAAGAAGGGTCTCCTTTTCAAATCCTATAGCAAATGTGACTGCGTCTTCTATCGATTTTATGTTATCCATGGCCGTAAGGGACTTGTTTTTGCCAAGAAAAAATTCCGACTCAACCATCGCTCTCATGTAATGCGTTACCTCTTCCCAATTCTCTGGTTCACTTCCAGCAACAATCCCTTTGAGCTCTGAGAAGGTCTTTTCATGCCTGAGTTCTTTTTGCGCAAGGGTCGAGAAGAGCGAATACAACCTCTCGTTGTCTTTGAATCTCTCTTTCATCATAGTGTAGAACTGGAATCCCAGTCTTTCTGTCTGAACCGCCTGTTCAATTATTTCTCCGATAGAAAATCTCTCCATCTTATCTCCTCTCTCTCAAATGAGTTTTTTACTATTCCCGATCGTGCCACTCAGCCCCATATGCTGCGTGCCGCTGCCCTCTCTCACAATAGATGCCTTCTATGAGCACAACTTCACGCTGACAACATGATCCCATCTATAACTTCTCACGCCCCCGGCAAGTAGGTAAGTTTGCGTGGCCAAAGACAACATACCAATCCCAACAAAGAAAAAAGCCGAAGTCCACATCAAATGGCCCCGGTTATTGGCACTTGATTTGTTTCAGTCTTACCATTTCTTGTATCGATTTGTTATCGGAAACCTTCTATCCCTGCCAAATGCCCGTGGCGTTATTTTGATTCCAGGCGGAGACTGCCTTCTTTTGTATTCACTGCTGTCGATCATCTTGATCACACGTTTTATCGTCTCTTCTTCATAGCCTTGCTTGGCTATCTCCTCAACACTCTCTTCCCTTTCAATGTATCCCTTGAGTATGGGATCAAGAATCTCGTATGGAGGCAGGGAATCCGTATCTTTCTGGCCAGCCTTCAACTCTGCCGAAGGATCTTTAGACAAAACTCTTTCTGGGATGACTTTCCTGCCTGTCTTCATGTTCTTCCATCTGCACAATCTATAGACGAGTATTTTTGGTACATCCTTTATGACAGCAAATCCTCCTGCCATGTCACCATAAAGTGTCGCATAGCCAACACTCATTTCTGATTTATTCCCCGTAGTGAGGACAACCCATCCGAATTTATTTGAGAACGCCATCAGGATGTTGCCCCTTATTCGTGCCTGAATGTTTTCCTCTGTCGTATCAACTGGCATGGCACTAAATGACGATTTCAATGCAGTCAGGTATGTCCTGAGAATCTCGTCAATGGAAAGCTCGACTATTTTGATACCGAGATTTTCTGCAAGTTCATAGGCGTCTTCTTTGCTTTCCTGGGACGTGAAGGAAGACGGCATAAAAAGGCCCACCACATTGTCATGGCCGATAGCGTCTGCCGCGATTGCAGCAACAAGCGAGGAATCAATGCCCCCGCTTAGCCCGATACAGACCTTGTGGAATCCATTCTTTTGAATGTAATCACGGGTGCCAAGCACCAGGGCTTCATAAACTTCATCTTCCATAACAAGCGGAGAGCGGTAGACATTTGTAGCAATGGGAATGTCCGCTGTCTTTGCCCATTTAACCTGCTCCTTGGTAATTTGTCGCGGTATCGATATCTTTTCGATAGACTCTTTTCTGAGCGAGATTGCCTGCTGTCTTCTTCGAGGGTTTTGCAACCTCTTCATAAATACCGCATCAAGGTCAAGGTCAACGATTATCAGGTCTTCTTCAAATTCCCTTCCTGTTGCTATGACACTTCCATTTTGGTCAATAACGAGGCTATGTCCATCGAAGACAAGTTCATCTTGACCGCCCACAGTATTTAGATATACCACTATTGCACAACTATCTGAGGCTCTGGACGACAACATTTTTTCCCTGAAATTGTATTTACCGATCTGATAAGGAGATGCATTGATATTGATGATAAACTCCGCACCCTCCAATGCCTGGAATGTTGCCGGCCCCTCAGGATACCACATGTCCTCGCAGATCGTGACGCCAAATAGCGCATTCTCCATTTGGTATACGGGATACCTCGTTCCAGCCTGAAAATATCTGTACTCATCAAAAACACCATAATTCGGCAGGTGGATCTTATGATAGACATCGATGATTGTCTCCTTATGGATAATGGCTGCGGCGTTGTATATATCAGTCCTCTTATCTACAAAGCCTAATATGACCACCACATCGCCAATTTCTTGCTGAATCTCTCTCAGGGTGGTCAAGTTGTCTTCAATGAACTGAGGTTTCAAAAGAAGGTCTTCAGGCGGATAACCTGTGATTGCTAGTTCAGGAAAGACTATTATATCTGGAC
>JBKQMP010000106.1:0-17423 GCA_052146665.1 Dissulfurispiraceae bacterium
AGCATCAGTTTATTCTTGCTTGCGGCTCTTGGTGTCGCGGTAAGTATCGAGAAAATATCAACCTACTTCAGTTTGAAACCAAGAGTCGTTAAGATAGGCTCTATTGTTATTCTATCTATCCCATTTGTTTGTATCTCCTATTTAACAGTGAACCAAATCCATGTGTGGCAGAACAGTGTGTCGTTATGGACTCGAGTAATTGAATTGGCGCCGTTGAAGGATGATGCAGACTACAAGAAGATTTTCTTCGCTTATTTCAATCTGGGGGCAGCTTATGGGGATGCGGACCGACTGGACGAGGCGGCAAGCGCATACCAGGAGGCATCAACAATAAGACCTGATTTCTTATCGGTTCATTATAACCTTGCGATGATCTATGAAAGACAGAACAAGTTGGATGAGGCAATAGGCGAGTATAAGACGGTCTTGAAAATAAATCCCATTGATATATCTGCTCACTATAATCTGGCGATGATTTATACAAAAAAGAACAACGCAAAGGATGCAATGGACGAATTCGAAGCGGTCTTAAGAATAAATCCCAAGCATGTCGATGCGCACTTCGGCCTCGGAACTATTTATGAAAAAATGAACAAATTAAAGGAGGCGATGAGCGAATATCAAATCGCCCTAAAACTAGACCCAGGCTTCATAGCCGCTCGGAACAGTCTTGCCAGATTACAAAATAATTTCCACATGAAGAACTCAGACGCGACAAAAAATTAGTTTAAAAGAATTATCAGGTGATGCCGGGATTTTGATGAGAGAACTCGACCAACATCCTTCGCAATTTGACCTTTGCAAGGAATGCACCGATAAACTGAAGCCCCTCATGCCAGTTTCTTGTATGTGAATTTGACCCTCACTTTATTAACTGCGCTTTTTTGTGGTGCATTTTGATTGTATTGTTGTATTTTTTTTCGGTGAAATGTGTGGTTCCTTACCATTGTCGATAACTTGGTACTGAGAATAAAACGTTCAGAAAACCGGACCAGTTGCAGGGCGTTGTGGCGCGAGGTGTTAGAGACAGTGCCGCATAAGGTGAACTCCAATGATTTTGTATTTGACAATGAGAAGCTCCATTAGGCCGTATTTATTTGGCTTTAGAATCAGTGAAATCAGCTGCCCAACAATATATTTTGCAAACGCATCCTCGATCAATTTACGAATAGTGTAAAATACGGATTGGGTGTTCGCGCCACACTGAGCAAAGATGTGTTACAACGGATCTGCATAAAGACATTGTTGTTGTTCAACCATGAGGGTAGGGAGAGGAAATTCGATGCATAAGTCTCACGCTGGCAGGTATTTAATAGTCGCTGCTCTTGTAGCGACCTTTACATTTTTGGTTTACCTGCCAACGCTTCAAAATGACTTTGTGAACTACGACGACGATTATTACATTTACGATAATCTCCATATACGTTCGATTGATATAACCTTTTTCAAGTGGGCATTGGGGGGGATATACGCCAAGAATTGGCATCCGCTGACCTGGCTGTCACATGCATTGGACTATTCACTATGGGGGCCCAATCCGCTGGGTCACCATCTCACCAGCATTGTCATTCATGCTTTTAACTCCCTCCTGGTACTATTGCTGGCTATTCAATTGCTGGCTGTTGTCAAGAGTCGTGAGAGAACTGGGGGACAAGGGACGACAGGGTTATCAGACGCAACGATACTCACTACGGGAGTCGTTGCCGGACTGCTGTTCGGTCTACATCCTATCCACGTGGAATCCGTAGCATGGGCCTCTGAAAGAAAAGACCTGCTTTGCACATTTTTCTTTCTGCTAAGTCTCTTAGCATATATAAGATATGCCCGGTTCACTGCTGACGAAAAGAATACAGGTAAGCCTATCTCATGGCTGTCAGATAAAAATTACCTGTTAAGCCTCGGCTTTTTTATTCTTGCGTTGTTGAGTAAATCCATGGCAGTGACCCTGCCAGTCGTGCTCTTGATCGTGGACTGGTACCCAATGAGGAGGGTTCATAAAGACACGCTCAAGAGAATTGTCACGGAGAAAGTCATTTTTTTTGTATTTGCTGTCAATGCGGGCATTATTACGATCTTGGCACAGGGTTCACAATATGCTATTCGATCATCGGTAGCATACCCGTTAACGACAAGACTGCTTGTTGGTTTCAACTCGATCATTGCCTATATGGGCAAGATGATCTGGCCGGCCGATCTGAGTCCGTTTTATCCTTACCCAGCCCATGTTTCCCTGTGGTCCTTTGACTATATGGTTCCGTTGCTTCTGGTGATCATCATCACAATAGCCTGTACCACTATCTTAAAACGACAGCGAGTATGGCTTGCCGCGTGGATGTATTTTCTCGTCACTCTGTCACCTGTCCTTGGCATTATTCAAGTTGGGGACCAAGCAATGGCTGACCGCTATGCCTACTTGCCGAGCATCAGTTTATTCTTGCTTGCGGCTCTTGGTGTCGCGGTAAGTATCGAGAAAATATCAACCTACTTCAGTTTGAAACCAAGAGTCGTTAAGATAGGTTCTATTGTTATTCTATCTATCCCGTTTGTTTGTATCTCCTATTTAACAGTGAAACAAATCCATGTGTGGCAGAATTCTTTTTCCTTCTGGAATAAGGTGGTTCATTTCATATCATTAAAAGATGATGCCTATTATAAGAATTCGTTCATAGGGTATTTCGGTCGAGGGGCAATTTATGCCGAACAGAACAGATTGGAAGAAGCGGTCAATGATAACCAAAAGGCCTTAAAGATGAAACCTAATTTCGTGTTGGCTCGTTGTAACCTCGCGATGATCTATGAAAGACAGAACAAATTGGATGAGGCAATAGGCGAGTATAAGGCGGCCCTGAAAATACTTCCTATTCTTATACCTGCTCACTATAATCTGGCGATGATTTATACAAAAAAGAACAATACAAAAGATGCAATTGATGAATTTGAAACGATCTTAAGAATAAATCCTAATTTTGCTCTCGCCCACCAAGGACTTGGAACAATTTATGAGAAGCAAAATAAGGTGGATGAAGCGATAAATGAATATCGTCTTGCCTTAAAGATAAATCCCGGTTTGTCAGAATCTCAAAACAATCTCGTCAGGCTCGATAGAGCTAGAAGATTAAAGTAACGTATTCCGCCCGATGTGTTGTTTTTTGTCAATGATACTGCCACTGAGGTCGGTGGATGTTCACCCCTGGCCCTCTTGAGTGTGGTAATTAAATAATATCAGGAAAAACCTGATTTGAATACCACTTTTCTTATAAGGTAAGATAGTCGAAAAA
The DNA here is from genome assembly GCA_052146665.1 of Dissulfurispiraceae bacterium. Classification (GTDB taxonomy): domain Bacteria; phylum Nitrospirota; class Thermodesulfovibrionia; order Thermodesulfovibrionales; family Dissulfurispiraceae; genus JBKQMP01. The sequence goes on from JBKQMP010000106.1 coordinate 3,279, forward strand.
AGATGCAAGAGAAAATTTTGAACGAGAGTATTCTTAAAACCGTTAAAAGGATAGAAGGGTTCCGGGATGGACACTATTATTATGACGTCCTAATGGAGCGGGCAGAATATATTGAAGGAGAATTCATATCTTACGGCTTTGGTGTTGAGAGGGACGAGTTCACCTTTGGAAAGAGACAATACTGGAATGTCGTGGCAAAGTGTCCGGGGTCAGAGACTTCTGGGGAGGCACTTCTCATTGGTGCTCATTATGATGCAGTGATGGGTAGCCCCGGAGCTGACGATAACGCCTCAGGAGTATCTGTGATGCTGGAGGTTGCCAGAACCCTTGGCCTGCGGAAGGACCTTCAGTTCGTCGCATTCACACTTGAGGAGCCGCAACCCAATTCGGTAAAATTTCTGATTGGGAGTAAACACTTTGTCAAGAGGATGAAGTCTATAGGACAACGTTACAAGGCTGTTTTTATTCTTGAATCCGTGGGATATAGTAGTGACAAGGAGAACAGTCAGCTGCTGCCACCGCTTGTGAGGGCCCCGTCAGTGGGCAATTTTATCGGCGTCGTGGGAAACAGAAAATCCAAAGTCATCATGTCATCACTGAAAGAGATGGCTCATCAGCGCATCCCCGAGTTGAAGGTTGTCACCTATAGAGCGCCTTTCAGGGGATTTCTGACGCCTGAAACACGTTTCAGCGATCACGCCCCGTTCTGGGATGCAGGTTTCCCTGCCGTGATGATAACAGACACCGCCATGTACCGTAATCCTCACTACCATACCCGTTCGGACACTTCAGAGACTCTCTGCCCTGAGTTCATGGCGAACGTGGCGGAACTGCTGATCCACACTGTGAGTGATGGCATTGGAAAAGATGAGTCTAGCGAACAATGAGAAACAACATGCGTCACAAAGAACACGGGAAAATAGCGCTAAGGAGAGATTCCATACTCTCTGCATGACTATAATAGTTATGCATTTGCTTTGGAGGCTTTATGAAGGCAAGGGCTCATATCATCGTTGACGGCAAGGTTCAGGGGGTGTTTTACAGGGCATTTACTCAAAACGTCGCCACTTCTCTGAGACTGACCGGATGGGTAAGAAATCTGCATGACGGTCGCGTGGAGGCCGTTTTTGAAGGGGAAAGGGATAAGATTGAAGAGGCGATTAGAAAATGTCACGCAGGGCCTCCTTTCTCAAGGGTCACTGCAATTGACGTTACATGGGGTGACACCCTTGATGGCTTCAGAGATTTTAGAGTTGAGTACTCCTAAAGAGATATGTTGTTAATCGACCCTTATTAAATCACGCTGGCAGTATTGGCCTTCTTATTTCTTATATATAAGATAAAAAAACTCAGTGGTGCAAAAATCAAATGAAAAATAAATATAACCCTCAAATAGGAAGGGATTGAAGAAGAGAATATTTCGAGGGATACATAATATCCTACCAGAATAATCCAAAGCCACAACCCCTCTGCCCAACCCCCAATTGCGCCCTTATAGTTTGCTATCTGGAGATGAACCGCAAGCGGGATCAATGCTATCGTGTAGATAGGTACCAATTCGGCTACACCAACATATTTGTCCCCAAATAAAAGACTAACAATCGGCTTCCCAATGAGCTTCAAGGCTGCATAGCCCAAGATAAAGAAAATTAAGGTTATGGCTATGCCCCAAAAGAAAGCCAAGAGCCCTCTCTTGCTCAGTCTCTCTTCAACAAGCCTTGGGTAAACTACAGCAGAGGCCACTGTAGTGAATATGAGGAGCCCTTTTCCGATAAGGGCTGCCGCTGCATATATGCCGGCATCATGAGGAGAGAAAAACCTTTTCGAAAGAAGTAAATCAAGCTCGAGGAAAAAACCAGCCGGTATAGCAATAAAAAAAACCTTAGCAGATATACTGCCAAATTTGCTGTTAGAGAGAGTCTCTTGCTTCCTTTCATTGTATGATTTCGAAATCTGCTTTCTTCGTGAATAAAGCAAGCAAAACGCCGCTACCACGCCAAGAGCAGAGCCGGACAATGCTCCAAAGACCTTAAACCCCAAAAAGACAAGAATGATGCCGGAGACCCCTCTTAGAAAAAGTTCAGCAATGGAGGAGTAGGATACGATAGCAAATGATTCTATCGATGCAAATAATCCTCTCCATACCGCTGTTAGACCAAGAAGAAGAAGAGTGACTGCAAGAGGTAAGAACAACAGTATGTTGTCAATCTTGAGAAACATTTTAAAAAAAGGAGATAAAATAGCACTACCGAAGCCGACAGCAAGGGCTAAAATAACGCCCAACTTCATGCAAAAATCTTTTGTGTCCTTGAAATCTACTCCGTTAAATCGCCCTGTTACCGCGACCCTTGTTATCACACCTGACAGGATGCTGAGGGGCCTTGACAGAGCCAACAAGAGGGCATGTACTACACTGAACTCTGCATACAGCGGGGGGCCAAGTTTTCTGCTGATGACAGCATGAAACACGTAGCCAAAAAAGTTGGTGGCTATAAACGAAAAAGATAGATAAAGGAAGTTGCGAAAGATATTACTGCTCCCCAATAATTTTCATTAGATAACTCTCGTATTGTGAAGCAATTTTTTCCCAGGTCCACTCTCTGGCATACTCCCTGCCATTCTTCCCCATTTCTTCGATTAGCTTCTCATTATGCCACAAAAAATTGATCTTATCTTCTAAGTCCTTAGTATCACCGCACTTAAAAGATATGCCAAACCCGTTTTCTACGACATAGCTGAGTTCCGGTATGTCAGAAACAATCAAGGGTTTTCTTAAAGCACCCGCTTCCAGAGCAACAATCCCCTGACCTTCAAATCGGGAAGGCATTATCAAGAATTTTGCATTCTCCATTAATTCCGTTTTATTCTTATCACTGAGAAACCCGAGGAAATCGATGTTGGCCTTATCTTTTATCTCCTGTCTCAATTTACTTTCATCTTTCCCTTTTCCAGCCAATTTCAATGGGCAGGTCAGATTCATCTTCAAAACAATATCCAACCCTTTATTATAAAAATCAATCCTCCCAATATAAGCTACATAGCTTCCAACCCTTGGGTCGATTTCCAATAAATGCGCATCGATGCCATTGGAGATTATTCTCGCTGCCTTAAGTCCGAATCGCTCCTTTGTTTTCTCAGACACGGATATCACGTGATCGAATCTCCGTGGGTACAGTCGCTCTAGCAGAAAAAAAGGTGCTCCAAACAGCTTATATTTTTTTAGTATATTGTAACCTTCTTTGTGATGAACCTGCAGAATTACGGGTACGTAAGTTTTCAACCTATAACTGAATATTGGATTCCACGGAGCGAAATCCTCAATAACAACATCATAATCGCTATGGCTTTTTTTTAGAAATTGGTAACAATAAAAGGCGTAAAAAAAAGTGCTAAAAGCATAGTTCTTATCGGTACCCACAAACCGATAGTCTAAATTTCCTTCAACATAATCATTAGACCCAGGGTATCTGCCGCATACCACAGTTATTTGATGTCTGCTCTGGAGCATCTTGTATATCTCAGACGCTCTGACTGCACCTCCACCACCCACCCAAGGATTTCCACGGTGATCATAGATAAAATGAAGAATTCTCATTTAAATTCGACTCGTTCTTCAATTAATGTGCTGTAGAGGTCTTGATACCTTTTCACCATTCTATCTAGATCAAATGACCGCACTAGGACCCTCGAGGTATTAACAAATTTCTTGGATGCGATGGGATTATCGATCATATGATGAATAGCTAAAGTTAACTGCCGACTATTCCTTGGAGAAACCAGAATGCCGTTAGCGTAGTTATCAATAAGCTCGGGTACTCCATAAATATTAGTAGCAATGACCGGCGTTCCAACTGCCATGGCCTCTAAAATCACATTAGGGAGTCCTTCATATATCGAAGGCAGGATCAAAAGATCAGAAGCTTTTATATACTCTACGGCATTTGATTTGAACCCTAAGACCTTGAAACGCTGGTCATTTTCTGTAGATGCCCTCACTCTATCCATGAGTTCACCCTTGCCAAGAATTAATAAGCATAGCTTATCGACTCTTGTCTCCTTCACCGCTTTGATCAGATATTCAATCCCTTTTCTCTCAACCAGTGACCCTACGAAGACTAAATAGAACCATGTTGGGTCTAGTCCCAATTGCTTCCTCAATTCTTCGCGGGACGATAAACTGTCGAGCCTTGTCAGATCTATGCCATTGTATATTACTTCTATCCTCTTCAAACCATAATTCTCCAGTTGAACCTTCAAATCCTTGGAATTCGTAGTCACGGTAAATGCCTGCTGGTAGGCCCATATCAACAATCTCTTTTTTAATTTGCCAAAGCGCACCTCTTGGTTGTAGAGCTCTTCCGTGCTCGTCCTATGGGAGGCTACAAATAGAGGTTGAAGTGAAAGCGTTTTTAGCGTTATAGAGGTGATAAAAGTTGAATAGTCAAGCCATGTCTGGATAACGTGTGGTCGAATCTTGGAGATGGTATTTCTCAGCGTAATGAAGGCATGAACAGTTTGCCGGCCAGCTGAATCTGTCAGTCCGTGAACACACAGTGCTTCACTTAAGTCAGCAAACCGTTCACCTTTCCTTTCGGTTATGAATATATGAGGTTCAAAGTTGTCATTGTCAATATGATTTGCTAAGTTTAAGAACTGTTGCTCTGCGCCCCCGCCTGACAAATGATCAATTACAAGCAATATTCTTATTTTTTCCAAGTTTCGACCCATCTGAGAAAAAAGTAGAGCGCAAATAGCTTGTGCCATAGATAATGACAGCCCCTCTCTTGAGACTTACAGATTTCTGTCATATAGGACTTGGAGACAAATTCATTCTCCGGAAAACTCAACAATCGCTCAACAAGATTAGACCTTGCTAAAAGATCTCCCGGGATGTCAAATCCTTGCTTTCTGTGAATATCCAGTTTCTTTGGAAGATAACGGGCTGCGAGCTTCTTCAAAAGGTATTTCTTAATCCCCCTTCTTATCTTTAAGTTCCCAGGAACGTATCTGAAGCAAAATTCTACAATGCGATAATCAAGAAGAGGGCATCTAACCTCCAGTGAATTAAACATGCTCGCCCTGTCCACCTTCACTAGAATGTCATCAACCAGTTCAGATTTGATGTCGGCATAGCACATTTGATTAATAAAATCGTAACGGCTATTCATAAGTTTTTCTCTGTACTGTTGAGGGGCATTAAGGACTAAATCATCGAACGCATTGATCCTTAACATTCTTGCTCTCTCCAAAGGCTTAAATACCAGTGTCGGGTATACAAAAGATGATTTGCCCCCATGAGAAATGCCAAGCAGTGTATTTCTACCAAACCGTCCCTCAGGCATCTTTTGAGACAAGTATCCGGCTAATTTGTTGATAGGAGGAAAGGCAAACGTGGCGATCCTCTCCGCTAACAATGCGGACGCATAATGAATGTATCCGCCGAAAACCTCATCTCCCCCATCCCCGGAGAGAGCAACAGTCACGTACTGTCTCGTATATTTTGCGATGTAGTATGAAGGCAACAGAGAGTTGTCGTATACGGGTTCATCCAATAGTCCTGATACGAGCTCAAGATCGTCAGCAAGATTCGGCTGTATAAGGATTTCGTTGTGAGCTGTCCCGAAATGGCATGAAACCAAATTTGAGTATGGTGTCTCATTGCTGACACTGCCTTCAAAGGCAACACTGAAAGTCTTAATCTCGGCGTTGTGGACCTTGCGCATGAACGCGACAACAAGGCTTGAGTCGAGGCCGCCACTCAAGAACGCCCCTATCGGCACATCACTCATGAGGCGTTTCTTGACGGCATCAGAAAGGAGACATTCGATCTCTTCAAGCGCTTCTTCTTCGCTTTTCGCCTCCTCAAACGCTGGAATGTCCCAGTAAGACCTTAATTGCAATGTGCCATCGGGGATGAATAACTCGAGAGAACAAGCTGCGCGGAGTTTCTTGACACCTTTGACTATGCACATCTCTCCAGGGATATAGCCAAGTGCAAAATAATGATTGACTGCAGCCGAGTCAAGATCCACAGGCACAATGCCGGTATGCAATATCTCTTTCAATTCTGATGAAAAGATAAAGGTACCTTCATACATTGTATAGAAAAGTGGCTTTTTGCCAAGCCTATCACGTCCGATAAAAAGCTTATTTTCTCGTGAGTCCAGAATTCCAAAAGCAAACATTCCATTGATATGCTGAAGGCAGTCGGTTCCCCATTTTTTATAAGAATAAAGAAGAACTTCGGTGTCAGAAGTCGAAACAAATCTGTAGCCTTCATGAAGGAGTGTCTCTTTGAGTTCAAGGTAATTGTAAATCTCTCCGTTGAAAACAATTGAGATTTCTTTTGTTTCGTCATGCATGGGTTGTCGTCCTGCTTGGGAAAGATCAAGGATTGATAGCCTTCTATGAGCCAGACCTACAGTCTTATCTTTATTTATGTAAAACCCTTCGGCATCTGGTCCTCTATATGAGACGCTGTCGATAACTTTTTGTAAGAATGGTATCTCAATGGACATTCGAGGACTGTAAATGCCGAATATCCCACACATACTACTTTCTGCCTTTCATGGCTACGGGAGGAGCAAGTGGGGTTATCTCTTTCAGACCAGCCTCTTTAAACCAAACAAAGACCTCAGGATATGTGTGCTTCCATGCGTATTTCGGTGAGTACCAATCAAAGGTGTCGAGCCATCTCCATCTGGCTGTCTTATGGAGGCTTAACTGCAGCAAGGGGAAGAGTATCCCGCGAAGCGGACCACTGTAATAAAGTGGAATTGAGATACTGGAAAGATAATATATGAGCTTCTTGGGCATCCTCGTTGTGAAAGCTCTTAGCATTGTACTTATTTTTTGAATATTCTCATAGTATTTCGCATAGACCCAAATAGCTATCTCACCGTTAGTCTTTAAGAGAGGAATCAGCGCAGTGAAAGCTCTCTTCGTATCTGGAGTATGATGAAGTACTCCTATGGAAAAGACATAATCGAATATACCTTCTCTAAATGGCAGATGGAGAATGTCAGCTTGAATTATATGTAGGTTCCTTCTTTCCCCTATATTGTCATATGCTGCGTCGACTGCATAAGAAAGATCAACTCCGACTACTTCCCCGCCCCATCTTGTGACCACTTCAGCGAATCTTCCGGCACCTATGCCCGCATCAAGTATGAGCTTACCGCTAAGGGCCTCCCTAGTAAAGCCGGTATCCTGCATGAAAGTATCTTCAGATTGAGTGGAGTGGTTGAATTTATCAAGCTGAATTTTTGAGAACTTGCGCCACTCAAAACTGAAGTTCTCCACGTAATCGACCGAGGTGATAAACCTCGGTATAGCACGTTTAATTGCATAAGTGTGACCTTTCACGCAAGTCAGAGAGCCTTCGAATATTTCATCATCTATTTCTTTCACAATCGAGAGGATTAGATCTGATCTACATAGAGGGCAGCTGATGTAATCAAGCAATTTTCTTCTCACGAGATATCCCTTTTGCTTCCGATCTGTACAGAACTACCCAGAAAGGTACTTGCCTAGCGCGCCTTTTGAGACTTTGAACTTAGACCTCTATTTCAGCTATGGCGGTCTTTGTACCCTCAAAGAGACATGCCTGACGTCCTTAATTATTACGCCCTCAGTTTTCCCTGAAAATAGAGACTAAAGCCACCAGTCATGTCGTATGATAGTTTTAGCGCGATGCCCGCAGGCAACAGACACAAATGCCGCATCGTCTTAAGAAGAGTAAGGAGTCCTGATTGGTGGCCAAGAATACCTGACTGTAAGTCTGCCTCTCTCGGATCAAGGATAAACCCCTTAATCCTTCTGATGCTGTCCCCCCCCAAAAAATCTGCCAAATTTGCAGTTGTTGTTTCCAGATCTACACGCGTGACAAGGAAATCTGCATCAAATCCATTCAGATGCAGAAAAATTTGCAGGCTCTTTTTGTTCCACCAAAAAAAATGATGGGGTGGCGTATCTTGTCCGTCTGCTCTTCTTGTTATATTCGCAAAAGCCCTGTCTCTGTTTGGCGTGCTCCCTGCTATCCACCCACCTGGCTTTAACAACTTCTTAATGCCATGGATAAAGTCATGCAAGTTTGCCTGATGTTCTATCACTTCAAAAAAAGTGATGGCATCAAAGCTGACTTTTCGGGAAAGACAGTAATCAGTAAAATCATTCAGAGAGTAAGCAAAGGCGTTTTCAATTCCCCTTCTGTGGGCTGCTCCGACACTTTTTTCATCAAAATCAACCAAGTACACATCAAAGCCTCGTCGCTGCGCTTCCTGGGCAAATAGCCCATCACCACCCCCCACATCCAACAATAAGCCCTTGTTACAAGGGAAATTATGAAAAAAAGGCATTGTATAAAAAGGGAGTTTTTTCCGAAGATTGCAGTGCAGTTCCAGATAGCCAAATCCGCTATTCGAGTAAAGCTCCGGAGTTATTTGACGCGGTTCCCAAAACATCAGATCGCAATGTGCGCAATGGTACAGGAGATACTCAATTTCAGTAGCGTCGCTTCTAAATCTTCTTATCGACTTAGACACGACTTTGTCACTGCACCCAGGGCAATATAACTCTTCCATACTGGCCATTCTCACATGAATAATAATACTGGCACTTTCAACGCCTGTGAACCAGCTTTTAATTTAAGGCTCTACTCTTTGGTACCCTTTATATAGTCTCAACAACTATTTTGCAGTGCATTTCTCACCTTTGAATTATCCGTTCAATCAGGAGTTTAAACGGTAAGAACACCGCCTCTTTCATGATCTTTCTGTTCATCTTTGAACTGCCGCTGTTCCTGACATAAAAGATTATGGGCATTTCAGCAACATGCAAGTGAGCCCTACATGCCCTGTAGACCATTTCTATTTGAAAGGAATACCCATTTGATTTGACCTTCTCCAGCTCTATCTTGATGAGAGCTTCTCTTCTGTAGCACCGAAAACCGCTTGTGAGATCAGTGAACTGCGTGAGTCCTAAAAGTGTCGACGCATACCAGTTCCCAAATTTTGATATCAGTAGTCTCTTGAAGTCCCAGCCCACTACGCTAATAGTGTTGTGCAAATACCGTGAGCCAACCACTATGTCATTGCCTTTTTCTATCTCCTCGATGAAATAAGGGATCGCCGCGGGGTTATGGGAATTATCTGCATCCATCTCAAAGAAAAGGTCATACCCCCTCTGCAGACCCCACGTGAAGCCTGTCACGTATGCCGTTCCCAATCCCAATTTGCTTTCTCTCTCGATCAAGTGCACACGATCTGTCGTTTGCATAGAATCCCTTACTAGTCCGGCTGTCCCGTCTTCCGAGTTATCATCGACTACGAGCACATTCAAGAACTGATACTCGAGAAGTCTCGTGATTATGTTCGTGATATTGGAGGCTTCGTTATATGTTGGCAGAACCACTAAAGCGTTCATAATTGCCTCAAGAAAATGATCGTCCACCAATGATCAAGACTAGGATTCAAGGTACTCATCGGCATTTCGGAGGAAATCCTTCATCTTGCTTGCACTTGTGTCCCATGAAAAACCTTTTGCATATTCCAGGTCATTTCTTGACAGAGTTTGTAGTGCCTTTCTGTCATTGAATAGATAGACAATCTTGTCAGCCAACTGTTGCACAGCTCCTCTGGGCACCAGCAATCCCGTTTTACCATCTATCACGGCATCTCTGATCCCCTCCACATTATAGCCGATTACTGGCGTTCCCGCCATATTTGCTTGTATGACGACCTGTCCCCACCCCTCTCTTATGCTGGGCACTAGAAGGACGGATGCCCGCCTTAACCATCGATCCTTGTCCGTATCTGACAGAAAGCCAAGAAAATAGATGCCCTGCAAGTAACCGTATTTGTTTTGAAGATAACGCCTATCCTCTCCGTCCCCGACAATATATAAACTCAGGTCTTTCAGTTGTTCTCTTGCAATCAAGAATGCCCTAATTGCGTGTTCAGGATTCTTGGTGCTCACAAGTCTACCGAGGTACATCACAATCGGTTCAAATTCTGTCTTTTCAGAGTACTGCACATAATCAACGCCATTCAAAATCACCTCTATGTTCCCTGCCTTATACCCAAGAGCTGTGAGATCTTTTCTCGTAGAATCCGATACGGTGATCACTTTTTTTGGTTTGTAGAGCTTCAGCAAAAACTTCTCAAGGAACTTAAAAAAATAGCCTGAGGTTCCTAATTTTGTGATCCAGAAGTCGCCGTAAAGCTGGTGGACGAGGAGGACACTTCTCTTGACGCGAAAAGTCATAAAGCCAATGCCATTGAACTGATCTATAATCAAATCATAGGACTTTCCTTTGATTGCTGCAAATACAAAACCGAAGAAATGAGTGGTGAGTTCGCCGCCTTTTCTTATGTAACGTATCTCATCAATAGTTTCTTCTGCCAAGCCCCTCTTGAATGATGAAGAAAAGTGAATTATCTCATATTCGTCAGTTAGACGTTTAAATATTTCATGTGTATAGATTTCCGCCCCACCCGACAGAGGATTTCTAATGTCCCTCCTGTTGAGAATGAGGATTTTCTTCAAGTGTCTGCCTACCCGTGAAGCCTGTGATATCCGCCTAGCTCTTCGCCCTGTATACTACCATATACGGAAAATCATCATACACCAACTCAAAGTTCCTAAAATTATCTCTTAGCGTATACATCCTGTTTAAGATGGACTCCAGGATAAGAGGGTCTGCAATCATGAAATAAATGTTCCGTTCTTTTGTGCGGATGATCTGGAGTTGCTTCTCCGAGGAGGATTTGTCGTTATGAAAAAGTGGTTTGACAGTATGGCTGCTCCTATCTATATATACGGCTTCCCTGAATATTTTTTTCACATCACTCTGCCCATTAGAAGATACGATATCCATGCTGGTATCGTTGAACTTGAAAATGCTGCAGTCATACTGATGCGCTGACGCAGATTTGAGATTATCGCAGCCATGAGCAACCCTCAAAAGGGGGGTCATGCTCTTTTCGATTTTCTGACGATCGATTCCTATCATATACAAATATTCTCTTGTGAGCAAGAGTTCGTCAATGACTACATAAACCGGATTGAGAGGGGGCAATTTATACAGTGATATCTGCTGTTTTACTTCAGCTAAGGTCGTATCCTCCTTGAGGTAGTCCTCTGTCCTTTTATTGGTAAGAAAAGAAATCTCTTGTGCTGCCCTGTCTTCATCATTAGTCATGAGAGAGTGTGAGATAAAGTATAACTTTATAGGGTGGTAATTACCCCCGTCGATATAAGTGCCCCGTTCAGCAAGGTATTCTATCGCAAATCCATAGTCCCACAAAGTCCAAATGAATGCATCCTTCTCAGTAATATCCTTTAATTTCTTGAAATCTTCAAACAGTTCTTTATGTATGAATGGCACGGGATTGTAATATAATCGTTGCGGGGGGAAAGAAAAGAAAATGACGAAAACAAGGCCGGCCAGAAGAGTGCTTCTGAAATGTGACAGAAATCTGCGATGTATGAATCTAACCACAAAATACATCACAAACCCTATCCCCATGCCAAGAAATGGGGCAAGGTACATGAGAAACCTATTCCCTGACTTAAATGTGGTCAGGCCCGTTAGAAGTATGGGCAACGCGATAATAATATATTTGTAATAGTAAATTGAGATGCCGATTAAACCAATACACGCCATTATTGCAGAGACATGATTATCTGTTGTTAAAGAAACAAATTGCTTTAAGTTGATGGGCTGGAATTCATTAATCGTGGAAAAAATACTGATGGGCAGTATGGTGACCGTTTTTTTAAAGAACACTCCGACGAGGTATTCCTTGATATTCAGTCCTCTCCAAAGCACCAGAGGATTGATAAGCACAATAAATAGAAGCGCCTTTCGGAGAATATCTCCTTTAGCGTGTCTGAAAAGCAATAGTCCTGCGATGAGGGAAAAAGTAAAGTACGGCGCGAAGATAAACACGTCGTACCAAGAAAAGAAAAGATTGAGAGTGAGCGCAGCTAAGACTATAAATATATAGGATCTTAGATTGTTCTCTTTTTCTTTAACTGCGCAGGTGACAAACAGAAGGATTGCAAAAATAAAACAGAGGATGAGGCAGTCAGTGTCAAAATAACCGGGGGGCGTTCTCACGGTATAGATAAAATTGAAAATCCCGAGGAACCCTCCACCTGCAAACATATAATTGTGAAGCATGGGGTCATTTTCGCCAGGAGGCTGTCGAGGGTTTGAGAAAGTCTTTATCCAGAAATAAAATGGTATTAAAAACAAGACGGATAATACGGGAGGAAGCACTGCGAACAAAATTTCCAGGCGTATGCTTAAAAGGTCCGAAATTGATACCCCCAGGAGACTCAATAAATAAGGCGGGTCCACATTAGGTCTGAAGTCTGGAACATTAACTAAATAATCAATAGGGCCATATGTGTTATTTTGCAGTTCCTTCGCAAAACGGGCGTATCTGAACGCATCATGCGTCGAGAAAACGTTATCGGTGTTTAAGAAGTATCCAATAGACTGAAGTTTTATAAATAAGGACAGTACTATTAGGACAGATAAGAGCAACAATCCTAGGTAATTTCTCTTTAGAAAATGTCTCATAATTCCCTTAACGCATTAATGAGGCCGTATTGTAACAAAAAAAGTAGCAGTAGCTCAATGAATCAATCGGACGGAAGAGGTCCCGACAGGAGGCTGAGACATAAAAATAGCGACTAGGATTTGTCGTACTTATAAAATTGTCGCGCTATAAAGATTGCTTAACGTTGAAAATAACTGCGCTGGTTGTTTTATTAACGATACAATGGATCCCTTATGACATGTCACGAAATAATGCACGTTATTGATCCCGTAGCGCCTACACTACACGCACAAGCAAGACCAGTGACTCCAACACCCGTAATTGATCCAGCAGCGCTGACTGTACAAGTTGCGACGCCAGCTGTATTTGCGGCTCCGGTTCCGTTGAGTGCCCACTCTGAAAGGGCAACAGAACAGGACGTTGACGCGTCATTGGCACACCTTGACAGTCTCGCCATACTCTGGAAGTTTGCGTATTGCGGGATGCAAATTGCTGCTAACAACGCTACGATCGCCAGAACCATTATAAGCTCGATCAAAGTGTAGCCTTCTTGTTTAGTTCTAAGATCCATTTCCACTATCATAAAATAACACGGTTCCCGGTTAATAGACTACATATTCGCTTCGAAAATGTCTAGTAAAAGAAGCTTACCATATTATGCAGCTCTTCTGTTACGCATCTCAAAAAATGAACTGAAATGCGATAGGTGCAAGGCACTTGGGATGCAGATTCGTTATGAGCAATCATGCTAATCCTCGAGTTTTTTTAAAGGGCGGCCTTTTGGTAGCCCCATTCCCTTTAAAAAGACGATCCTAACATTACGTTGATGAACCTGTAAAAGACTCACTCCTTTGGAGACAAGGGTAATCTGGTATCATCAACTGACCTCACAAGTGATTGAACCTGTGGCAGACAACGTGCATGTGCATGTTGCGCCGGTGGCACCGAGAGTAATTGTTCCGTCAGCAGTAACAGTACACGTTGCGTTCGCAGCTGATTTCGTTGTTGCTAGTCCGGTCTTCCCCCAGGTTGCCACAGCGATGGAGCAGGCGGTCGCCATATCACCGGCGCATTGCGATGCTTGGGCGCTCCTAACATAGTTTGCGTAGTGCGCTATTGCAATTGCGATCATTACAGTGACGATCACCATGACGATTGAAAGCTCCATCGCTGTGAACCCTTTTTCTTTCATTGCCTGCATGTGTCATATCCTCAACCTAACTCCAATCGAAGACTTTTATGTGGACGTACAAGTGATTGAACCTGTCGCAGACAACGTGCATGTACATGTGGAGCCAGTAGCACCGAGATTAATTGCCCCGGCAGCAGAAACAGTACACGTTCCGGTACCGGCTGAATTCGTCGATGCTAATCCCGTGTTCCCCCAGGTTGCCGCAGCCATCGAGCAGGCGGTCGTCATATCACCGGCACATTCCGATGCTCTGGCTGACTGCATATAGTTTGCGTATTGCGGTATTGCGATTGCGGCCAGTACGGCGATGATCGCAATGACGATCAAAAGCTCAATCAGCGTGAAGCCCTTCTCTTTTTTTCTGTTGTGAATTATCTTTAACAT
>JBKQMP010000107.1:0-11252 GCA_052146665.1 Dissulfurispiraceae bacterium
CCTAAAACTACTCTCTTGGCGCCTGATTTTACCTCTACCTATTCAGCCCGAATCTGCTCCCATCCGAAAATAGCTCCGTTAGCTCTTCTTTATTCGCCTTGAGGTTATTGTTAAGGAATCGCTGCCCGTGTCGTTATTTGCACGGATATTGTGGCAAAAAGTGGTATAATGGCACTGATGATTAGGATTGACCCGTTTACTTAATAAGGAGGGCGTACTACTATGATTTTGGGAATTATGTCGGACAGTCATGACAATCTCGGCACTCTGAGGAAGGCGCTGGATGTCTTCAATTCCAGACAAGTTCAGCATATCATTCATGCTGGGGACTACACCTCCCCCTTTACATGGTGGAAGGTTTTGAAAGATTTTAAGGGTGACTTTACCGGAGTGTTTGGCAACAACGACGGAGACAGGGTCTTCCTGAACAGGGTCTTTCATGACAAAATATACCCTCAGCCATACGTTTTTGCCTTAGACGGCAGGAGGATCGTGGTGATGCATGAGCCGGATGTGGCCGACGCCCTTGCGGATAGTGGACACTTTGATCTTGTGGTTTTCGGCCACATCCATGAGCCCGTTATGAAAAAGCTGAAGGATACACTGGTTGTCAATCCGGGTGAGGTGGGTGGTTGGCTTTATGACAAACCGACAGTGGCAGTGGTGGATCTAAAAACGATGGAAGGGGAACTGATCAGAATTTAGGTAGTCAAATCTCAAAGGCTTCTCCGTTTTTAGGGACATGGGTTACAAACCCTAGTGTCTTTCTCACTGTTTGCTCAAATTCGAGAGAGACATTTTCTTCGCCGTGCACGATAAAAACCTCGGGTCTGCTTGTGAAGGCACTTAACCAGTCAATCAGTCCTTTTTGGTCTGCATGAGCCGAAAAGCCACCAATGGTAAAGACTCTCGCCCGAACAGCGATTTTTTCGCCAAGGACCACCACTTGTCTCGCTCCTTCAATGATTTGGCGACCAAGGGTTCCCTTGGCCTGAAACCCCACAAATAAAACGCTGCACTCATGTCTCCAGAGGTTGTGTTTGAGATGATGGGTTATTCTACCGCCCTCGCACATTCCGCTCCCCGCAATGATGACCGCTCCTGACCGGATCAGATTTATCTTCATCGACTCTTCCACAGAGCCGATAAAGTGGAGCTTAAGGGCGGATTCCTTGCCTCTTTTTAGTATCCTCTTCGCCTCCTCATCAAAGACCTCTGAATGGGCGAGGTAAATTCTTGTGGCCTCTTCAGCAAGGGGGCTGTCAATATAAACTTCAAGTTTGCTTAGCTTTCCTTCATTGACAAGATTGTTTAGTACATACAGAATGTCCTGTGTTCTGCCTACAGCAAAAGAGGGGATGAGGACATTGCCGCCCCCGTTAAGGGTGGTCTTTATGGCATCCACGAGTTCGTTAGTACTTTCATCCATGCTTTTGTGCAGCCTGCTCCCATAAGTCGATTCAACCACCACATAATCTGCTGTCCGTATCGTCTGCGGATCGTTGATGATAGGATTATTTTTTTTACCAATGTCTCCTGAAAAGACGATTTTTTTCTCAACCCGACGGTCTCGGTACCATATCTCCAGAGACCCTGACCCGAGTATATGACCGGCGTCCAGAAAGCGATAACTGAGCCCCTTGTCTAAATGTGTCAGTTCGCCATATTTCTTCATTTCAAAAAGTGGGACGAGCGCCTTCACGTCATCAGCAGTGTAAAGAGGCTCAAAGGTGATGTCCCTTCCCGTCCTAAAAGACTTTTTTGTCAACCATTCCGCGTCTTTTTCTTGGAGGCGGGCGGAATCGTGTAGTAGCACCTGCACAAGGTCAGCAGTTGCAGGGGTAAGCAGAATCTTCCCCTTGAATCCGTCTCTCGGAAGTTTCGGCATGAGCCCCGAGTGGTCTATGTGGGCATGGGTAAGAAAAAGACAGTCTATCTCCTCTGGATTGAAAGGGAAGGAGGCCCTGTTGATGCTATCGGCATCCTCGCCCTGATGCATTCCACAATCAACTAAAAACTGGCGATTATCTGATAGGAGATGAAAGCAGGATCCCGTTACTTTCCTGACGCCCCCGAGGAAGGTTATTTTCATACAGTCACCCCCTCGATCCTTCTCAAGCCTTTATCGAGAGCCACTTTGATGGCGTCGTCGTATTCCCTTTTCATTATTTTCCGGTCAAGAGGCGGATGATTAAACGCCTTGTGGCAAGGATAATACTGCCTCATTATGTTTATGTAGGTATCCTTAGAAATCTCCTCAGCTATAAATCTCACGACCTCTTTTGTGCCAGCACTATTGTCCGGAAGAACGAGATGCCGTACGAGTAAACCTCGGAGGGCGACCCCGTATTGATCCATGACGAGGTCTCCCACTTGCCGGTGCATTTCCTTGATGACGCACCTTGCGATCTGAGGATAGTCCTTTGCCAGTGAGTAGTCCAATGCTATTTGAGAATCCGAATACTTAAAGTCGGGCATATAGATGTCAATAATCCCATCTAATATTTTTAAGGTTTCAGTGGACTCGTATCCCCCGCAATTATAGACAATGGGGAGGGTCAGGCCCATATCTGCCGCGATAGCCAAAGAATGCAGTATCATCGGCATTTGATGAGAGGGCGTTACAAGATTTATATTAAGGCATCCAGTCCGCTGGAGGTCCATCATTATCGATGCCAGCTTATCAAAAGAGCACTCACTCCCCTGGCTGAGATGACTTATGGTCCAGTTTTGACAGTATATACACCCAAGATTGCAATTGCTGAAAAAGATCGTTCCCGATCCAGCTTTGACATAAGAGGAGCCCACGAGAGGACGCTCTTCTCCAAAGTGCGCTCCCCAACTCGCAATGAAGGGCTTATCTCCGGTCCTGCAGAATCCGACATCACCTGAGGTCCTATCTACATTGCAATTTCGAGGACAGAGGGAGCAACGCCTGAGCATGCCCTCTGCCAGAGCTACCTTGTCCCACAGTTCAGAGCGTGAAAATTTCAGGTAAGATCCGATTAAAGAAACCTCCTTGTAAAACTATTGTTTGCTGTACAGGAAAACAATTATCCGCCGCTAACAAACGCTTACAAAATTGTCACAATCTTTTCTGCCATCGCGCTGAGGCTGCAGATATCTCACTCGAAGAGCCGGACAATAGAATCTGTTTTCTCCTCAATGTGCTTAATGTTCTGTGTCATAGAGGCATATTCATTTTTAGTCTTGTGGAGTTCATCCGCAATTTCCAATGCAGCTAAAATAGCCCCTTTAAGAGGCGTGATGTTAGGAAAATTCGAGTAGACTTCCTTCATTTTTCCGTCAACAAAAAGTGCGAGCTGTTGAATATATTCGGGAGACTCTGCGCTCTTCACGACATAGGTTTGTCCAAAAATGTGTACCTCTGTCTTCGCCATAATGTTTTATTTCAACTCCAATGTATCGAGCTCTGTCAGAAGCTCTTCGATCTGTTTCTTGATGGATGCCTTTTCGATCGTCTGTCTTTCAAGTTCCTGATCTTTCAGCACAATTTTTTTTTCAAGGTCGGAGACTCTTTTTTCGAGGGCGATTTTCTCTTCTTTTAATGCCTTGACCTTTTCAACCGCATAGGTTATTTTCTCTTCGAATGTTTTGAGCATTTCCACAGCGTCCTCCTAAATCATGTTTTAACAGATAATAAGCGATTTTGGTTCAAAAATAAAATGACCATCATTAAAGAAGCACTTACGTCCGCCGATGCCTGGTCAGCCCACCTCCCTATAAATTGCCGATATATTTGCGTGCCCTTGATATATCACCGGCATCGCTCGCTCTAATATATTCAAAATATGTAGTCAGCACCCTTTTTACATAGTTTCTTGTTTCATCGTAAGGGATATCCTCTATGAATTCATCAACGGTTGTGCAGCGGCTCTTTTTAATCCATTCCCTCACGGCGTCTTCGCCTGCATTGTATGCAGCGAGAGCCATGGGAATGGATTGGAAGGATCTCAACAGGCTGCTCAAGTAGTTGGAGCCGATAAGGATGTTAGTCCTTGCATTGAGAAGATAACTACCGTCTGTCGAATTGACGTTCAGAAGGTGATTATATTTCAAGGCTGTCTTCGGCATCAACTGCATGAGACCTATCGCCCCGGCAATTGAGCGAGCCTGTGAGTCAAACCTCGATTCCTCACGGATGACTGAGAGGAGAAGCAGTGGGTCAATGCTATTATTCTGAGACGCCTCCCGCACCGCCGACCAGTCCCCAAGGGGATATAAAAGATCGTGGAGGTCCTCACTATAGGGGACTTTAGACATAAGATTGACTGATGTCTTGTATTCACCCAATTCCTCGAGATATGTGCAAATAGAGATAAGATCCTTCAAATCGCTGGGTTTCTTCGATAAATAGGTTAATTCGGCAATCGCTTCAGCTTTGAAACCGAACTTTAACAGTAGGTTGATTCTCTCCGATGGAGCTGTTACATGCGGCCGTGTTTCTAAGGAGTTCCTGCCGGTTGGCAATAGGTTCTTATTGTCCTTGAGAACAACAAGAAAACCGTAAAAATCGCGGTACCTAAGCTCTTTTGCATCTGAAGCTCTCACTTCCTCCGTCTTGCCTAACATCTCTGCGCACTTTATCTTCCAGTATCGATATTTATAATTACTATATGCATTTGAGAGCTGAGAAAATATATCCAAGGCATCCTTGTAGTCTCTCAAGATATAATACGTCCACCCAATGGCCCATAGCGATTCTTCCCTTTCCGAGGGATAGCGTGATAACAAATTTCTGAAAATACTGAACGCTTCGCCGACGTTGCCCCCCCTTCTTTTTTTTGTGCCGTAAGTGATTAGTAACGGCGCAATCCGTATATCAGAAAATCTTATTACTGTTGGCAATTCTTTTTCGAAGGTCTTGATATCCCCTGACCGCAAGATGGACCGCGCCCTCCAGTAATAATCATTAATTTCCTTGTAAATTTCAGCCGCCTCTTTGTATCGCTTCTGCCTGAAAAGAGAATAGGCGAGCCCGTCTAGTACCTGGTCTCTAAATGTCCGGTCGCCAGTCTTAAGCGCCTCCATGAAAAGCTGCTCGGCTTCTTTAAAAAGCCACGCATTATTGAGGTTCTTGGCCCTCTTGATCAGATCTTGCGTCGTGATATCAGACTCCTGAAGTTCGTTGAATGCACTCATTGAGAAGGGGGAGACAGAGATGAAAATCTCCTTAAAGATCTTTTTCGCTTGTTCCACATCGTTATTAGCTTTTAAATATTTTGCATAAAGATATTTGGTATCGGTGTCTGACGGATAATCCCTTATAAAGTTATGGAAGAGCGTCCCCAAAATAGGATCGTTTCTGCTTGCGCATATTTCTATCTCTTTGCGTCTCACTCCTTTCATGAGCGATGAATCAGGGTATTTCCGTATGAGCGTCTTTAAATCATTTAGGGCCTTATCCGTCTCTCCTGCACCAGCAAAGGCCTCTGCCCTCCATAGAAGCGCATAGTCGCCTAATACCGGCACTTCTGCATAAGCATTGGACAGAAGAGGCACGGCATTTTGATAGTCACCCATATCAAGGGAGGCCTTTCCTTTTACAAGGAGGCTTGATGAGTCTGATGCTGTTTCGGCAGTAGCGATCACGGCCTTAAGAACCAGAAAGATGACGAACAACAAAGGCCAGAATGACTTTCTAAAAGGTATCAACATAATCCTTGAATAAGCCAAAATTTCTTTTTACTTCTTGCATGCTGTCCCCGCCGAATTTGTCGAGGAAGGCATCGGCGATTACCAGGGAGGTCATCGCCTCGCCGATGACCGAGGCGGCAGGTAATGCACATACGTCAGATCTCTCATAGGTAGCGTCAACAGTTTCCTTCGTAATAAAATCCACAGAACGCAAGGGCCTTCTGAGGGTCGGGATAGGTTTCATGGCTGCCCTGATTGTCAAAGGCATGCCATTTGTAATACCGCCCTCGACCCCGCCCGCATTGTTTGTTTTCCTGAAGAAACCCGTTGTTTCATTGAGAGGTTTTCCCCCTGTGTTCATAGGTCTGTGGAATATTTCATCCATCGTTTCGGAGCCGAATCTGCCGGCCATCTCAAAACCGGCACCTATCTCAACGCCCTTTATTGCCTGAATTCCCATGATGGCCTGTGCGAGACGGCCATCGAGCCTCTTATCCCATTGTATATGGCTGCCAAGGCCTATGGGAACTCCCGTTGCGATGACTTCAAACACTCCTCCGAGGGAATCACCCTTCTGCGTGGCCTCGTCAATTAAAAGAACCATCTTTCTTGAGATATCCTGATCAGGGCAGCGGACCGGAGATGCCTCGGCTTTCATAAAGAAGTCGTCGTCCTGTAACCCTGACACTGGAGTCTCCATTCTGATCGATCCTATTTGAATAACATAACTTCTTATGGCAATCCCGAATTCGGAAAGGAATTTTCTAGTAATGGCACCGAGTGCAACACGCATTGCGGTTTCCCGAGCGCTGGAACGCTCGAGGATGTTCCTTGCGTCTTTTTGGTCATACTTTATCGCTCCGGCAAGATCAGCATGACCAGGTCTTGGCCTCGTTATCGTTGCGATAGAGCCCTCGTGCCCGCTTTCTGGAGACATCCCTTCCCGCCAATTTTTCCAATCCCTATTTTCTATGAAGACAGACAGGGGAGATCCGATGGTTTTACCCCATCTTACGCCCGCAAGCATTTCGGCACGATCTCGCTCAATTTTCATTCGCCCGCCACGCCCGTAACCTGTCTGCCTCCTTTGCAGATCCCCGTCAATATCATCACTGGACAGGGGAAGTCCGGCCGGGATTCCCTCAAGGATCCCGGTCAATCCCTTGCCATGTGATTCACCGGCCATAAGAAGCCTCAGCTTATGCATCATAAGTTAAAGATACCTGAAACAAATCGTATCGTCAACATGTCTTTTAAGAAATGTCATCAAAATGAGATGTCACATCCTCTCGCAGTGAGAGACTAGGTGCCTCCTGGCAGTTCAGGACGACAGGCCACGTGGAGATCCTTCGGTGATCGCCGGCTCGTAGGACTTATCAAAAGTCAGTCGTCGATACCAAGGCTTGTAATCGTTCCCTGACCCTGCTATAGGTCATGCTGAGAAATTCATGACGCGTCCAGCACAGCGCTGAAATTTTGTCAATTACAAAGCCGCACTTAGGACGCCGGCACCCCTTTTAGTCACGGGTATGCCTTTATTAATTACGTGTAACTAAGAAGGCATGATTGTCTGAATAAGTGTAACTTTCAGAGCAATACGCGGAGGACGGATAGAGATGCGGAACGATTAGATGGCGAAAGAAATCACTCAAGAGGTGGCGGTCTTATTTTCTGTTATAGCTAATTTGGAGACAGGCGGATGAGATGGTTGTGTGTGGTTCTCCACTTCCGTATGATATTCCGCACGTGTAAAATTCAACGGTGCGCGACTACTCACGTCTTCTAGTTCGATGTTTTGAAAATATTTCCAAACAATCCTTGCCGTGGATGTTCAGACAATTTGCGCTGAGTTAAGAGCTGTAAGAGTTCTTACAATGAGGTAGCCGAAAGAGGGTTGGTCAGGTGACTGAAATAATTCTTTACGCCTCTTCGCCGATCACAGAGACTTTGGTGCGAAACGTTAAGCAGATCATCATGAGAGAAAATACGGCAATTGATGTGGGAGATACGTTGCGCTATTATTTTATCCAAGGCAATTTAGAGCCAGGGGCTTGTTTTGTACTAAGGTCTCTCTTGGGTGTCATGGGCTGGGTCTGGAACATTATCCTGAGGTCATTCGGATTATTGCTCGCGCTCAGGGCATCTTCTCTGGTAAGGATATTGCCTTTAACGAGCTGGTATAAATGCTGATTCATCGTTTGCATTTTATAAAGTTGGGCTGAATCTGCGATCACCTTGTCAATCTGCCCGGTCTTACCCTCTTCTATCAGTTTCTTTATCATTGGGGTGTTAATCATGACTTCGACAATGGGTGTCATCGCTGAGTGGTTGGATTTTTTTATCAGTCTCTGGGAGAGGGTTGCCACCAGAGTTACAGCGAGCTGCATTCTCACCTGATGCTGCTGATCTGGCCCAAAGGTATCTACTATTCTATCAACCGACTGTTTAGCGTCATTTGTGTGGAGGGTACTAAAGACCAGATGCCCTGTTTCCGCTGCGGTCATGGCTATCTGTATCGTTTCAGCATCCCTCATTTCGCCCACCAGGATGATGTCAGGATCCTGTCTCAAGGCCCTCTTGAGGGCCTGAGCAAAGGAGAGTGTATCAGATCCCACCTCTCGTTGGCTTACGGTGCATTTTTTATCGAAATGGACAAACTCGATTGGGTCTTCGATCGAGATAATATGTTTTTGAACGTTTTCATTGAGCAAGTCAATGGCTGACGCAAGAGTTGTCGATTTGCCGCTGCCGGTAGGACCCGTGATGAGGATTATTCCCTGATTCTTGAAGATCAGTTCCTTCAATACCTCCGGGATCTCAAGTTCATCCAGTGTCTTGACAGTAATCGGGATGGTCCTGAACACTGCGCCGAGTTCTCCTAACTGAAAAAAAACGTTCCCCCTGAATCTGGCCAGGCCCTCCACCAAGTATGAGAAGTCCAGTTCTCGTTCGTCTTCGAGTTTCTTCTTTTGATGGCTGGAAAGTATGGATAAAACAAGATTATCCATCTGCTGTTTTGTGACGACGGGAAGCTCAGTTGGGAATAAGTCTCCCAACACCCTTATCAATGGAGGTCTGCCAACTTTGAGGTGAAGGTCACTGCCCTTACTCTCCACCACGTACTGAAGGTACTTGTCAATAGTCATATCTTCATTCTTTGCCCGGCAGCAGATAGTTTGATTCTCAGGGACTCCGGATTGTTCGACTTGCCAAAAGCCTCATCGACGCTGATCAGGTTAGCTTTAACTAGTTCTGCCAACGATGTCTCTAAGGTGCACATGCCATACTGTGCACCTGTTTCGATGGCGCTATATATTTGATGGGTTTTCGATTCTCTTATTAGGTTCGAGACGGCATTCGTGACAATCAGAACCTCCCGCGCTGCGACTCTGCCCCTGCCACTTGCAAGAGGCAGCAGTTGTTGTGATATAACTGCCTTTAGCGTCGCCGCTAGCTGGACCCTAATTTGCTGTTGCTGATAGGTTGGAAATACATCGATGATCCTGTCCACTGTTTGGGGGGCATCCTGGGTGTGTAGCGTAGAAAAGACTAGATGCCCTGTTTCTGCCGCAGTCAGGGCAAGAGAGGTAGTATCAAGATCCCGCATTTCTCCCACGAGTATCACGTCAGGGTCCTGTCTCAGAGCATGCCGCAGCGCCTCTTTAAAGGAATGGGTATTCATGCCCACTTCGCGTTGTCTTATAATGCAGTTCTTGTGTTCGTGGACATATTCTATGGGATCTTCGATAGTGAGTATATGGTCATGCCGCGCTGAATTGATTACATCGATTAACGATGCGAGCGTTGTCGATTTTCCCGCACCGGTTGGCCCTGTGACCAATATAAGACCCCTTGGAAGCTTGGTAAGTTCGATTACCGCATCAGATATCCTTAATTCCCTCGGGGTAGGGATTTTGGTGGGGATTAACCTCATCGCTGCCTCAATTCCATTTTTCTGAGAGAGGATATTGACCCTGAACCTACTTACACTGGGGATATTATACGAAAAGTCTAGTTCGAGATTTTCTTCGAAACGTGCGATCTGGTCCTGATAGAGCATACTATATACAAGGGCCTTTGAGTCCTCTGAATTCAGTACGGGAAAGTTAGGGAGAGGCTTTATTCTTCCGGTAACACGTACCATTGGGGGTTTCCCGATGACGAGATGAATGTCGGATGCCTGCGAGTCCAATGAGGCCATGAGAATATCAAAAATTTCCACTATGGATTACCTCTAACAGCCCTATAGGTGCAACCATAATGCTGTCTTGTGTGTTCGGAGAGCGACCTGCCAAGGAGCATAACATACCTATGGCTCTTTATGGCATATCATTATCAATTACATTATATCATAACAATCAGCGCAAGCAAATAGCAAAGCGCGATACGAATTGACTCATAAAGAATGTTACCGAAGGTAGAGTGAAGAAGGTATCGTTGACTCATAATGCATGTTACCGAAAAAACATGCATTATGAGCTCAACATCGAAAAGGGAATATCTTGAAGCGATATATCTGAGGTATAGGAGGGCGTCTCGAAAGAAGAAAGCAGCGATCCTAGACGAGTTCTGCGCTGCCTGCGGCTATCATCGGAAACATGCCATCCGGTTGCTCAGGAAATTCACACGTGTTATAAAACCAAGGCCAACGAAAAAGGGAAAACCTCCTTTCTATAACAAAGCAACGCTCATTACACCTTTAAAGAAGATCTGGCTGTCGGCAAATCTTCCCTGCTCCAAAAGGCTCAAAGCTGTGTTGCCGCTGTGGCTACCAGGATATGTGCAAGAGTATGGGGATCTTCCAGTAGAAGTCATTGAAGCACTCATTACCATGTCGCCTGCCACTATTGATAGGTTCCTCAAGCCGGTCAGAGTAAAATATAAAGGACGTGGTAGAACTACCACAAAACCCGGCACCCTCTTAAGAAAGCAGATCCCGATCAAAACGAACCAGTGGGATGAATCTCGTCCGGGATTTCTGGAAGCTGACACCGTGGCTCATTGCGGCACCTCTATGGCTGGCATGTTTGCCTTCACCATAGACTGTGTAGACATTGCGACCGGCTGGACTGAACAACGAGCGGTATGGGGAAAGGGAGAAACAGATGTGTTAACGCAGCTCAGGGACATTGAGGCATCCCTGCCTTTCCCATTGCTCGGTTTTGACTGTGACAATGGTTCGGAGTTCCTCAATTATCACCTCCTGAGACACTTTACAGACAGAAAACAGCCGGTGCAGTTTACTCGAAGCAGGGCATATCACAAAGATGATAACGCACATGTGGAACAGAAAAACTGGACCCATGTCAGACAGTGGCTGGGCTATCACCGGTTCGATGTCCCTGAGATCGTTCCACTCCTTGATAAGCTCTACAAGACAGAATGGCGATTGTTCCATAATTTCTTCTGCCCTTCAGTGAAGCTTATCGAAAAACAACGGATTGCCTCAAAAACGATAAAGCGTTATGATACTCCCAAGATGCCTTATCAGAGGGTCATGGATTCACCGGCAATCGTTCCTGCGGTGAAACATTCTCTTGAAGAGCAGTGTAAGAAACTCAATCCATTTCATCTGAGAAAGGCCATGGCACAGA
>JBKQMP010000108.1:0-5494 GCA_052146665.1 Dissulfurispiraceae bacterium
AGAAAAACGAAATCAAACTTGACTCAACGCGAACACTAATCGTAAGATTTTACAGTCCAGCTTCGCTATGGTTAAGCAGGTGTTCGACATCCCCGGAACAACTGTTCGCCATCGCCGGAATCCGCACTATGAGATAAAAAATGGGGTTTTGGTGCATTATCCTCACGAAAAAATTTTGAAATAGGGTCAGCCTGTGAGGTGTGGAATCTATTTTAGGAGACAGAAATCTAATCGTTTATAGACTCATCGGAGATATGCTAAAATATTTACCTGAGCAGGCTGAGCAAGTTACGCAATCGAGGTAAGCCGTTTTCACTCACCACGGGAGGAACAAAATGAAAACATTAATAATTCTTTGCAGTGTAATGTTGATGCTTCTTGTCAATAGTGCTTTTGCTGTCGATAACGGTACTACTCAAGAGAATGATTCTTTTCTCTTCACTGATTTGCACGGACAAGATTGTGGGTACGGTACATATTGTATAACGGGAGTCTTCAAGAATAAGACAGATAAGGAATATGCTGCCGTTTTTTTTGATTTTACCCTTTATGACAAGGACGGGCAGCCTTGGGGCATTGCCTCGTGCACTGCATTGAACGTCAAAGCGCTAGGCTCGTCTGATTTCGTTGCTTATAGCAGCGTCTTGGCAAATGATGTCAGCAGGTTCACGCTGAGGAAAATAAGAGTACATTAATAGTGATTGGGTTAATCGCGAGAGCCTGGGTCGACAGACTTCTTTGCAGACGATGAATAATCCGCTGTCATATATTCGGTCCAACTTTGTCTCCCCAATCTTTTTTGAATTGCTGAAATGTCTTATCGGCTATGGCCTTCCGCATTTTATTGAAAAAAACGAAGTAAAAAGATAAGTTGTGGATGGTATTAAGTCTCATGGAAAGTATTTCCTTTGAGAGAAAAAGGTGTCTGAGATAGGCTCTTGAATGATTTCTGCAAGTGTAGCACTGACAGTCTTCATCTAGAGGATTCGGGTCGGCTTTGAACTCCGTCCTTTTAATGCTTATCTTTCCTTGGTGTGTAAAAAGTGTGCCGTTTCTTGCATTTCTGGTCGGCATTACGCAATCGAACATGTCAAAGCCGTTGTCAACGGCTACCAATACATCCGCGAGATCTCCCACACCCATCAGGTATCTCGGCTTGTCAAAAGGCATTTGCGGGGCTAAGCAAGAGATCATTTCATACATCTCCTCCTTGGTCTCACCCACACTCAAGCCGCCTGCGGCGTATCCATCAAACCCGATTTCAAGCAATGCTTCAAGACTTCTCTTCCTCAGATCCTTATACATCCCACCCTGGATGATGCCAAATAAGGATTGAGCTGTCGGCATCTTGACACTCATATCAGACGTAAGTAATGCCTTTTGCCCTGCTTCAAGGAACTTTTTGCATAATCGGGCCCAATTTGTCGTCAACTCAAGAGATTGTGCAGCATACTCATATGCGGCCGGGTAAGGTATGCATTCATCAAAGGTCATCGCAATGTCGGAGCCTAACTGCATCTGAATTTGCATCGCTTTCTCCGGACCAAGGAAGTGAAGGGAGCCATCAATGTGGGACCTGAATTCGACTCCTAGGGCAAATATCTTTCTCAGGGAAGAAAGACTGAATACCTGAAACCCCCCGCTATCAGTGAGCAGGGGGCCCGGCCAGTTAATGAATTTATGGAGCCCCCCCAGCTGATGGATGATTTCATGGCCTGGCCTTAGATAAAGATGGTAAGTATTGCAGAGGATTATTTCTGCTCCCATCTCCTTTACTTCATCAGTAGACATGGCCTTGACCGATCCCTGAGTTCCAACGGGCATGAAGACCGGCGTATGAATGATTCCGCGAGATGTCTCTAGGAGTGCTGTTCGGGAATTACCATCAATACCCTTGATATAAAAATTCATGCTATTATTTTAACTAATTTCGAAAAATGACTTTTGAAAAGTTTTTAATGTCGTTTTAAGCTTCACTTCACGGAATAAATTTTGCAAAACAAGCAGATGACTCTTATTAAAAAATTGCCTTGACATGCACAACATATTGTGGTTTAATGGTAGATACCCTACTAAATACAGAAAAGCAATTATGTATCAGTGTTTTTTTGGTGATGATCGAAGAATAAATAATGAGGACATTCATAGGATGGAGGAGGTACGATGGATTCCATTAATACTATTAAGTTGACACCAAATGCCGCAACAGTTCTCGAAAAGAGGTATCTGAAAAGGAACGAGGAGGGCAAGGTCGTGGAGACGCCAGAGGACCTTTTCCGCAGAATCACCTTGCATGTGGCATCAGTTGATTCCCTTTATGGCAAGGGGGACGCATTAGTGAGACGCACCGAAGAAGAGTTCTATGAAATGATAACGTCTTTGGCGTTCCTTCCAAACAGTCCCACACTGATGAATGCTGGAAGGAGGCTCGGCCAGCTTTCGGCATGTTTTGTTCTCCCCGTTGGAGACTCCATGGAGTCAATTTTCGACGCCGTTAAATTCGCCGCTATTATCCATAAGTCGGGCGGGGGAACGGGCTTTAGTTTTTCGAGATTAAGACCAAAGGGTGATGTGGTCGGATCAACGAAGGGTATATCATCTGGTCCTGTTTCTTTCATGACCGTTTTTGATACTGCGACAGAGGCGGTGAAGCAAGGGGGCACTAGGAGAGGGGCAAACATGGGTATCCTGCGAGTAGATCACCCAGATATCCTTGAGTTCATTACATGTAAAGACAGTAATCACAGGCTTAATAACTTCAACATATCCGTTGGTCTGACAGAGACATTCATGAAGGCGGTTCAAGAGGATAGTCAATATGATCTTGTAAATCCGAGGACCCGGAAGGTGATTAGCACTCTGAGGGCCAGAACGGTTTTTGAGACTATCGTGAACCAAGCTTGGAAGAACGGTGAGCCGGGAATCGTTTTTTTAGACAGGATCAACGCCTCTAACCCGACCCCCGCCCTGGGAGAGATAGAGTCAACTAACCCATGTGGCGAGCAACCTCTATTGCAGTATGAATCCTGTAATTTGGGCTCGATCAATCTCGCCAAGATGGTGAGACTTGATGAGAATGGAAAGGGCGATATTGATTGGAAGAAACTCAGAGAAACTACATGGAAAGCCGTGCATTTCCTTGATAATATTATTGATCTCAATAAATATCCTCTTGAAATGATTGGGGAAATGACAAAGGCGAACAGAAAAATAGGGCTCGGTGTTATGGGGTGGGCTGACATGCTCATTCAGCTTGGGATTGCCTATAATGCGCCGAAAGCGATAGAGCTTGCCGAAGATGTGATGGGTTTTATTCAGAATGAAGGCAGGAATGCTTCGGGCGCTCTCGCAGAGGAAAGAGGCGTTTTCCCAAACTTTGAGAAGAGCATTTTCGAAGGTGACATGCCAATGAGAAATGCGACGGTGACAACCATTGCACCTACCGGAAGTCTGTCAATCATTGCTGCGTGCTCCTCAGGGATCGAACCTCTCTTTGCGGTTTCTTTTGTTAGAAACGTGATGGAGGGAACCAAATTGATCGAGGTGAACCCCTATTTTGAGTCAGAGATAAAGAGGCGGGGCATGTGGAGCAGAGAGCTCATGGAGAAAATTGCTGAGTCTGGGTCGATCGCCAACTTTGAGGAATTGCCTGAGGAAGTGAGAAGGGTTTTTGTGACAGCACATGATATAACCCCTGTTGACCACATAAAAATGCAGGCCGCCTTCCAGAAGTATGTAGACAACGCAGTGTCAAAGACGGTGAACTTTCCGCATTTAGCGACGACGAAAGACGTGGAAGAGGTTTATCTACTGGCCTATCAGCTGGACTGTAAAGGGGTTACGGTGTATCGTGACGGATCTAGGGATGAGCAGGTCCTCTCGAATAAAAAGAAGACCGAGGACAAGACCACACTTGATGTAAGCGGCCGGATTGTTCCTAAAAAGCGCCCATCTATGATCAAGGGCGCAACGCGGTTGATGAAGACAGGTTGCGGGAACCTTTATGTAACAATTAATGAAGATCAAGATGGCAGGCCTTTTGAAATCTTCACCAATATAGGGAAGGCTGGCGGCTGCGCGTCCAGCCAAGCAGAAGCGATTGGGAGGCTCATATCCCTTGCCCTTAGGTCGGACCTCGAGCCGGAGGAGATCGTCAAACAGCTTAAGGGGATATCCTGTCACCAACCGTCATGGTATGAGGGCGGAAGGGTGCTCTCATGCTCTGACGCCATTGCAAAGGCATTGGAGAGATATCCTTCGCGTCATGGTAAAGAAGACGAGAAAGGCAATGGCAAATCCAAATACCAAGCAATCATGCAGATAGGTGCTTGCCCTGAATGCGGTGGTGCTGTTGAACATGAAGGTGGTTGCGAAATTTGCCGGAGCTGCGGTTTTACAAGGTGTGGGTAGACGAGAGATGAGCGGAAATGGTGGTGACAGACCCTTTGCAAGACCTTCGTGGGACGAATATTTTATAGAAATAGCCAAGGTGGTAGCTTCACGCTCCACTTGTCTCAGGAGACGTTACGGCGCGGTTATTGTGAAGGATAATGTAATTATAAGCACTGGCTATAACGGTGCGCCGCGCGGTGAGGTCAACTGTGTGGATATAAATAACTGCAAAAGGAAAGAACTGAATATCCCCGCAGGAGAAAGGTATGAGCTCTGCGAAGCGGTGCATGCGGAGCAGAATGCGATTATCAACGGATCGCCGGAAAGGATGAAGGAAGGAATAATTTATATCGCTGGGTTTGAAGAGGATAGTTCTTTTGCAGAAGGTAAGCCCTGCCTTTTATGCAAGAGAATGATACAGAATGCGCAGATACAAGAGATTGCCTATCTTAAGCAAGATGGCAATATAGAGAGAGTGAGGGCTGTGAAAGATAAGGCGTTGCATAATCAGATCAACAAAAAGTAAGGCTTTTTTACACCCGACGCGAAGACAGCGATGGTCTCGACTCCTCGACTTTACAGTGACCGAGTTATTAAGCGAGCTTGCGTGATATGTGCTGCCGTTTGGGCTACCGCGGCGAAGGGGAGCCATAAGGGATCCTAGCTCAGATTTGATCATATTTCTTCGCTAATAGAGTGTCTTTCCCGATCCCTTGGTTCATCATAAATCCTTAGAGAAAAGTTTTTTTTCATTCCCTTTATGGCAATTCTGTGATATTGTTTGTGGGTGCAATGCTTGATGCAGAAGTGGCTTTTAATAAGGCAGCCTTGAGTGATAGAGAAACGTTAGCCGAGGATAGTTCGCAGTAGAAAAATAGCGTGTAGTGCAATCTTATCCCATGATTAAAAAACAACAGAATGTAAACTGGCTGAGACGGCTATTGATTTTTATCCTGAAGGTAATACGCAATTTTAGACGCAACCAGGGAATGCTGCTATCTGGTGCTGTTGCTTATTATACCCTTTTGTCCATTGTGCCGATGTTAATCCTAATGCTTATCATTTTGTCACACTTGATAGAAGAGAAACAGTTATTTGAAAC
>JBKQMP010000109.1:0-4115 GCA_052146665.1 Dissulfurispiraceae bacterium
ATTTCTTCCCTCCACAAAGTAAAATACCAACAATAAAGTCCTATAGTGCAATGGGTGCAAATACGACGTTTGAACCTTTTTTTAAATCAATTGACGCTTAAGTTGTCGTCTCCGCTGCCTTACCTAACGGACAGTGCAGGATCAAGTCTTGCCTTTTCTCACAGAGTTGCCACATTAATCCTCGCAGAAAACGACGCTTTCTGATCGTCTGTTACACCGACTTGTCCACAAGGATTCGATGTAACAATTACTCACGATTTGAGAAGGAAATGAGTGCTGCATTGAGGTTGGCGAGCCGCCGTTAATTATAAAAAACCGGGCTCTCATCGTATACTTCTATTATAAAGGGTAGCTGAAATGAAAAACATACAGTCGATGTGCTTCAAAACATGCTCCAAGTGTGGTTTTGTTTGGCCTGAAAGGGGGCCTTTCCTCAGTGATCCGCACCTTCGCATAATTGGCTACCAGGTCGACTTTGAAGAACTTATGGCAGGGCTTTTTTTATTCAACCATATTTGCGGAACGACTCTTTCGATTAAGGCAGGCGACTTTCAAGATCTATACGACGGCCCGCTGTTTACCGAAAGGCTGACGGGCAGTGAAACATGTGGGGATTACTGTTTGCACAAAAATGATTTACGCCCATGTCCAACGAAATGTGAAGGTACTTATGTTCGCCAAATTGTGCAAGCGATCTTGAACTGGCCTAAACAAGGATTAGCCGAGAAACAGCACAATGGGGAGAGGGCCGGATACAAGTCCCTGCTCTGATAAAAGCCTCCGTTCCTGAGTTCTGTCACTAAGATTTAAAGTGAAAATATGCATTGCTGGCAGAGGTGAATGCGTTCACTACATGTGGGGAAAATACAGGGGTTTATATTTATGGATGATGTCATTATCTTTGAGGAATTGTAGGGGGGGTTGTGCCACTTATCATGGTCTTAAAAAAATATCCTTGTCTGCTGAGCCTCATCAAAAGAACCCTCTCATTGCACACGTAAGATCCGCCTGATAACTGATAGTCATCGATAGATGAATCCTGTGATGAGCATGTCCCGAACCACGCGCCTTGCAGTCGTAACAAAAATTCCTCCCATTTATTGTCCTGCCCTTCCATCGTGATGATCGGCGGTGTCGGTTATTTCTGGTATTCAACAGTCAATGCATCCATTCCTCGAGAAAGATAGTTTTGTCCCGAAGTACGCACATAGTGTCATATGTGAATAAGGCGGTCTTGTGCGCTTGGGTACACCGACAAACGCGCAAAATCACGTGCTGACTAGAATTGAAGGTTACCGAGAAAAAGCCGCACCTCATATGAATCACCAGTCACGTTTATGTGTAATCAATTTTGTATTGCATGCAGTCCGGCTTTATGAGCAAGAGCGCGGGAGGAGCCTTTCGACCCCCCCCCTGCTTGGACTGTATGTGCGGCGGTGGGTCAGTTGGGTTAATGCAGGTCTTTAAGATAGATCATAGTTCTATCGTCTGACGGTGCGGGCTGGGGGGATCCCCGTGCACCCCCACCAAACACCAAATCAGGCCAGCGAACAATTTACTGAGGATTTATCACTTGTCCACCGCGCACACACCAGACGAGCCCCAAAAACGAGTCGGCGGCTAAGGTCGCTTCGCCTGTAAATATCTGCGGCGCCCACACGTATGTGGGTTGAGCTTGGGACATTGTGGCTGACAAGTAGGTCGCATCAGAATCTGTGGACAGTGAAAATGGATGACCTGGTGGGAGCCCTGCGGATATATTATTTGGGATAAGAAGGCTCATTAACTCCTGTATTGTTGGGAGGCGCCACCCCATTCTATTACCCGTTGTAGCTGATATGCAATGCCACAGCGCAGACCCCCCTGCCATTGCCCATGGGGCGGTGCTGGGCGTCTGCTCCCACACTAGCCCGGTCTCTTTGTCCAATACTGCGGCGTTGTTAAATGCCGACAGCACTTCGAACCGTGGGCAGTTGCTTGTGCTGTCGCAGGCGAGCTGCTGGTCCCAGGATGTGGGGGGGGCCTCCTGGCTGCATTCCGCGACGTTGGCTTGGCATGTCGCTAAGTTCGCCTGGCAAGTCGACAAACCCGCCAGTGCATTGGTTTGACACGTCCCTAAGTTCGTATTACAAGCTCCCAAGTTCGCTTGGCAAGTTGCCGAGGTCGACTGTGCAATACTCAGGTTCGTATCGCACGTTCCCAGGTTCGTTTGTGCATTATTCAGGCTCGTCTGTGCGTTATTCAGGTTAGTCGTGCAAGTGTTGAGCTCGGTCGTACAGTTGTCTTTAGCCCATGCGATGGTTGTCAAGAAAGATAAAAAAAACAGTCCTATCATTACCGCTATCATCAATATTCCTTTCATGATGCAATCTCCTATCTCTCTAACTACGGTTAATAAAAGCAGTGGAGGGGAAATCTACGGGGAATGGGTAGACCTCCTCTGTCCTAAATTACTCATCCTTGATCTTCCAACACCTCCTCTTTCAACTATGGTTCGTTAATAAAAAAGACACCCTCTTATGGTTTGGATTCATCGGGAACAACGCGATCTGCAGCCTAAAAATCAAATTCTATTCCTTAGTGCGATCATAATCGGCAATTCAAAACAACTGAATTGACATTTGTAGTCGAACTATACTCCTATCTTCTTGATTTGTCATTGATCTACATCAATCGCCTCTTGATCTATATCAAGAATGATATCCAGACGGAATAAGGGCTAAGAAACCTGAAATTGTCGAGGCGGCGATAGCACGTACGCTTAACAGCCGCAGGAGTGCTTAAGCAGTAACCTAAGACTTCTTGATGGAAAGAAAAAAGCGCTGTGAGGTAATAATTAACAGGCGTGCGTGCTTAAGAACACGTGTGGACTGGTGATCGTCAGTGTCTGCTTCGACCGCTTCATGCATCCATCTGTGCACAACCTTCTCAGCAGGCGGCAGAGATGTTCCGGTGTCACTTGGATCATACGTGCTATGTCCATGTGTTTCAGCGGCACCTCGAGATTGACTGTCCTATCGCCTTCCGTAAATCCATGTTCCATAATCAATTCGCGAAAAAGGGACTTCAGCCGGGCTTCTGCAGGTGTGGACTTCCCTGAAATCGTCTCAACAATCTGCTTGCAGAGCTCCTGGCTCAATAAGCGATTTATTTGCAATGAGAACTGAGAATCCTTTGTCAGCAGATCAAGAAATTGTTTCGCCGAGATGCTGCGAAGTGTGCACGGTGTGAACGTAACAGCCGTTGTTACATGGGGTCTCTTTAATAAAACCGAAATAATGCCGAGGAGCCTATCCCGCCGCCTGAGCCCGACCAGGACGTCATTGCCTTTGTCATCGTCGCACACGAGCTTCACAAGGCCATTTTCAATCAGAAAGATGATGTTCGCCTCAGCCCCTTGATGGAATAGTTGGAACCCGTGCTGATAGGCCTGGGAAGGGCCCCATCCCTGTGACCCCTTATATTGGATGGAAGAAGTGAATGAACAGAGGGGTGCTGAGTCTCTTAATTCAGGTACTTTGGGGTGAGTGACGGCACTGCTTTTTGTGGGTGTGGACTGTCTTTTCATCGCGTCACCAAAAAACTAAATAAGCCTGTTGACCACATTACAGGATGCCGTGTCCAGTTTGTCATAAAACGTCTTTGATTCAGACTAATATCCCTGTTGTTTCTCATCGTCCGAAAATTAACTCTGAGACTGTAAAAATACCGTGCCAAATTTAGCCATGGGCGAAGTATATCCGATGACAAGTGAACTGTCAATGCCCTGCACTTTGGATGTCAAGCACTTTGGATATTGTCAAGGCAATGTAGAATTTAAAATAGGCGGTCATCGTCCTACTGATTTTTGCTTGAAACCTTCAGTATTGACAAGACAATTGCGGGTGTAGAGTCCAGGAAGAAGCAAAAAAAATCATCAAACGCCTCTAACAGAACTTTTTCGGCTAAAGTACGGGACAAAATCCTCATCCGCATGAAATACATATAGCTCACAACATTTCTTCCTGTTATCCGCACTGTAGCTTTTCTTCCACAGATGAGAGATTCTTTGGGAAATAAATGTTGGATATCGTCGCGGCCAATCAAGAGTATTTATAGAAGTCAACCCATTGCTG
>JBKQMP010000110.1:0-20153 GCA_052146665.1 Dissulfurispiraceae bacterium
TATAGGATTTCTTCCTGAGAGAAAATTCTTCCTTAAATTTATTTCCCACGATTATAAACCCTTTTCTTTTTCTCATATCTCATGAACGCATACAATTACTTGACAGTACAGCCATTTTGCTGTAATAAAGTAAAAGATGCTTCATCGCTATGGAGGCAACATGATCAAGAAAATATGTTATTACATTATTGTGGTCTCTTTTATGTTGATATCACCATCATTACGAGCAGCCGATCAAAAGATTTACACCGATGAGGATCTTAAAAAATATCAGTCTCCTTCGCAACAACAGGCACCTCCTCAGGAAATGCCGAGCGGATCGGTCAAGACTCACTCCGAATACCACGGGACAGAAACGATCAGTGTGGTAAAAGACAAAGAATATTACTGCAAGGAAGCGAAAAAGCATCAGCGTGCGATCGATAAGGCCCGTAGAGACCTCGATGCATGGAATACGACGTCTCCCCGAGACAGAAGGTGGTACAAATTTGATCAAGCGGAGGCCCAGAACCGAGTCGACTCTGCCCAGCAGGAGTACGATGATTTCATCGACGAAGCTAATAGGGCAGGAGTACCCCCTGGCTGGCTCCGCTGTCAATAAGGCCTTGCGTGGGGGAAGCACAACTTGGCGCAAACGACAGGTTCTCAGAAGAGAAATTAATTACGTGATAATAAGTCTAATAATTCTCTGTACCTGATCGGAGTGGTGCTCAGCCTTTCCATTAGCTTTGAGCGTTTGTGGGTGAATAGGACCTCTTGATGGGATTTGATAAAATAGAATCTGAAAAATTACTGGTGGAATGTGGGCGTCGATGTTGCATCTGCGGAAAACTTCATAGAGTTCAGATCCATCATATTAAACCAAAGGGGAAAGGAGGAACAGACAACATTGACAATGGTATCCCTCTGTGTCCCAATTGTCACGACGAGGTTCATACCGAATATTCTTCCGGTAAGACAACCAAGATTTATTCAGCGACAGAACTCAGATTGCATCGACAGCGCACAATTAAACAGGTTAAGCACGAAGGCAAATGGACCCCTGGAAGTCCCGAGTGGAAAAAAGACAAAAAACTTATTACATTTTTCGCCCAATGCCTTGATCGCCCTGCTTTTCATACCTACTTCTATCAGGAATTAAGCTTCCTGGCATTTGATAAAGCCATGGAAGATACGCTGATTGCCTTTAACACCGGCTATTGGCGCCTGCGCGACGGTACTCTTATCGAGAGAGGCAAAAGTAAAACATTCGTCGTGAATCCGGAGTGGCGGAAAAAACTCGACGAGATTATTTTGATAATCGAGGGGATTAGGACAAAGTTTAGTGATGCATTGGGATTAAACAAAATGTTAAATAAGTACGAACGTGTTGGTCATTTTGGCCGCCCTGATGACCTCGACGACATGATGAGAGGGTTTAGAGGTGATCGTTATCTGGGAGAGTGGATGGATAATCAACGACAGAAAGCAATCGATCTCATGAACATTCTTCTCCATGAAGTTGGAATGCAGCCGTTGCGTGGGCTTTATGAACATTGAATGTGCATACGGAACCAGCACCTTTACTGGACGGCTTACAGGCATCGGTTTCGTGTCGCAGAGTACTGAGAGAAGAAAGAAAATATTATGCCAGGTGCAATAACTTCTAAAATAAGGAACGTCAATTTACGTACTCGCCTTATCTTTTGGATCTGACATGTATGATAAGTAAAAGTATGGGTTGCATATTGTGGCCGGTGGAGCGACCAGCTGACTTGATAGCGCTGCTAGCCGTATTCGCAGCCTTTTTCTCCGCCAGGTATGCAATGCATTCCGCGCGAGAAGTACGCCGATCAAACGAAATAGCACTTCACAATGAAAGATTGAAGATTTTAAGGGGGATATTGGACCTTCGAGCCAAGCTGTCTGCGCATGGAGTTGACATCAAAGAAGAGGACTTGTTCAGATTTTACGAGTATGTGCAGCTATCTGAGTTTTATTTCAATAAGCAGATTTACGAAAAAGTAAATGACTGCTATGATTGTGTGTATGAGATGATGGACCTTCGTGGTTTGTGGGCATCAGCTGAACGGGAAGGAAGAGAAGAGAAAGCGGAAATGGTTCAAAGAACAAGGGATATGTTAAGCCAGGGCCGGAAAAAAATAAATGCTCTTGAGGTAACTATAAAAAATTATCTTAGGATAACTGAATCCTAACATCCGCGCGTTCCCGTAGACTTTGCAACTTCCACGATAATTTTACGATTCAATTGCCGACAATTAATGCGTTACATCATTGATATTGCTTTTTCAATGTGTGAGACATGGTATAAATATTGAGGGAAGATTTCAAATATCGGACTTAACATTACGTTTAATATTCCGCACTCTCCTGGGAAATAGTGTGACGTGAAGGATCATTTGCGTTATCATAGTTTATGTCAAAACAAAAACCGGAAGGAGTGTGTCATATCTGTGGGAGGTATGGGCCACTTTCTTTTGAACACGTACCTCCACGAGCTGCGTTCAACAATTACCCTGTAAAAGTCGGAAGGTTTGAAGATGCAATTAACCTTGGGCCGGATGACGAGCCTACGGCGGGACATATCCAACAACAGGGAATGGGCAATTACACATTATGCGCAAAGTGCAATAATAATACTGGCTCATGGTATGGCGAGCAATTTTTAGATTGGTGTGAACAAGGGTTGATGATGCTCTCTCGCACGGGTGGAA
Source organism: Dissulfurispiraceae bacterium (assembly GCA_052146665.1). Taxonomy (GTDB): domain Bacteria; phylum Nitrospirota; class Thermodesulfovibrionia; order Thermodesulfovibrionales; family Dissulfurispiraceae; genus JBKQMP01. The sequence continues at coordinate 2,715 of JBKQMP010000110.1, forward strand.
CGCCATCTTTAATTGTTCTTCACCTATTTCCTCTCCCCATCCTGAAACAAATTCTGACTATGTTCTTTTCGGTAAATCATGAAAACTTTGGTCTACAACACGAAGAGCTGGTGCGGTTCGTTCTGAATAAAGAAACAAAATATCTCCCGCCGAAATATCGCTTTTTTGTCTACTTTAATAAAAGAGGTAGATTACGAGTTGCTGGTGGAGCGGGTATGTTCAATCTTAACACGGGCAAAACAATTATTCTTTCTGAAATTGCTCATCCGCCATTCGGATACGTGATGACTATGGATTCGGAACCACCTGACGACCGTCTACATGAAATAACCAAATTTTCGCGATACCGATACAACGAGTCGGTAGTCATGCAACTCAAACTTTCTGTTCTTCCAACATACCTTGCTCTTCCCGGTGACTACAGAGAGAAAGATATAATTAATTGTGATAGAAAATCGAATTTAGAGTTGATGAAGACTATTAAGCATGTAAAGTAGCCCCCGTTAGTGAGATGATAATTCTTAGCAAAGAAGAACAAATTGAGAAAAAGCGGCGATTCTTCGATGGTATTTGCTGTTTGTTCGGACTTCAGCCCTCTTACGTTTCAGAAGCACTTCTTAAAAAGCCGCCGGACCTTTGGGCAGATCATTTTGGCGGTGGGATTAAAGGCGGGAGAGCGGCCTTAAGTCTGGCACTTGCTTTTGCACGTGTCGCGTGTGTCGAAGGCAATCATCAACTTGAGTATCAATTAAGTCTGGCCGCTGCAAAGAAAGTAATCACTGATGAAGCTATTGCTTACAGAGATGCATGGCACTCAGTCCTCATTGCCATAGAGCATTGTTATCAAGAAGTCTCTAACCAGCAGCAACCTCAGTACGCTAAAGAGATGCTAAGGACGGCATGGGAGGCTGTTGAAGACACTGACCGAAGGCTCCAACGCCCCGGGGAAGAAAAGCCCTCTCTTCAAGGCCAATTGGACATACTGGTGTCTAAGCTCTCTGCGTTTGCGGCTCTTGTTGGTGCAGAAGAGAGTCCCGCCGTGCATGATTACCGCCGGCGAGAAAGAAACAGAAAGATACGAATGAAATCTGGGGAATCTAATTCCTTTGGCAAAACACATTATAAGGGTATTAGATTGACACACGTAAAGAATAGGGTGGAGTGGTTTATGAATCGATATCGAGAAAAATTTGGGACAGAGCCCCCTGATGATCTTTTTGTCCCCTGTGATAGCTTGGAGTGTAAAAAACAACTAAACCGAAACTATTACTCGCTTTTTGATAGGAATGACTATAAGCAGTACAGAATTGACATGCATGCTAAATATAGAAAGGATATGGGATTGCCAGCTAAGGGTGAGGGATGGATTAATCAGACCTTTTTATTGCGTTGTGTCGAAACTGCATTGCCTGGCATTGAGATTCTTCATGAGGCAAGTCCTGCCTGGCTCAAAGGTCAACGGCTGGACATTTATATTCCGTCCCTAAAATGCGCTATCGAATACCAAGGCGAACAGCATTATCTTCCTTTAGAACATCTGGGTGGAGAACAGGGGCTTAAAGATCGGCAAGAGATGGATGAGCGTAAAGTGTGTACATGCATTAAGGAAGGAGTTATGTTAATAGAATGGCGGTATAACGAAAAAATCTCGCCGGAGATAGTAGTGGCAAAGCTAAAGGCCAGCGGTATAAGCATTCAAGATTAAACGCACTTTCTAACAAGAATCTCGTAAAAGGGGATGGAAGCAATAAAAGACTCCTAAGCTATATAGTAAACTTAAAAGAAGTATTGTCTGTAGGCCTGAGATCGAAAGAAATAGAACGAATTGGAAGCATAATATGGCGAGCAGCAGTGCATGAATGGAAGCATATATTATCGCTACGTGTAGCCCAGCCGAAAGGGGCTGTACTGTTACTGACACTTACTATTCTCGATCTGGTCAACAACGAGCTTCTTAAGGTTAATATCCAGTAAATTTATATGTAGGAGTTCGTGAAGCAATTCTTGAATCATAAAGCTGAAGTTTTGAGTGATGCTACCGATATGAATTCTATCCTATCGTAGTTGCAGAAAGATTAAAGAAGGCATATCCTAATGAATCGTTAGCTAAGAAATATGGACCAGCATTTTGAAAAAACAACGAAAGGCAATCCGTATGGAATTACATTAAGACAGCATATCATACCAAGCCACTACATTAAGGCATTTGCTGGCGATGATGGCTTAGTAGAAGTGCAGCGTATTGTTAATGGCTCCAGGTTCAAGGCTGCCCCTAAAAATCAAGTTTTTTGTGTGAAGCGTGTGTGGGATCAAAAAGCCGAAGCTGGTTGGATGAAGAATATTGAGGATTGTTTTCAAAAAGCAGTCTCTGATTATTTAAAGAGCGGAAAGACTATCCCTAACGGAATTGCTACCGACTTTTTTCTTCTTTGGCATATTAAAAGTCGGCTCGCAAGAAATCCACCAAAATCTCCGATACTCGCAGGTCTTTTTCCTGAGAACCTCTCAAAAGAACAAGAGGAGATACTCGAGGCAAAAGGGTACATATACGTCAATAAGGAACCAAGGCTTAAGTCGCGGTTTGTGGCCTCGATCGAGGGACTCAGGGCGATGGATTCTCTAAGACAGGAACATGCCAAGACCGTATGGAGTGTTGTAATCTCTCATGAGAGACCATTTCTTGTGCCAAAGCATTGTCCTCAAGATGGGTACCTGCCTTTAGATCCTAATACTGCGCTATTTAGGAACAGCCATAGTCGAGAATATACTTCGGAATACACTTTGCAAATAAATAAGAGTATTTTTGAGCACGAGGATGAGATCGTTTTTTCGAAGTCCCTCAGAGACGCGCTTAGCTAACTTTCGTTCCAGTAAATCAGAACTCCATAAAGAGTCCCGACCCTTTTGGTGGTGGCGCCTTTGCCTAGCGTGAAGCGGTAGCGTTTCCACTAGGATGTATCAATGCCTTATATTCATTAGATGATACAGATTGCTGTTCTTGTTTGTAATTGCAGATTAGGCCAACAATCGTTCCAGATATTTTTCCAGATATATAGCAGAAGGCATTTCTTGAAAAGATCACCTAGGAAGATACGCCTTTAAAGGTTTCAAAGGCTTATCTATTCCTTCCTCTAATGTTCACTATCGCCTTTAGTCACTTTGCTAATTCACCCGATAATAATGAATGCCAGTACTTACAAATAGTGTGATATAGTAAATCAAATGTGGTACTCCTAATATTACAGGGGTTGCAGTGCCTGAATATAGCTTAAGTCTCAGTGAAAAATTTATCGAAGCTGCCCAATTTGTTTCCACAAATGCAAGCAACTCTGAAGACGCGATGCGCGTCGTTCTTTATCTAAGCTGTGTCTCGTGCGAAATCACAATGAAAGCATTACTTGAAAAAGCGGGGAAGCCCCTTAAGGATATAAAAAAGCTATCACACAATCTTGAAGGTTTAATGATAGCCTTAAATCAGGATTGTCTAGTACAAGTTGAAATTGGAAATGCAATGAGATGGGTTAAAGCGACATCATTTAGAGGGATAGAGGCCATGCCCGGTACCTTATTAACTATAGGCAAATTTCTTGAAGCAGAAGGTCAAGGCGCTTCAAGATATCCGGTCGAGATACGCTATGGTTCTCGTGTAACGCATTTCCCGCCGGAAGCGGCATTGAACAGTGCCAGACGTTTGTTCCAGTGGGCTCGTGAGAACTTTGATATCATATGCCTGCAATCGCCCCTGCAGAAGCCCCGTTCAAACCGGACATTGTAGAAACCCAAAATAAGTTATAGATTTAGAGATATGACTAGAATTAAGAAAAAGAGGGATATGAGTCAGGCGGAGGTGATTTTCAATCACCCAAGGTGCCCCTCTGGATGCGCCAAAAGCGACGCCCCGCTGAGCATTTACGTTAATGGAACAGATTAAAACCATACTAAACGGCTGGCATTCTTCTCTGTGTAAGAAGATAGAACGCGGTGCGTTATACTCTCACAATCCGACAGCCCATAAGTGGAAAGCCCCGTATAGAAGTATGGTTTTACGTGAGTTGACGTTCTGGCGTGTTACAGACTTACTCTCACAAGTGGTTTTGCTCGCAACAGAAAATCATGTATTGGGCGCAAGAATCTTGCTACGGAGCGCTATCGAAACTCTTGGTGTCTTGATCTATCTAAACCAAAAGACTGACTTAGTCATTCAGCGGAAAGAGTCTTTTTCATCATTTTGTGATGTTACATCGAAATTGATGTTGGGATCCAAAAATAAGTCGACAAGCCATGAAGCAAGGAATATCGTTTCTATCCTAAAGCAGTGCGACAAGCGGTATCCCGGCATTCTCGAGGTCTACGAAAAACTTTGCGAAAGCACACATCCGAATTACGACGGGATCTGTTACGGCTATTCATATGTCAATGAAAAAGAGTATGAGACAATTTTCAAGAACCGCTGGGCAGAGAAATATAAGCGGCATTTGGAAGACTCCATTTTACTCTGCATGGAGACATTCGAAGATGAATACAACAAGGTGTGGCCTACATATTTCGAAAAATTAGAAAAATGGATAGAAGAGAATGATGCGGCACTCAAAGCGGAGATTTTTGGCATTTAACTTGCCGCTAAACCAGGCAAGCTGGTTATAGGCGTAACCTGGGTAGCCGATAAGAAAAAATGACCATAACCTCGACTAGAGGAAAGATTTGACTGATGAAACCCAAAAAGGGTATAAGCTCGGCAAATCGATTTTACTGAACACTTATAATCAAACGTGAATTTGCTTGTGGCATTATCTTTTGGATATGACAATCAATCTGTTCTTGGCGGTGACAAGGCGGTTGAGGAGCTCTTGCCTGAATCTGACAAACAGCGGAATGTCAGGCACTGGGACCGAAAATGTGTTAGATAAAGCACCCTCACAGAATATATTGACAATAGTATTGCAGCCTATTAAACTTAAAATAGGAAGTACTTCAGGCTGAGGAGAGTGTTCATTCAGATGATGTCTATTGAGATTTGCGCAGGTGCGGGCGGACAGGCGCTTGGATTGGAACTTGCAGGGTTTAGTCATACAGCGTTGGTTGAAATAGAACCCGAAGCGTGTCGCACGCTGAGAATAAACCGTCCGCAATGGAATGTCATAGAAGGTGATATTTCTGAATTCTTCGGCAATAACTATAAAGGTATCGACCTGCTGGCAGGCGGGGTACCTTGTCCTCCGTTTTCAAGCGCCGGCCATCGGCTTGGAAGTGGCGATAAACGGGACTTGTTTCCCGAAGCGATCCGGCTTGTCGATGAAATCAGGCCTCGTGCAGTAATGCTGGAAAATGTGCGCGGGCTCCTAGATTCAATTTTCGATGACTATCGTAAAAAGATACAGGACTGCTTGAGGAAGCTTGGCTATGTAGCGGAATGGCGTCTTCTGAACGCTAGCGACTTCGGTGTGCCTCAACTAAGACCGCGGGTAATTTTTGTGGCTATCCGGAAAGATCTAGCGAGCAAGTTTGAGTGGCCAAAAGCAGCCGGGCTAAGTCCGCCGACTGTAGGCGAATGTCTTTACGACCTCATGGCAGCACGTGGATGGCGCATCGCCCATCGATGGCGGGAGTGGGCGAATGACATCGCTCCCACTCTGGTAGGAGGTAGCAAAAAACATGGGGGGCCTGATCTTGGTCCAACTCGGGCGAAGCGTGCATGGGCTGCCCTCTGCGTTGACGGCCATGGGATTGCAGATTCCGCTCCCGATCCCAACTTTCTCGGTATGCCACGGCTCACGACGCGCATGACTGCCAGACTGCAGGGCTTTCCCGACTCGTGGAGTTTTTCAGGCAGGAAAACAGCAGTATACCGGCAAATCGGCAATGCATTCCCTCCTCCAGTCGCACAAGCAGTGGGACGGCAGATTAATGCCTGCATTCAGGCGGCTTCAAAGAAAAAGAGCAGAACCGCATGACAGCGAAGGTCGGGGCATTAATTGCAAGAGCGCGCAAACGCTATCATGCAAATCTTTTGCGCAATGTCCTTACCATCAATGATAGAGGAGTTCCAAGTAATGCCGATAAAGATAGTAAGCTTTCTATAAGAATCGCTAAAGGGATTGCCGACCAGCTTGAGTTGGAAGTAGGCGAGCGGCTTGCGGGGCAGACAAGCGGCAGCGAGTTTGAATCGATTAACACAGAATTTGTTCGAGAAACCTTTCTCCATTTAGGCCACATAAGGCCTGGCGGATGGGAAATCAAAAAGATTGGCAATCGCAACAGACTTGCAATTGCCGATTTTGAACAGTATGCGCATCTGATCGCCTTAGACGAAGCTGCAAAATGTAACCCTGAGCTTGCCGCGGCATTGGGCAACGATTATACCATCAGCCCTGATGTCATTATAACCCGCCATCTTCTGGAGGATGAAGAAATCAACTCGACAGAACCGATAGTGGATAAGACAATCTGTCGCGGGGCGAGCATACGCAAGGGAAACGGAGGCAAACCCCTACTACATGCCAGTATTTCCTCCAAATGGACAATTCGTTCTGACCGCAGTCAGAACAGCCGTTCGGAAGCCTTGAACCTGATTCGTAACCGTAAAGGACACCTGCCTCACATAGTCGTCGTAACGGGCGAGCCTTTGCCGAGCCGTTTAGCTTCAATTGCACTCGGAACTGGTGATATCGATTGCGTCTATCATTTCGCGCTTGATGAGCTTTTAAGCGCCGTAAAGCTTTCTCAAGCCGAAGATGCGCTCGAACTGCTCCACGTTATGATGGAAGGCAAACGACTTAAGGACATTTCCGATCTGCCTCTCGACCTGGCGGTGTGATACTTGACTTCCGCAATAGAATCATTTTCGTTTAACGATTGCCGAAGAGAACTTCTCGACAACGCCGGACCAGTTGCTCAAAGCGCGTATGTTAAATGGCGCCAGCGCCCTGGCGGCGAGGAGGTCGTTTCCTTTGTTGAGGGGTTCACACATAATTACCTGTTTTCGCTTGCATCGGAGAAGATTAGAAGCGTGATCAGTCACTCTGCTCACGCGCTCGGTGATATCAAAAAAGAGGAGCAGATCGAGTTTATTGAAGACTTCACCTGCCCGTTCGCTTTAGAACATATTTTCCATGGTTATCTCGAAAAAAATAAGCAGGTTCCCACATGGCACGACTTTAACCGGTATATTCAGCAGGATAACCCGTCATATTGGTTGAATCCACTTAGAGTTTTTTTGCAAAATTGCCCTACCACAAAGGATTTTATGAGTAGGAACGGCGAGGAGGATGCACGGAAGAAGATCAAGCGTGCCATCCAGTGGCGGCTTGGAAAGTTCTATCTGTCAGCCATGCGCGAAATGGAGTTGTTTGCCCGGCTGAGAGAATCAAACGTGCCTGTACGCTACCATCTGCTTGCTGACGTCCTTCTGCGTGTGGATTTTTGGGCTGGGAAAAATCTTGTATGTTTATACTCTAGTAACCCGACTTACCGGGACGGAACGAAAGGGAGAAAGCCGTCGGCTGAAGACTTTTTCAATAGTTCAAAACTCAAATTCAATTTTACGCATGTGACCATACCCCCTCAGGGGTACGGCAAGGTTTGGCTTGCCACGGATGAGGACGTTCAGCGGCTTCAGAAGTTCTTGTCTTCCTAATCACCTGTCGAGAAACCGCAATAGCGTATTCTTCAATTTGTCCTGATCGTGCATCTGGCACTCCCAAATCACCAACACCTTCCAATCCAGCTTTCTTAAGTCGGTTCTGTTTTTTTTGTCGCGTTCCACATTCCGCCGAAGCTTCTTTACCCAGAATTCCGCGTTGGTTTTCGGCAAATCCGTACAATTATGCATATGCCAGAAACAGCCGTGTACAAATATAACTTTTCTTAACCGTGGGAAAACCAGATCAGGCTTTCCGGGCAAATCCTTCCGGTGGATACGAAAGCGATAACCCAGTCCGTAGACGATTTTCCGCACTATTATTTCCGGACCGGTGTTTTTCGCTCGGATCCGTGACATGCAACGGTGGCGCTGTTCCGGCGTGAGTCGATCTACCATAACCTGTTCTAAAGAACGCTAAAATATTTCGAACAACTAAAAGAAATGTCAGCCGACGTATTTGTCCAGGTGCTTTCTAATGTTCTGAGACTGAATATAACTGAACCTCGGAGGAAGCGCATTCCCTATCATCAAAGCCAAAGAAGCTTTCGGAATGGCCACGGGGAACTTGTATTCTCTTGGGAACGACTGTAATAGAGCCGCTTCCCGTGGTGTAATCACTCTGTCTTCTTCAGGGTGCAGGAACCTTCCTTTGGACGGATTCAGGCATCCTCCGGTTATTGTTGACGAATAATCATCCCAACGCAAGCGCCCGTATATATCGTTAAATCCGACATTCGCTTTCTTATGGCACTTTAAGGTGTAATTTTCTGGAAGGTCTGTTCGGCTTCCTCCATCTTTTGGCGTCAGCCTTATTCTTTCCATCACTTCAGGAGAGTGATCCGTTGTGATTTTGTGCAGAGGGTCTTCAGTGACTTCGACGGGTTCCAAACCTCCTATCACCTGTTTTACTGTTACTTTTTCGCCAGTCCCATCGGCGATTTCTATGTCTCCCAATAGCGAACCTACCATTATCAGGCGCTTCCTGTTTTGAGGCACGCCATAATCTTTAAGATTTGCGATTGCCACTTTCGGACTGTATCCGAGCCTGTCAAGATCCTTCACAATGTCTTTAAAAAGATGGTAATCGATCAGCCCCGGAACATTTTCCATCATTATGGTAAGAGGCATCAATTCTTTGACCAGACGCAGGTATTCCAAAATCAGATCGTTCCTTTTATCTCTCGCGCTACGCTTACGATTCAAACGCCGCACAATAGAAAAGCCCTGGCAAGGCGGGCAACCAGCGGCCAAATGCAACGGTTCGCCATTCAAGCCGTCGATTATTTCGTGGGCGGAAACCTCGCGAATGTCTTTTTCAATGATCTTTGTATCAGGATGATTCATCCGATATGCAAGAACGGCATACCTATCAATCTCGACAGCCGTTTTTGCTATGAAGCCCGCTTTAACCATGCCTTCGGATAGTCCGCCGCAGCCGGCGAATAAATCCACACTGTTATAATTAACCATTTTACAGATCCCGGATCCTTTTATCGTCCGGATTTCTAAGTTTCAGGAGATCAAGGTAATCTTTCCATTGTTTTATAGCTTCCTCAATTAAAGCATCCCAGGTCATTACTAATATGCCTTCATCTTCCAGCTGTTTGATTCTCTTATGTATCAGGTCGCTATCTTTCTTACTGTCCGCGATTAGATAGGCGTTCTCCAGGTTCCTGATAGTTCCGGCCGTCTGTTTATCGAGGGAACTTCTTATATCAATCACATAGTAATTGATCCTGTCGAGGTGTTCAGTATCGAGTTCAAGTCCGGGACGCATAAACTCAACAAGAAGCAGGCTTGAGCCTGCTGACAACGTCAAATCCACACGCCCGTTGAAGGCCTCGCCCTTCAGATGCTTTGCGCTTAGATCTTTAATCAATTTCTCAACACTGCGCTCCTTTTTAAAACTCTCCCATTTAGGGTGTACAATCCATGGATGGTCATATATATAGTCACGCACTTTGTTTTCAAGCTGTCCAGAGAGCACCCTTTGCTTGAGCTCGCCGATGCTGATAATCTTCGTTTTTATTGATTCGGCGATATTTAAAGCCGTAAGAACATCAGCCTCCGCTAAGAAATCAAGGAGTTTTTGTTCATCCAGATCGGTTGTTTGTGACATCTCGGCAATCAGTTCCCTGAGTCTTCCGGTCTCCCACGATGTTAAAATATCATTACACCACTCATGAAATCTTTTTTGTCCTAAGCGCTGGAATGATGCTATTTTTAACAAAACAGCCTTAACCGTTTTCCTTTCCGATGGCTTCAGTGCATCCAGACGGTCTTTGAAACCAGCGACTTTAATATTCAATTCATCCAACTTTTTTTGTCGGCGCCTTTCTTTCCAAGCCGAACTTAGAAATTTGATTCGCTCCTGCCCCCATGCCTTTATCTGTTTACCTAATTCGGTCTGGAGATTTATCCTTTGCCTTTCGGTCGCTATAAGGTCGGCATCCCCTGTATCAATAAAATCCATTTTGATTTGTCCGGTCATATACTCAATACCGAATTGACTGTTAATCCCCCCTGTCATTTCGAAGAAAAAAGGTTTCTGCGCCATTTTGCCTCTGGCGAAAACAGAGATTCCCCTCAGTTCCTCGGTTTCTATCGGTTCCTCATAGAAACCGATCCGCCACAAGATTTCATGTCCGTTAAGCGTTTCTACTGCCCACGTTTCATCGATATTCTGCAGGGCAGGCAACTCGTTTTTCTCCTCGGCAGTTAAATCTCTCGGAAAGACAAATTCCATTCCATCGCTAAAGCTTTCCGGCAAAACATCGTTATTAACGGTTATCTTAAAGTCATTGTACATTTGAGGTAGAAGGAATCGTCTGGACAAATCCTTTTTCAGTTCGTCGATATCTATTGACCCGCCGTTTATGCCATTTAAAGAAACAACCGTACCGTGCAGCTTCTTCCTTTCTTCAGACGGTTCCTTATATTCGGTTACCGTTATGGGTTTCCCTTCCTGCCCTGCCGCATCGTAGTCCAGAATTTGCTGAATATCCATCACAAAACAGGTGGTTTCCCCGTCGGTTTTTGAAACCGTCATGATCTCGACGCGCTTTGCAATCCCGAATCCGGCGAATTTCCCGATCCCTTTTCTTCCGAGAATGGGCCGTTTCTTGTCATCGGTAATCTCTTTTCCTGTCGATTTTCTTCTGTCTCTTCCCACAGTCAGGAAGTAATCCTGGCACTGCTGATATGTCATGCCGATTCCGGTATCCTTTATCGACAAAGAGTCATTATTTATCGTGACATCCGCCGTTTCCGAATCTGCATCCCACGTATTGGCAATAAATTCTGCAATGACGTCGACTGGCTTTTGGTACATTTTTATTCCGAGATGATCGATAACTTTCGGTTGTATTATGAGTTTTAATTCTCTGTCTTCCTGTTTTTCTTCTTCTGAAATCGGCTCCATTCGGTTCCCTCCGGTTGTTGTCGCCATATAATCGTCCCACTTCGCAAAAAAAACCATCTTCCAATTGCTCAGCCCGAAAAGCGCTGTCGCCAGGCCAACCCGGCACAAGGTGAAAAAGCTCTGAGGAACAAAGTGTTCTTAAAAATTTGCACTGATCGCAACGTTTAAAATAACATACATCGTTGCCGGAATCGTACTCTCATCTTTGCGCTCCGCCCCAGAATATCCTCATTTATAAAGGCCTTGCCAGAAAACCCACCGCATTTAAGCTTGGGAGCGAAGTCCTGCCCAGAGCGAAGCGAAGGGTACGTTGACGTTCCGTCTTGCGGAGCAAAACCGCTTCAGCGTCAACATATTCGGGCTTTCAGCTCGAGAGGTTCATTTTTACTGATGATTCTTTGATAATCTTTTCAGCCTATTTTATCAAATGTCTAATTCATAAGCCTCTCATATAATAATATTACCTTCATCACTAATAATACCTCTTTCCCTTCTCCACAACCTTTTCGAAAATCACATATTGATGCTTTACCGATAGCTGTGTAATTAGGCCATAGTTTCTTTTACATGATTGCTGGCAAGTTTTTATCATAGCGATTTGCCGTTCCACAGCAGACGTAGTCTCCTTACATGCAAGGGTATGTTTTGCAATTCATTTACCTACGTCCTTGTGGGCTTCATATAATAGTTTGAAATAATTTTTATCCGGGAAGAATCCTGCAACATCCTTTCTGCTTACTTTACCGTTAGCAAGGTTAGAGTAAAGAGGGTCAGGCGCGATGACCGTCTTCTCATATACAAGTAGGCTGTCGTGCTTATAAAGGTCTTTCTTAAATAAGTTGATTCTTGGGATAGAATATCCTATATTGGCTAATTCTGTCTCCTCCGTTTTCATTTTTGACCTTTTCATATCTCCGGCTATCTTGAAATAAGGCCGTCTCCCTTTGCTGGTTACGAGAAAGATGGTATCGTGTTCATCTCTCATAGCGAAGCAAATAATGGAAAAGTCCTGGGAATACCTTGTCGATCTGTTCAGAAAAAATACGAGATCAACAAACGATGATTCCCTACAGATGTTGGTATTAAGAAAATCGTACCCGGAGAAAGGCTTCAAGTGATCCAGGTAGAAGGTATAGAACTTAGCAAGAAAAGGGTAACGGCTGCGGTCTCCAAAGGCAAGGAACTGCTCGCTTATCTTTAGTTGTTTGGAGAGCTTCTGCATTAGAGGGGCGGATTTAGTGGGATTTGATTCGATAACAGCATAGTAATTCTGCGTAACGCCGACCTGTTCCGCCAGATCGTTCTGCGTGAAACCGAGTAATTTGCGCACTTCAGCAATCATTGTATCAATCATAAAGCCTACAATGGAAAATGTCAAGAAGAATACTCCCTTTTATGGTATTAAATATTATATTGACAAGATATGTAAAATTATACTAATATTTAATAAATAACATACTCAAGTAAATCTGAGGAGAGAAGATGATGCTTAGCTTCATAGAATTGAACGCGTTATTTGACCGCCTTGACACCCCGGAAAAGGGGCGACGGTTAGTGGAGAAGGCTCGAAAAGACGCGCCTGTCAGAGATATCCAGTCTCATTCCGGCAACGTTATTACCTGGTACTACAGCAAAAAGATGGGTCGACTCATGGGCACGGAAAGCAGGACTGTGGAGTTCCCCGCAGTGATGCAATACGAGCATGACCCTCAAGTCATAGAATATTATTGCCAACCCTGCGAACTCGATCTATTACTACCGGTTGAGGGGAAGGTCAAAACGTCGCGATTACAGCACTGGCCGGATTTCCTCATGATTCTGGAGGATCAAATACTTATCGAGGAGTGGAGGGAGGAAGGGCGACTCGCGAAACTGGCAGCAAAATATCCGGGCAGATATGTCAAGGAAGAAAGCGGAGAATGGCGTTACCCCGCTATGGAAGAGCGTCTTGCCGACATGGGCATAACCTATCGCCTCAGATCGGCAAATGAACATCCCCGTCAATATGTTAGCAACCTTATATTCCTGTCCGACTATCTGTCTCAGGACTGCCCGCCCGTTGAACAGGAAAAGATCGACATGCTGAACGGCTTCATTTCCGAAGAAGGGGTGGTCACTGTCGCGAAGCTTATTGAATACGGGAAATGCAACGAACGCATCCCCGTTGATGTTGTCGGTGATCCACCTGCAGGTTTAGAAGAGTACATCACGGCAGATGACATTTATAAGGCAATCGCCGATGAACACATCGCCTTCGACACCATGAACGATGATATCGCCGATACGCATAGGGCACGCGTTTATCGCGATAAGACCATGCTCGCCTTTTATCAACGGATTGAATCTGCCGGTAGTATGGATGAACCATGCCGTCTTGACGCATCGTTTGTTATAGGGACGGAAGTGGACTATGACGGCAATACCTACAAGATCGCCTTGGTCGGTGAAAAATCCGTGATGCTCTCGACGGATGACGGCACCACTGAGCTTTCTCTGGAAGCTATGGAACGGCAATATGCCGCGGGGAAGCTTGTGGTCCGGTCGTCTCCGTCTCGCAATGCAGAGGACGAGCCGCCGGTTTCCGTCTCGCCCAAGGAAATGGACAAAGCACTTAAAAAGGGAAGGCAGCTCGAATACGAGAAAACCACGCCATCGCTAGTGACACTGTCGAAACACACCCTCCGGCGGTTAAGGAAAGTCGTAAGGGAAGCTGGGGAAAGAATCATAGACCAACATCTTGCGCTCGTCTCCAATCTTAAGAACAGCGGAAACTATCTCCGGAAGATCCCGAAGAAGCTGCAGGACGCTATAGAGTCTTTTATTAAAAAGGAAGTCAACACCCCAACCAACATCAACAAAGCCGCAGCATACAAGAAGTTCTTGGACATGTGCAAGGCAAGAAAACTGAAGCCCTGTTCGCAGACAACCTTCAATAAACATGTTGATAAATTCATATCCACCCGCAAGCGCAAAGGCAAACGGGCCTTTTATCACTCTCAGCCGATTGTCTGGTATCTGAAGCTCGATGAGTCCATACACGGTGTCCGACCGTTCCAGTACGTCCACATGGATCACACCCCGTTGGATATTCTGCTTTGCTCTCCAAGAGTCAAGAAGTCAAAGTGGCACGTTTGGCTTTCCCTGGCAATGGACGCCGAATCCCGTAAAGTGGTCGGCTTTTACCTATCATTCGAGCCGCCGAGTTACCGGTCCTGCATGATGGTGCTGCGCGACATAGTCAGAAGACAGGGTCGTATGCCGGACATGATAATCGTCGATAATGGCAAAGAATTCAAGTCTCGGGAGTTCAGGCGTGTGTGCTCGCTCTACGGTTGCAGCATTCGGTATCGTCCGGCGGGCCAGCCGCGACACGGCTCCGTGATGGAGCGCCTCTTCGGTACAACTCAATCACAGCTTATTCATAATCTGAATGGGAACACCCAACTGATGAAGCATGTCCGTATGGTCACCAAATCTGTGAGGCCGGAAAACTTTGTGGAATGGACGCTGCCGGCACTGCATGGTGCTCTGGATTATTACTTCGAAAAACTTTATGGAACGGAAAACCATCCTACGCATGGCCAGGGGCCTGTACAGCACTTCAAGGAACGGATGGTTGAGACCGGGATGCGCCTCCATCGACTTGTCCGATTCGACCGGAGATTCCTCATCGAAACCTGTCCGGCTCCCGATGCCCGTGGGACCCGCAGGGTCGACGGTCAGCGCGGCGTTAAGATTAACCACATCTGGTATTGGACCAATGCTTTTGCGAAGGCGGGCCTGCACAAGGCGGCCGTTGACGTTCGCATTGATCCATGGGATGTGCGGTACGTGTATGCCCTGGTTGGCGAAGAGTGGCACCGGTGCGAGTCCAAGCTGGTATGGCGCCTTCGTCAATATACCGTCATTGAATTGAGATACGCATTTGAAGAACTGGCGAAGAAACACAATGTCAAAAAAAAGGACCTGACCCCTGAACGCATAGCGGAATGGATGAAGGTCATGGATGCGAAAAATTTCGATGAGCGGCTGAGGGAACAGCAGAGTGAGGCGCGAATGGTCTACCAGAAACTGGGCATGACAACAGTCGAGGATCCTACTGTCCAGATGCACATTGATTCGGCGAGCGCCCCTGTTATCATGCCCTCGGCTTTAACCATAGATATTTCAACGCCATCGGTCAACGAGCCCATGGCAAATATTGAGGAGGAAGAATACGAACTATTCTAAGATCAATCCCGAGATCAACCCAAAAATTATTACACCTGAGCAGGCAATGCTGCTCTCGGACGATGAGAAACTTGCTTATTTCTGGCGGGTGCGGGTGAAACACCCAAGGGTAGGCGCGATTCTTGAAGATCTGGAAACGATGGTCTTACCGGGATCGGGGACGGATATTGCACTGCTGATCGGACCGACAGGAGCGGGCAAAACAACGCTTGGAGTATCGCTTCTAGAGCGGATCACCAAATTGCATCACGCTGAAATGGTAAAAGACCTGAGCTTTATCCCGGCAGTCATGCTCTCCGCACCATCTTCCGGAGAGGGGAAATTTGCCTGGCGTATCTTTTACGTCAAGCTCGGGCAAGCTCTCATTGAACCGCTTCTGGACAAGAAACAGGAATTCAGGCTTTCCGACGGTCGCCTATCGATCAAGTTCGCCAGTATGGGCAGCACAGTTGCCGGACTTCGGATGGCCGTCGAAGATGCACTGCGTTACCGGGGAACCCTCCTGGTCATCGTCGATGAAGGGGTCCATTTGATACGGAATGCAAAGGGTGACGCGTTAGCCGCTCACATCGATGCTTTAAAAGCGTTAACAGTACTCGAGGGTGTTACCCTTACGCTGGCGCTCATTGGCTCTTACGACCTTTATCAGCTGATGGGCCTGAGCGGTCAGATTGCGCGGCGGAGCGCCATTGTGCACTTTCAGAGGTATTGCCCGGGCAACCCCGAAGACGAGAAGGCGTTTACGAAAAGCCTCGCCAAAATGCAGGAGTTCTTTCCGCTCAAAGGGGTTCCGGACCTGACGCCGATGTCCGGTGAGCTGATGCAGTTCTGCATAGGTTGTGTAGGCACAGCGAAGGAAACCCTGCAAAGGGCACTCGCGTTCGCTCTGTTACAGAACAGGGGGAAATGGTCAGACGCGTGTCTCAGAAAAGCGCTCCTTTCCGAAGGGCAAGTCGCATCGATTCTGGAAGAAACACTGAAGGGGGAGATAGAGATAGAGAAAGCCATCTTCGGCTCACGGATATATAATTCGAAAATAATTACCAAGAAAAAAGTGGCATGACGACAATGAAGGGGATAGAGGATTATTCATTAGAGGGAGGGGAGCCGGAGGAGCCGGTCCCCCCACGATCAGTATTGGCATCTTTAAAGCCGATGGGGTTGGGAAGTCCTTATCGCGAAAGCCTCAGCAGCTATTTCCTTGCACTTGCCCACCTTCATCATCTTACCCCCAAGACTTTAGCAAGAGAACTCATAATCCCATTGATAAGCGCTGAGGAAGCGCTGAGAAACGGGACGACGTTTACCATCTGGCGCATGCCATTATTTAATGGCATTGGCGCGGTTCCGGAAGCGTGGGCAACTTGTTTAAACGATCTGACGGGGAGAAAGGATCTTGTCAGTTTAACCATGGTTCCTCTGAGGCGATATACAAACATGCAGAAGCTTATGAGCGGCACGAAGAAATGGTGCCCCTTATGTCTCTTTGAAGCGGCACGGGAAAGTCGAGCCTACGGACATTTGCTATGGGAAATAGATGCGGTGCAAGTATGCCCTCAGCACGGAATTAAGTTGGTCAGTCAATGCAAATGTCATGGGACGACCCCTCTTCCGACCTTGAACAGGAAACATCTGTCCGGGATATGTGGATCCTGCGGTGGTTCCTTGGCCCATGATAGTCACAAATTGTTGGAACGTGCATCTAAGAAAGAAATAGCACGGGCTCAATTGGTGGCTGACCTCTTAGGTAACGTGGAACAGCTAGGTAATCAGATGGGTAGGGCGTTAGTGGGAACG
This sequence comes from Dissulfurispiraceae bacterium, assembly GCA_052146665.1. Lineage (GTDB taxonomy): Bacteria > Nitrospirota > Thermodesulfovibrionia > Thermodesulfovibrionales > Dissulfurispiraceae > JBKQMP01. The sequence continues at coordinate 19,802 of JBKQMP010000110.1, forward strand.
CATATATTCCTTAAAGATGCCGTGACCTATTTTGCCAGAGGAAACGCGGCTCTTTTTGGCCGGTATCTGGGAATTAAGAAAAATACCTTACATGGATGGATACATGGTGAGTGCATACCGACGTTCCCTCAGACTCTGAATGTCGCTTTTATATGTGGCTGTTCTATGACTGATGTTATGCTCGGGGAGAACGTTGAATTCAAGAAACCCTTTCTTGCTACGTCACATTCAGTCCCCAGTATGCCTCTTCCGACAAGAAAGACGCAGAAGCTAAACAAAAAGATCATCCGGCGTCAATTGGAGATGCTGGCAGTTGAGAGTCCGCCTGTTGGAGTGGCGATGGCAGCGACAA
>JBKQMP010000111.1:0-3189 GCA_052146665.1 Dissulfurispiraceae bacterium
CTGATTCATATTTGCAGAATTGATCTTACGCTACCGTACCAAGGTTTAAGGATATGCAAAGTCCTGATAGGATGCATGTTGCGTCTTTAGATTTAGTAGCATGGGATCTTACCGCCAATGCTGAGAAGGTCATCAGTTTGGACAAAAAGCGCGACAACAAGAAAGCTTAAAATTAGTACAGACTTAGTACGGTGCAATTTCAAAACGATAAAACTCCCTTTAAATCAAAAAGATCTGACTACCGAAGGGATGACAGATAACTTGACATGCACAAACACAAGCAATCAGGATTTCATCATTGAGGATTATAAATTAAGGGGTTACAGAGGAATGCTGCGCCTAGTATTAGTGGTATGTGATTTTAACCAAACTGTTTAACAGATTCGTGGATACCATGAATTTAATTGTGCTAAAAATAGAATACGGTATTTTTTGTCAAGGGATTCTTGCGGGTTCCGACTACACCTTACTGTGGACGTTCCGCCACAGTAATAATTGCCGTTTCTAATCCTCGCACCAGGGCCACTATTGAATCTGTGGTGTTTTTCATAGTCAACATTTTGCGAAGATGCCCCAAAAAGATGTTCGTCTTTCTGCTTCAACCGCGGCGGTCCTAAAAACTTTATCGAGAAGTGAGCATCGCTGAGACTCGAGCATATGTACGGGCGAAGTTTCCGTGGATCTGCGGGAGGTACAAAAGCCAGGCGGGGCGGCGAGTTTAAGTGTGCGTACCTCGACAGCATACGAGGACTTCAATAGAGGGCTTTCATTCCTTTGGCCTTGCAGCCACGCTGAGGGATACCAGACGGGCAAGGAGGATGGCTGGATAGAGTTGACCGATGAGGGCCTCGACCATTACGAGGGACCGGGCCAATGGGGCAACGGGTGTGATATCTCCAAACCCAACGGTGGTAAGGGTCACGACGCTGAAATAGTAAAAAGACGGCTCATTCTCTGCACGGAACTCAGTAAGCGCAGGGGAGATAGTGAAGGCCCCGGGCACAAGATAGTTAATCAGTGCATAGGCTTTCGCAAAGACGAAACTGATTAGGAGGTAAGCAGCTATTGCGCCGCGAACACGGTGCGCTGTTACCGGTCCGTCCCGATACACCATCTGGAGAGTGACCACGAGTATGCCGATTAGAGCAAGATCAGAAAAAACGGCATTAAAGCCAGCAAGAAAATGGAGATCAAAGAGTATCGACGTATAACGACTTACAAACCCCAAGACAACGAACACAGAAAAGAAGACTCGCACAGCCTTATGTCGAGCCATGCTATTAAGCCCTGCAATGAGGATCAATGAAAAGACCAGGTCAACGATCAACCCGACGATCTCGCCGCCTCCGGTCATCGGCAAGAGTACGAAGAGTTTCACAATCAGGCCTACCAGGAGAGCGCTAAGACTGTTCTCCTTGGACCAGAACCTGCGAAAGTTCCTAAACATAGTATCCTACCATTTTCGGAAATGGGACTGTTTTATAGTCTTTAGGTCTCAGAATTGCTTCGTGCCCAGATTTCGATCATTTTAACAGACCCGAACATCAATTAGCTCCCACCATCTGTTGCATGTTTGGCGTACATTCGCGACAGAGGGACTGCCGTTATGCCATGCAAGCACACACTGAGCAGCACCGTGAGCACTATCACCGAAACCATACGCTCATACCCCTTCATGCCCAGTTCGTTTACTACAATGATCAGGTACAGCACAGAGGCAATTCCACGGGGGCCGAACCACCCGATGAACGCAACGGAGAACCTTGTCAGCCCTGTCCCTTTCAGGCTTACTGCAACTGGAAGCATGCGGATGACAGTAAGGCTCAGGACAGCATATGCCCACGCCTTGAAGTCCCAATACTGTAGCGCTGCGGGCACTGCAGCCAACCCGAACACAAAGAAGACAAACAGTGCCAGTTGCTGACCCTCTGCCTCTCCGAACTCATGGATTCTCTCACGCACAGCGGGTGTATGCACGCCCAGCATCAGGCCGCCGAAGAACGCGGCGATGAAGCCGTTGCCATGGAATTTCTCTGCCAGGGCGAAAGCCAGAACTGCCAGAGACCAAGCTGCCAGGCGTTGAAACGTGGGGTTCATCCAACCCCTCTTCGAAGCCTTGTCTACAAGAGACCCGCCAAGCCATCCCACGAGCGCGCCCAAGATCGGGCCAAATAAGAACTGCTTCAGGGTGAAGGTGATCCAGTAAGGCATGTCCGCCCTTTCCGCTGCGGCTGCAGAGAGCGCGTCAATACAGGCCAGGACAGGTGGTAATGCGATGCCATCGTTCAGTCCGCTTTCTACATTGATCGCCTCTTTTATCTTATTCGGTACCAGTGAACTTGTTATGACAGGTTGGCCCAAGGCCGCATCTGTTGGAGAAAGAATGAATGCCATAAGGGCTATTGCCCATAGATTCATGTCTCGGAAAAAAGGCACAGCCATCACTATACCAAGGACCATGGTGAGGGGGAGACCTATGAAGAGCAGCCGAAAAGGCAGACCCTTCTCGCGAACCAGCGAATGAAGATCTATCGTGGATGCATCGATAAAAAGCACCAGAACGAGGGCGACCTCGGCAATCACTCGCACAGTAGGGGCCTTTATGCCCAGTTCAATAAAGTCAAAGCCCAGTGGCCCCGCGATAATACCGACTGATACGAACACCATTGCTGCCGAAACCGGCGACCGTTCCGACAAACTGGAAAACAAACCGTATGAGAATATTAACAAAGCCGCAAAAATGAAAATGGGATACTCGTGCATTCTATTGTCCTTTATCCGGTATTTGTAACCGTTTTAAAAAGACATCATCGTAAAAGGTATTCGAACTGGTAATCACAGCATCTAAATGTGCCAGCGTTTTTTTTAATATTATCATACCCCGGCCTAAATTATCAAACGGTAATGCTTTGGAGTTTCCTGAGTTTTTTTACCCGAACTCGAAGATTAGCTGAAAGTCATCACTGCTGGTGGGCGACAATCCTCTTAATGCCGTTTTGTCTGGGAACAGGAGATTGTAGATTCCATCGGCTATAGCGTAATTGAAGAAACTCGGCACTCCGAAGAATCGTTTGGATACCAGAAAAACTCGTTCCACCAGCAATCGAAGTTTTATATTCTGCCCTAGATATACAGCTGCAAAATAGGAAACCGCAAGGACCAACACCACGATATTTCGTATGCTGATAT
>JBKQMP010000112.1:0-20113 GCA_052146665.1 Dissulfurispiraceae bacterium
CTTCCCCGGCCTTCAGAATGAGCCTTCATACGGTTATCGATATCGTTCGTTACCCCGGTATAAATATAATTCCCTTTGCACCGGAGGGCATAGACGCACCAGACCTTGTCGTTATTTGATCTTGCCATAGAGTTTCCTATTAATGTTCAACTCCTCGAGCACCATCGTATTGTATGCCGTATGGTATGTTGACGCGGTTTTTCGGGCTATCCCGAGAATCTCCATCCAGGCGGCTGGATGTCTGGTGCCCGAATCAAACAGCATCTTGATCGCAGTCGGTATTATCTGGGCCGTCCTGATCCCATACTTGAGGAATATTTTTTTAATACTGTCTTCTTCCATGGGTTCCTTATATGTGTATCCGTAAAACAAATACGGGTTGTCGAGGTCAAAGGGATTAACGATAAACGTGTCATGCAAGAAATTCCGCACCTTGTCCGCGATATCTTTCTGAACCTCGATCTCTATATACGGGAGCTTGATGAAGAGCTTATCGCCCTCGTCCCTGATATCGTGGACCTTGATTTTCCTCATGGTCGCAACCCTGATCCCGTATACAAGCGCAAAAAGACAGATAAGGCTATTTTTAAGCGACTCCGAGCCGTACATAAACTTGTCAATGAATGCGTCGTATGCATCGTCATGGATCGGTTTTGAAGGATTCCGGTACTTGAGGGGTCTCCAGTAGCTCTTGTATTTCCACAAAATGTATTTTTCTTGATGAAGCCACCACATAAACTGCCGTATTCTCCCCCCATGGTGCAAATTCCCGGCAACAAACTCATCCACATGCTCCTGGGCTATCTCGGTAATGCTCTTCAACCCGGCCTCAGTCATCGCTTTGGCAAACTTCCTCAGTAGCTGTGCGGTACGCTCCATTAAAGCGTATGTGCCGATACCGAACTCATCGCGTTTCCAGCCGGCAGCGAGCTTTTTCCGCCGTACGGTGACAAGGACATCATAGTAAGCCATGGTGGGCGCCCTGAAGCCCTCATGAATCGATTCGATGTTATCCAGTATCCTGTGATGCTTGATATAGTTGTCGCATGGTTCATTGGTGACTGGTAGATACCCTTCCTCCATGAGGAAAGCATACAGCTGGCCTGTGCGTGTCCGCTTCATGCAATGGAAATGCTTCCAGAACAACTCATGGGTCATTTTTTCAGGGCTGTCGAAGTGTTGTCCGAGCTTTTCAAACAAGGGCTGGTCCCTCTTGAGAGCCTTCCACACCGATTCAGCGTTCTGGATTTTGTCCTTGCGATCAAGGTATTTAAGGAACATCTGCTTTATCCACTCCGACTGAAATGCGCTTTCTACGCTCGGCAGCTCCTGTTTTAATAGTCTTGCGTAGTTGCAGTCTCTGCACAGGAACTTGCCATCCTCTGTTTTGAGGTGGCCTATTTTGTGCTGCCCGCAGACAGCACATTCTCTTAGGGGTTTCTCGTAGCAGTCGACGCAGATATGTCCTTTCTTTACCCTTTTGCGCGGCTGCCTCCTCCTTCCGCAGATGATGCACCGCTTTGGCGGAGGGGCGTAGCATTTATTACAAAGGACATTCCCCTCAGGGCCGTGTTTGTAATATTTCACAGCGGACTGACATACACTGCACATCGCCAGGGGCCTGACCATGCAGGCAGGGCAGACTGGAGGCTCGCCCCGAACTGCTATTACCATTTGATTTGAGCCGCAGTGAACGCACTTGCCGGCAGTCACGGACTCCAGACAATTCTCGCAGACTCGAACACCATGGCCAAGCCTCAAGCGTATTTTGTGGGCCTTTTTACAGACGTGGCAGTGTTCAACCCTGGATGCCCTGCAGGAGTGGCAGATGAAGTCACCTGTTTCCTTGTTCCGGTAGCCCTTCTCAGTCCTACCGCACCTGACGCACAAACCACGAGGCATGATGTCGTGCTTGTGTATTCGGTAGCATTTCTTGCAGTACCCTTTGCCCTTATGAGGATGCTGTACAGATCCGCACGATACGCAGCTGTCGTATTCTTTGCTCCAGTGTTTGTCGATGCTGGCGGTCTTAGTCAAATTTCATCCTCGGTCCCGTAAGTTTTCTTCTGTGCTCGTCAAGTTTCGTTACTTTCGCTGTCTTAGGCAGTTCGGGCTTCTTAGCCTCAGGTGGTTTTTCTCCGGCTTTCCGTACGACGATCAGTTCGTTCACATCACATCCCAGCATTTTAACGATCGTAAGGATGGTGCGCGCGGGGATACGGGCGGGCTGCTCATGGACCAGCGCGTAAACGGCGCCATAGGTGAGGTCCAGTCCATGCGCCTTGAGCATCTCCTGGAAATCGGCGGGCCGCCTGATGTTTCGCTGGAGAAGCAATTCCTTCAGGTTCCAGTGCAGTTCCAAATCATCCGTTTCACGCATCTTCATCGAGTTGCCTCCTTTTGTGTTTTTCGAGCTTAGTTTGTATTGCGTCGTCCAGAAACTTTTTAACAGCAGGCTCGGAGAAATGCGTATATTTTTGGGTCGTCGAAAGCTCTGCGTGCCCGAGCTGCCTTTGCATTAGATTTGCGCTGACGCCGTCCCCCTCCTGGTTGACGGTACTGTAACTATGCCGGAAGGAGTGCGGGACGAGGCCCTCCTCGTACATCTCAAACAGGCACAGATATCCCTTGCAGTTCATCTCAATCGATCGCACGCTCAGCCTGGTGCCACGCTCGGAATAAAAAAGGGCCTTGATATCAGTTGTCTTTTCCCTTATAAAGTGAGGGCGCACGGACTCCACATACCATTCAAGGTTTTGAGCGGCCCGCAAGTCCAGGGTCCAGACTCTGCGGTAAATGGGGTTGGACCCTTTGGTGGCTTTACCAAACCAGACATCGATATAGCCGTAATTTTTGAACTGGGGAAAGTCGGGGTTAGGGCCTATATCAGTGATATCGAGTTTTGTAATTTCTCGGCCCCTGAGTCCATAGTCGGCCAGCACGCCAAATAACGCTTTGTCACGCTGCGCCGACCTTAAGCCCTTATGCGCCGAATTGAAGCGGAGCAGGATTTCATCATCCATCTTGTCAAAGAATTCGTTCAGCTCTGCACTGGTCAGATCCCGCCTTTTCGTCTCATTGTCGTTCTGGACCTTGTGGACTATCATGTTTTCGCGCGGCAGGCAAATAGCCTCGAGGATGATACCAAACTCTTTCTGGATCACAGTTTTGTATTGGCTGCTTATGAGGTATTCCGTGTAATGCTTGATATGGCGTTGCTTTGCGCGTTGTGTGGAGGCCGAGTTGCCGAGCACCTTAAAGAGGTATGCGCTGTATGCTTCAAAATTGTCCCTGGTCCACTTCCAGGGGAACTTCCCTGAGAATTGTTGGAATTCCTTGACAGCGGCGAGGGTTGAAGCGCAATTAGAGTCTTGAAACCGCTGCGACTGGCTTAAGTTCGCAAAGCCATTGAGCGTCAGCTCAAACAGCTCTTCCTGCCTCTTCTGTTTGGGAGACTTCTTGGGCTGCGCCTCGGGGACGACTTTCATGTGCGGGTCTCTTTCCATTGCTACCTTACCCCTGCTGTACTCCTCTTTCCAAATTATTACTTATAATATTAATTATATTAGTTTTATTGTAGAAGTCAAGTACTTTTTTCAGCGTATTAGTAAATATTTTCAAGGCTTCGGGGGGCTGTGCAGTGGGGTCTTCCGTGGGGGGTATCATTTCGCTTTCCGCGAGAAATCTATCAGACATGGACATCCTTCAACCCTTCATCTCTGGTGGGCGCGGCGGCCTTTAGCAACATGCCGCGCAGTGTTGTTCTCCTCTCTAGTAGACGATCCCTCAAGCCATCCCGATAAATTCCCTACCGAAGAAGCACAGGAAGCTGAAAGACAACGTCTCTTTCGAATAATAGAAGAACTGGTCAAGTGGGAAAACATCAACAACGAACATGTCCTGAAGCAGGCCCGTGAAGAGATTCTGAAATCAACTGACGGCAATCCACCTGCGGTCTACGACCCCTTCTGCGGCGGCGGCTCTATTCCCCTCGAAGCTCAGAGGCTTGGACTGGAAGCCCATGGAAGTGATCTCAACCCAGTAGCAGTTTTGATTACCAAAGCCCTCATCGAGATACCGCCGAAGTTTGCGAATAAGCCGCCAGTCAATCCGGAGGCACGGAAAAAGATTGGTCATGGTGAAGGGTGGCGTGGTGCTCATGGATTGGCCGAAGATGTGCGCTATTACGGCAAATGGATGAGAGACGAGGCGGAAAGGAAGATCGGATACCTTTACCCGAAAGTGAAGCTGACGAAAGAACAAGGTGGGGGCGAGGCAACAGTAATCGCTTGGATTTGGACAAGGACCGTGAAATGCCCTAATCCTGCCTGCGGTGCAATGATGCCTTTAGTGCGCACTTTTGCATTGTCTTCAAAGAGCGGCAGAAAAGCATGGGCTGAGCCAGTGATTGACCGCAGCAAACAGCCCGCTGTCGTGAGATTTGAAGTTAAGACCGACAATGACACACCGCCCAGCGGAACCGTTAATCGCAGAGGCGCTACCTGTATTTGTTGCGTTACCCCCGTACCCTTTAATCACATTAGAAGTGAAGGCAAGGCAGGCAGAATGAGTGCAGCGATGATGGCAATAGTGGCCGAGGGCCAGAGAGGAAGGAATTTCTTATCGCCTAACGAAGAACATGTGACTATTGCAAAAAAAGCCGACCCACACTGGAAACCTTCTGCTGAACTGCCATACAATCCCAGAGATTTTAAAACGCCAAATTACGGTCTCAATAGATTTTCCGACCTTTTTGCCCCTCGTCAGCTTGTTGCATTGAACACGTTCAGTGAGCTTGTAAATGAGTCTAGAGATAAAATTGTTAGTGATGCTCTCAAGGCAGGAATGGTAGATGATAACAAAGGGATAAATGATGGTGGAGCAGCGGTGACGGCTTATGCTGATGCAGTGGCAACATATTTGGCATTTGCAGTTGATAGAAGCGCAAATTATTGGTCAAGTTTCACGCCGTGGGGTGGTGATTTTATTGTTCAAACTTTTGGGCGGCAAGCTATCCCTATGGTATGGGACTTCGCTGAAGGCAATCCTTTGTCAAATGCTACCGGCAATTGGAGCGGAGCTGTGGAGTGGATTACTAAATGCTTAGAAACAACTGTGCCAGCTATGGGAATAGGTGTTGTTAAGCAACTCGATGCCACTGCAATTGCCAATACCGATGGAGAATCAAATCAACTTATTTCTACAGACCCACCTTATTATGACAATATTTGTTATGCAGATCTATCAGACTTTTTCTATATTTGGCTGCGTCATTCTATCAACAAAATATACAGAGATCTATTTAGTACCTTGCAAACACCGAAGTCAGAAGAATTAATTGCAGCACCTTATCGTTTTGCCGGAAATAAGGAAAAAGCTCGATATTTCTTTGAGGAAGGGCTGGGCAAAGCTTTTATCAAAATGCGAGAAGTTCATAATTCTCAATATCCCTTAACTGTTTACTATGCATTTAAACAAACAGAAGAGGAAGATAATGAAGACGGTGGAAACTCTGGTGGTATAGCTTCTACAGGTTGGGAAACTATGCTTGAAGGGCTCTTAAAAGGTGGTTTTTCTATAACTGGAACCTGGCCGATGAGGAGCGAACGAGATCAAGGCTTAAAGACTGGAATGAACGTCCTTGCTTCTTCCATAATTCTTGTATGTCGCCTGCGCCCTAATGACGCCCCTCTTACTACTCGCCGCGATTTTCTTAATGCTCTTAAAAAAGAGTTACCTGAAGCATTACGCAAACTACAACAAGGCAATATTGCCCCTGTTGATTTGGCTCAGGCATCGATAGGCCCGGGCATGGGGGTGTTTTCTCGGTATTCAAAAGTGATCGAGGCTGACGGCTCGCCGATGAAGGTTCGTACTGCCCTGGCGCTAATCAATCAGACCCTTGATGAAGTCCTCGTTGAGCAGGAAGGAGAATTCGATTCCGACACCCGCTGGGCGGTTGCATGGTTCGATCAGTTCGGCATGAACGAAGGACCTTATGGTGTGGCAGAGACTCTTTCGAAGGCAAAGAATACTTCCGTTGAAGCGTTGGCGCAGGACGGTTTCCTGACTGCAAAGGCGGGAAAGGTCAAACTGCTCGGCAGGGATGAACTGCAGGCTGACTGGGACCCGGCAACAGACAAACGCCTGACTGTATGGGAGATAACGCATTATCTTATCCGTGCACTGGAACAGCATGGCGAACAAGGGGCCGCATCACTGCTTTCGAAAGTGGGTGACCTTGGAGAGATCGCCCGTGACCTGGCTTATCGCCTCTATGTAATTTGCGAACGCAAAGGCTGGGCGCAGGAAGGGCTTGTCTATAACAGCCTTGTCATCTCATGGCCTGAGATCACTCGACTGGCAAGTCATGAACGACCTGAAGAACAGTTAGGCCTGGTATAAAACTATGATGAGAGGGGTGAGGTGACATGGCACTGAGTAACCGCGACAGGGTTGGAAAGACATTAGACCTGCTGAATGCAGGACTGAAGCCTTTTGTCGAACGGGAATTGAAGGCTGTCTATAAAGACAAGTGGCTCGATGCAGCACAGGAAGGCATAAGGGAAGACCGCATCGTTGCAAGCCTGAAGAAAGAACCGAAGCTTGATACTCAGGCCCTTCTCGCAATCATCTGGAGCCAGTGGAACGCCGTCTTCAGTAAAACCCTCGGACGTGCAGAGAGAAGCATAGTCAGCGAGCTCCGCGAGGTCCGCAACAAGTGGGCTCATCAGGAACCTTTCACGACAGACGATACCTATCGTGCCATGGACAGCATGGATCGTCTGCTTTCCGCTATTTCCTCCCCTGAAGCTGAAGAAATCGAAAAGCAGAAGCAGGAAGTATTGCGTATAAGATTTGAAGAGCAGACCCGGAAGGAAACCAAGAAAACCGGGGTCGCTCCAATAGAAGGAAAGCCTTCCGGTGGTTTGAAACCGTGGAGGGAGATCGTTACCCCTCACCCCGATGTTGCCTCCGGCAGATATCAGCAGGCCGAATTTGCTGCTGATCTGTGGCAAGTTTATCTCGGAGAGGGATCAGACGAATACAAAGACCCTACAGAATTCTTCAGGCGTACATTCCTTACCGAAGGATTAAAGCATCTGCTTATCGGCGCACTGAAACGCCTGGCCGGAACCGGCGGCGATCCTGTCGTTGACCTTCAGACGAATTTCGGTGGTGGTAAGACGCACTCAATGCTTGCCTTGCACCATCTCTTTTCCGGCAAGTCACCGGCAGACATGCCGGGGCTTGAGCAGGTGCTTGCTGAATCTGGCCTATCCAGTCCGGCAAAGGTAAAGCGGGCGGTTATTGTAGGGACGAAGATTGCGCCGGGACAACCGCACAAGAAGAAAGACGGGACGGTGGTAAGAACGATCTGGGGCGAGATCGCATATCAGCTTGGAGGAAAAGAAGGGTTTGAGATCGTCAAGAAGGCCGATGAAACATCAACGAGCCCTGGTGATGCTCTGAAAGAATTGTTCAACCGATATGCCCCCTGCCTGATACTGATTGATGAGTGGGTGGCTTATGCAAGGCAGTTGTACCAGGCCAACGATCTGCCGGCAGGAACCTTTGACACACATTTCACCTTTGCTCAGACCTTGAGCGAATCAGCCAAGAACGCAAAGCAGACGTTACTGGTCGTGAGCATACCATCCTCTGATAATGAGATCGGCGGTGAAGGCGGAAAGGCTGCACTCGACAGACTCAAGAATGCTATAGGCCGTGTCGAATCGCCTTGGCGTCCTGCAAGTGCTGAAGAAGGCTTTGAGATCGTCCGGCGCCGTCTCTTCCAGCCTATTACGGACCCTGAACTGTTCGTTGCACGGGATACTGTGGTAAGAGCCTTCGGTGATCTCTACAGGACACAGTTTCAGGAGTTCCCGCCGGAATGCAAAGAAGCTGATTATGAGCGAAGGCTGAAGGCCGCATATCCGATACACCCTGAGATGTTCGACCGGCTTTTCAATGACTGGTCAAGCCTCGATAAGTTCCAGAGGACAAGGGGAGTGCTACGCCTCATGGCCGGGGTCATTCATTCCCTTTGGGAGCGTGAGGACAGAAGCTTATTGATTCTCCCTGCAAGCGTTCCTATTGACGACCCGGCAGTGCAGTTTGAGCTGACACGGTATCTTGATGATCCGTGGGTGCCGGTCCTCGAAAAGGACGTTGACGGCCCTCATTCCCTGCCTTTGCAGGTGGACAGAGAGAACCCGAACCTCGGCAGGTATTCCGCCTGCCGGAGAGTGTCAAGGACAATCTATCTCGGATCAGCTCCAACCTTGAGAGCGGCGAACCGTGGACTTGAAGACAGGAATATCAAACTCGGCTGTGTCCAGCCTGGTGAAAGCGTAGCCACATTCGGCGATGCACTGAGACGGCTTACAGACAAAGCGACCTACCTTTATGTTGACGGTAAACGTTACTGGTATTCGACCCAGCCGACTGTTACCCGTCTGGCAGATGACAGGGCATCTACACAGTTCGACTCAGATGATGTCAATGAAGAGATATTGAAACGGTTGCGGGAGGAGATGCGATCCAGAGGGGACTTTGGGCGTATTCATATTTTCATATCATCGAGTAATGACATTCCTGATGAGAAAGAAGCCTGTCTTGTGATCCTCGGGCCTGAGCATCCGCATGCATCAAAGGACATGGAAAGCACGGCCCGCAAATCGGCACAGGGAATACTCGACTCAAGAGGATCGGGCCTCCGCATTTATCGCAACTCACTTGTATTCCTGGCAGCAGACCGGACGAGACTAAAGGACCTGGAACAGTCGGTGAGGCTTTATCTTGCCTGGAAGTCTATTGACGAAGAGAAAGTGACCCTTAACCTCGATGCATTTCAGGCAAATCAGGCAAAAACGAAAAGGGAGACCTGGAACGAGACAGTTGATGCCCGTGTCCCTGAAACATTTCAGTGGCTTCTTGTGCCGGGACAGCCTGACAAGAATGGCTCGGTTGAGTGGCAGGAGATAAGGTTGCAGGGAACAGAACCGCTTGCTGGGAGAGCATCGAAGAAGCTGAAAAACGAGGAACTGCTGGTAACAAGACTAGCGGGGGTAAGACTCCGCCATGAGATGGACAAGGTCCCGCTTTGGCGCGGCGATAATGTTCTATTGAAGCAGCTTGCAGAGGATTTCACGCAATATCTTTACCTTCCCCGCTTGAAGGACTCAGATGTCCTTGTCGAGGCGGCAAAAGACGGCGTATCGCTTTTGACATGGAATCCGGAGACCTTTGCATACGCTGACGGCTGGGATGAGAAGAAAGAGCGATATCTCGGACTACGTGCAGCACAGGGAATTACTGTCTCCGTCGAGGGGAAAGCGCTACTCATTAAACCGGATATCGCGGCCAGGCAGATCGAAGCTGATAGAGCTCCTGCGGAACCGGCTACGGCAGGGGCAGGCGCTGTCAGCAACGGCGGCGCGACCGGTATTTACACTTGGGGAGCGCCCGCGGCAACTGAGGAAGAAAAGCGCCTTCCCGTCAGGTTTTATGGCTCTGTTGAACTCGATGCAACAAGACTTAGCAGGGATGTCGGAAAGATTGCCGAAGAAGTGGTACAACATCTCTCTGCCCTCATGAACTCCAACGTGGAGATCACGCTTGAGATCAAGGCAGATGTCCCGGAGGGCGTGCCTGATAATGTCGTCAGGACAGTGACAGAGAACTGTCGGACACTTAAATTTAAAAGTCAGGGGTTTGAGGAGAAGTAGAGTCGGGAATGTTCAATCCGGGCAACGGTGGAAGGTCAGGTTTTTCAGCTTGCTTTTTTAAGAACTCGGGTCTGCCCGCCATATCTGTTATTGTCGGAAACAAACAGAACTGACAACATCTCGCGTATGCGGATTGCAGGCGAAGCCGGTAATGTCCTCTGATCGCGTCTTTCTCAGCTGATTAAGATTAATTTAACCATACAATATAATTATGACACCCTAGTAAGCTAACATAGAACCGAATGTCTATTTCATTTAATAGATCATGCGCGCACTCTCTATCGATAGGTGACAGCGCTATCTACACATTGCCTCGGAAAATACAAATCACTGCGGCTTGATCACCTGCGATCCTTGATCCTGACCGTGAAGAGGGTGATATTTTCCGCACGGCATCGTCGAGATCACCATCGCGTTAGCGAGTCTGGCTACTGGAACGTAATCCTGTGTAGCCGTCTTGATGGCGGTTACTATAATCCCGGCAAGCAGTCCCCCGACTCCTCCGCTAGTGCTACCAGACGTATTGACTCGCATAACACCCTTATAGCTCCACAACTCAGCTCCGGTAGTTGTTGATTTTAAATCAAGCGCGACACCCACGGAAACATGCCCACCAATAACATAATAGCTTGTATCCCATTGAGTAATGCGGATGTACATAACAGCGTCTGCGCCAAAGTATTCCTTAAACTTCTGGGGCGGTAAATTCATCAGTGTTTCGGTGTCGTATGCCCCCTCATTTTTCATCACATCCATTACAACCTCGACTGGGAAAACGTAGTAGCCCATATACGTCAACGGTTCTGCTATTGTAGCGCTGTAGTATTCCTTTGCATCAGCTGCGGTGCTCTCGTTGATCGGCGGCAGAACGAGGATGGAGAGTGTCGTCTCCTGATACATGCCTGGGAAGGCGTCCTTCTTGGATATTTTTTCTGGCGCGCAGGCAAAAAGCATGAAAATGCACAAAAGAGATGCCAAAAGCACAGTTGTTCTTAAGAAATTTCTCATTTCTGTCCCTCCTTAGGCATTTCCTCAGCAGTCACGTTTTGTGGCGAAGGAACTTCCTGAACAGGTGGTGGCGCTTGATTCTCGGGTTCTTTGACCATTGTTGGAGGTGTTTCAGTTTTTACAGGAGTTTCCAGAGGAGGAGGCGGTGGCGGTTCCTTAACCGTCGTAGCCTGCGTGATAAGCCGCTGCATGAAGACTTGGGATTCAGGGTAGGTCTGCGCTTCGAGTTGCAGATACTGCACCCCCTCTGCGGTGCGCCCTTCTTTCAGCAAAATATACCCGTACTCTGCATAGACTCCTGGCGGCACGCGAATTGAGCGCTCTTTAGAATCACTGATTATTTTGAGGAGCATGTCCTTATGTGCTTGCATTTTTTCGTTGCATGGGTCCTTTTTGTATGCGTATAAAGTTTTGGAATAACTACCCCATGCATAATCGATGTGTTCCTGATGTGCGCAAGCGGATAGTAAAAAGGCAGTAGCCGCAATAACAAGCAATAGATATCTGATCATGGTACTAGCACCTCCGTGGTCCCGTCATTTTTAAGGAAAATGAGTTTGTCCACCACTACTATTCCACCGCGAGTAACAGTTACCCTGTGTTTACCAGGGGACAGTTGATAAAGGGTATTGGAGGGAGATGTTCTTGGGTCATCCGTAGAACTGGGGGCGCGAAGCTCAAATGACTGGGTGCCATCAATTTGCACTACGGTATTTTGCCAGTTGCCAGTGAATTTCAGGTAACTCTTGTCAGCCTTCTGAATCGTCCCTTCATAGGAACCGCATGCGTAAAGCAGCAGGCACGCAGTAAGTAACATCAACGCTTTCTTCATCTTGACTCCTCCTATTTGAATTCCAGAACGTAAAGGTCGCTAAAGTTGCTCTGTGGCAACGTGCCGCTTTCAAGCGCACAAAACGACACCTCGCTGTTAACATCATCCCCAGCCATTCCGGTGACCCTTAATGAAAGTTTGTCTCTTTCTTTCGGAATTAAACAGTTTTCTGAGACGTTCGAGGTGTTTGATAATTATTGAGAGCGACCTCCGTTGGATGTGATAATTGTATCGCATTCCAAAAATCACAAGGCAAAGGAGGCCGCTATGACATTTTACTGTGGAATCGATCTGCATACCAAGAAATCTCAGCTTTGCATTATTGACAAGGATGGGAAAAAGGTAAAGGAGGGTAATCTGAACAATGATCTTTCGCTCATTCTTGAATTTCTCGAACCCTTCGGTAAGAACGTGCATATTGCCATTGAATGCACAATAAACTGGTATTGGATTGTGGATGGACTTAAGGACGAGGGCTATGACGTGAGGCTTGCCCACACATTGGGTCTGTACATGATAACAGGGGCGAAGGTAAAGACTGACAGAAGAGACGCATTTAAGTTGGCAAAACTTCTCAGGATGGGTGAACTCCCAGAGGCGTATATTTATCCCAAAGAGAAAAGACCTTTGAGGGACCTCTTAAGGAGAAGGGCTGGACTTGTTCAAGAACGTGCCGAATGCTATTCGAGTTGGAGGGTACAGTTCATAAAGTATAACCTCAACACCATGAGCGGTAACGATTTGAAACATCTATTACCTGCAGATATTGACATCATGCCGATCCCTCAGGAAGTGAAGGATTACTGCTTCATGATACTGGAGAGAATCGACCTGCTATCCAGCCAGATTGACAAGCTTGATACGCGGTTAAAAGACATCACGTTAGAAGATCCCAGATTCAAGCTTCTGCTCACGTTGCCCGGCGTAATGTACGTACTTGGATTGACGATCTATTACGAGATAGGAGACATCAGCAGATTCAGCAACGCCAGGCAGTTTGCATCCTACTGTCGTCTGGTGCCGGGTGTATCTCAGTCCTCCGGCACAGTAAAGAGAGGGAAGGGAAAGAAGCAGGGGAATCATTATTTGAAGTTTGCATTTACCCAGGCCGCCAATATAGCAGTCAGGTATTATCCGAAGCTCAGAAAGTTCAGGGACAAACATGCCAACAAAAGGAAGGGCAAGGTTGCTACGATGGTGGCCAACTGCATTCTCGCTCACAAGATAGCCAATGCGACCTTCCATATGTTGAAGGAAGGGGTCCCTTTTGACGAGGCAAAGCTTTTCGGCTGATGGGTGGCGGTAATACCCGCCTGATAACTGGGCTCATAAGCCCGACTGTTTGATTGGTAGCCGTCACCCGTCATAAAGATATAGAGGTGTTTTGACATTATCTGCCCTGGCCGGTAGCTCCACGATAACTGATGCTGCCCTGTGCAGACGTCGACTGCATTTGCTGAATGAGGCCGGTCAGGAACCGATAACTTTCTGGTGCCGCAGAGGTAGCTTCATCGCCCTGCTAGGGAGTGATCCCACAGAGCCCGTATGGATGTTTGATGCAGATAATGGTTCTGCATCGTTTTCAGAAAGACGAGTCAGATTATCCATGTCAAAGGACTTCTAATGATATACGGTCTTAGGAATAGAAGACTGAGGGCATACTTTTTTCTCTTGACACGGTCGCTCTCAATGGATGTTATCGGGTGACGTTCGAGGTCGAGGTATCATCACAGAAGTCAACTGTCCGACGCAGTCGGATAATTCCGAGAAGATTGGAAAGTTATGTGTGGTTTATTAAATATCTGTTGCCTCACATAGGAGCAGATAAGTAATTTTATTGCTGAGAGGCTAATTGTCAAGTTGTACTACGGGGAAGAAATCCGAAATTTTGTCTTGCGTAAAAGCGACCGGATGTCTTCCCATGATCGTCTTTCTTGTGTGCTTTCACTTCCAAAACAAATTGAGAAGAGCGCATACTTTTAGAGACAATCTGTTTAGTATCGAGTTGATTTTCTCCTTCTCGGGTAGAGGATTTTATGTTAATCAACGCCGGGCTTAATTGTCTTCTCATTAGTTTCAAATGGTTTGTTGAAGGATGAACTTACGAAATAGGGCAAAAGATTCCAGGGATAAAACTCTCGTAAAAACAGTCACTTAGGGTAAACTTAATAAAAGATGTCGTCATAGACTCGGCCGAGACGCGAAATGATTTAGAATCAATGATATAGCGTAGCTTCTAAGGATATTTCAAGAGGTGATCAAGTTAATAAGTCGTGCAACAAGGATGCCTCTTCAGTACAGTGCTGAGATATAGTATATTAAGGCTTGAAGGCTGATCCTAACCCCTTAATATTTAATGATAATTCTGTGATTGTTGGGTTTGCCATCTGAGGGCTTATTTGAGTGGGTATTTGAGTATGTTTCTGAAGTGAGGTCTGGAAGGGCTGGTCGGCGGAGGTCATTCGACACTGTGTCGGCCGACCCTCGCTATGACGGTCCGCCTGACATTAGGTTTTAGATCTCTGATTTTTTTTGGCGAGTCTTGGCATAAGACCTGCTTTCTTAACTCAGAGGCCTGCTCGACAACTTTTTTTGTGTTTACTTATATAGACCTCATACTTTCAATGATTGGAGCAATATTTCTCCAGTGTGTTTGATACCTGAAACTAATGACCACAGACAGGGTACCGATACCATTTCGTTTGGGGCGTGAATACGGGTTCTTTCTTTCGCTTGAGATATTCTTGTTCGATAATCCTCCAATCTGACACTTGATACAACTTTATCGTAACTCTGTGTGATGATCCCCTTCGTCTTACATCTTCTTCGTACACCTCCCTCAACTATAAGTCCGCATTTCATCAATCCGCAATATAGAAAACTTTAGGCCTGTAGTCCTGATTCTAGCCGCCGGAGATGCCAAGATCAGGGCGCGGAATATAATTCAGCATCTTGAAGTGAGAAGATAAAAAGGGGTATGGTGCTAAACCTCGTATTCCTATCCGTAACGGCTCAAACTTGATAAAGGAGGAAATAATATGTTGATGAACAAGCTTAACGCCTTACCCGGGTGGCTTGTTTTTTCTGCGGCGTTCGTGATGACATTTTTGCTGTTTGCAGTGAGGTTGTTCCAAAAAGCATCTCGGAGCCTACAAGCGACTGCTTAATGATGTTTATGTTCCTTCTTACTGATCCTCATCATATCTCTTGCCCTTTATTAAAGCCATCTACGAGTTCGCGAGCGTAGGTTGGGCCTACTCATTGTGATAGAAACAAAAAATAAATAATGGTTCTATAATGATCCTTTTCTATCTCTGTGGTTTCTTCCCGAAAAGCGCCCTCTAGTACCACCTGAGGAGCAAGGACTAAACGGCAGAAAAGAAGACATAAGAATGACCTACAAATGGCACACGTTCAAAAAATGAAGTATGGGGTTTCGTTCGCTAACATCGTGCTGGGCTTGCGCGGCTATAAAAGCGCATTCACCAGGCCATGGGAGGAAATCCGGCAGATACTAAAGTTCGTCTCCCCAACTTTTATAACAGGGGCTCATCCGACGAGGAACGGTTTGTTCGTCGAGAGTTGGAGGAATCGTGTTTTTTTAGGCCATTTCCCTCTTTACGCATCATTAACCGGATACATACCCCATGGGCTGACCCCTTGTTGAATCGGCTGCTATGCGGAAGGAGTGAAGAAATGTTCATTTCTTCCCAGGTGTTCCAATATCATATTGACCCTTCAATATTGTTTTACCGGGCGGTTTGTCACGGCCGATCTTAATAAAAAGGAGTTGTTATGTTCTTTCCTTCGAGCTCTCACTCTTTGAAAAAGACAACCATCAGGAAAAACAGAGGGAGACGAGGATGAAATCCTCTGGAGTTTCAAGCCCTGGCGAACCTTATGGTAAAGCATAAGATTGGTATGTAGCTGAGAGCTTGACAAACGCTAAAATCTGGCTCTTGACATTTTCATATTTCTCTTTCTACAATAGAAATCATTATGGAAATCAAAGATGCAGGACACACCGTAAAAATATTTCGAGAACTGCAGGGACTTAAAGCTGTCGACCTTGAAAGAGCCCTTGGGTTCAGTTGGAGTTCGATCGGCCCATTTGAAAGAGGTGTGCCTTCAAGTCTATCCGTCGAAAGAATTGAAAGTGTTTTGGATTATCTTAATATCGAAGTGAGAGGTGAAAATATACAATTTAAGGATGACATTTTTGTCAAGGTGGTATTAAAAGATGATCGTTTCAAACTTGTTGACTACTCGACATTACATTTTGTTTTAGATATGTATAAGGATCGGGATATTAAGCTTTATGTTTATCGGTATGCGGATAGAAATATTATAGATAGAATAGCATACAGTGCGTATCCGGTGGCTCCCGCGGATGCCATTTTTGTGAGAGTAGGCGGCAATTTATTTGTCGTCAAACGGGAAAGATATTATTTAGTTGATATGCGAGATGAAATGGCCAGATTAAAGAATGATTACAAGAAGATTAAAATTGAGGAATTAAAGGGTGACGTAAGAATTGATTCACGAAACATAACAAGAAGCGGTGTGGAGAGAATAATTAGGGAGGCAAAGAGAGTTGAGAGCAGAGGCCTGAAAAAAAGGTAATTTTTTTTTGGTTGACAATTTCTATTTCTATTTTCTAAAATAAAATAGAAATAGAAAAGAGGCAAGAAACTAATAGGCTAAAAGCATATGCGGACGGCCTCAAAAACATGAAAGGAGGTATGAAATGAATATGACAAGAAATGTTAACGAGATGGCCGGGAGAATCGAAAGGGAAGATGTTCGGGATATCGAGATAGATAAGATAGTCCCAAACCGCTACCAGCCCAGGGCATTATTTGATGATGTTGCCCTCGAGGCACTCGCGGACTCAATTAGAAATAAAGGTGTATTACAGCCGATTATTGTCCGTGATATGCCCGATCAGCTTGGCGAATACGAACTCGTGGTCGGGGAAAGGAGGCTCAGGGCCACAAAAATAGCAGGACTGACAAAGATCCCCGCGATTCTCAGGCGCATTGACGAGGCTGATCTCAAAATGCTGACATGGATTGAGAACGTGCAACGTGAAGACTTGAATTTTGTGGAGAAGATCAATTCTGTCGCTGCGATCAGGGATGATGTTGGCGATGTCAAAAGCATTGCAACGATGATGAGTGTGAGTCAGCGCACGATAGAGAGATATCTGAGCATACATCGCGATATTAACGCCACTGAGGAGTTCGCCGAATTGTTTGACCAACAGGCAAAGAACATTGATTACTCCACGGCGCAGGCTTTTGCTGCGATAGCGGCCAAAGTGGCCAAATTACGCAAATCGGACAAACGCGAGTATTATCGCATTATTTTGAGCCTCGAAAGAAAAGGCATCGGGAAAGCACTCCCGTCACTTAAAAAAAAGTACGGAGGCGGCCGCGAGCATACGCCGGAAGGGTCACTTGGCAAGGGGAAAAGCGTCTGCGTAACTAGGCAAACAGCATCAGTCATGATTTTTACGATCAGCTGGAACACCGAGCTGCAAATGTCACAAGAAGATCGTCGAGTAATTGAAATGGAATGCAAGACATTCCTTGACAGAGCAACAGATCAAATACAGGAGGGATAAAAATATGGATAACATTCTCCCATTTAGTTTTCATATCCTGAGCGAGTCCGCAAAAAAAGCGCTCCTTTTGTTGGACTTTTTGAAGGCTGGAGCCACGCCGATCAACCGCATGATGGGAAACCTTAGGCTCCGACACACATATAAAACCGAGGATAATCTGTACCAGGTTTTGTCCGCCTTAAAGAAGTCGGGGTTGATCGCAGTGGAACACTATCGCGATTGGGCGAGCGGTGAGAAGTTCGCGCTTTATGCTCTCACGGAAGCGGCGGCAGATCTGCTCGCTATGCATTGCAAATTAAATAAGGAAGGTATCAGCGTCAATAGTTTCCCATCGGCTCACACGATAGCACATGACCTTTTAGTTATAGAGGCACACCGCACTTTACTCGACGAGTCGAAACGCTGTCACTACGTCTATAAATTTGCTGCTGAGAATAGGATGAGAAAGTATTATCGCAGCAAAAATATCGTTGCCCCTGTGCCGGATATCTTCGTTTGCGTGCAGTTTGACCCACAAAAGTACGGTCTGCAAACTTTTTCGCTTGAAGTTGACTTGGGTACTGTCCCCGTGAAAGACATGCTGGAGCGCGTTCGCAAGTCACGTCATCGCCCGCTAATACTGTGCAACACACGTGTGCGTATTAACCGTCTCAGCACTTTTTTTGCGGCCCATACGTCTGACCATCAAATCAATCGCGTCGCGTTTGGAAATATTTACTCGTTCTGCTCCGCCACAGGGGGTTTGATCGGCACGGATTGGGAGAAAATCGATGGCAGCATCTTATGCATACGGCCAGAGGACAAGCTAGTAAAATAATAGATTTTGAGGGGGATCCACGAAGTAGTGGAAAAGGCACATTTTTTTGTGCTGGTCAACCTCGCTACGGCAAACGGGGCAAAAGGGAAGGCGTGCCGCACTTATATTGTTGCGTTATGAATTGTTTATTGCAGCAGCCCAGGGTCAGCGACGAAATCAGGGGGCCAGTGAAAGATCGAGATCCGTGATAAATGAATCCAATAAGCGACAGGGAGGGTGGCGAAAAAAAATCAATACAGGGAGTTGGCGTGTTGGTGTATAGAAAGACGAAAGATAGCTTGAAGGAAAATTATCAAAAAACAAAGGATATGTAATCCAGTGGTGGCTTGTAGAATGGCTTTTATCATAATTTTACAAGGGTATGTCACTACATTGTAACCATTTGTAACCATAGGAGAGCATTTTGACGGGAGACAATAAAAAGGCAGTTCCGGGAAAGCGGCTTATTAGTATTAAAGAAGCCGGCGCTTACCTTTCCCGCTCCCCTTGGACCGTTGCGGAGATGGTAAGAACGGGTAAACTTCCCTATGTGAGAGACGGCAAGCGCAAGCTCTTGGACCTTAAAGACCTTGATTCTTGGATTGATAACAATAAGTATATAGAGCATGATTTTGGAACCATCCCCTATCTGCAAAAAACTAGGGCTTGACATTCTAATATGCCGTTGGTATATTTTTAATCATGACAGCGAAAGAGTTAAAGGAATGGAGATTAAAGAACGGCTATACTCAAGCCGAGCTTGGGAAAATCCTTAATGTAAACAAGATGACAGTTTACAGATGGGAGGCAGAAATGCGAGCAATACCAAGTTTCCTACATTTAGCCTTAGAATGTGTGGACAAGAAAGGGGGTGAGAAAGAGACTTAAGGCATTGTGCAAAAAAATTGCAGTCTAACCAAATCTAAATGAAGAGGTGAGGAAATGGGAGCCATATATAAGAGGGGAAACACATACTGGATAAAGTATTACCGGTATGGAAAGCCATTCTATGAAAGTAGCGGATCGGAGAAAGAGACAGACGCTAAAAAACTCTTAAAGAGTCGCGAGGGGTCTATTGTTGACGGTAAATTCCATGGCCTAATAGGAGAGCGTATTGTCTTTGATGAGCTTACAGAAGACCTTTTAAATGACTATAAGGTTAACTCCCGGAAATCTCTTGAAAGGGCAGGAATCAGTATTGCTCACTTAAAGAAGTATTTCAGTGGGGCCAAGGCTATCAATATTACTACCGGAGAAGTGCAACGGTATATTATCAAGAGGCAAGGTGAGGGAGCGGAGAACGGAACGATTAATCGGGAACTCTCTGCCTTGAAAAGGTCCTTTACCTTGGCAGCGAGACAGACTCCGCCGAAGGTTGCAAAGGTGCCTTATATTCAGAAGCTCAAAGAGAACAATGTAAGAACGGGATACTTTGAGCATGACGAGTATCTAAGGCTTAAAGCAGCATTACCAGAACACCTTAAACCTGTTTTTGTCATGGGATACCATACAGGAATGAGGAAAGGGGAAATACTCTCTCTTGAATGGGAAAAAGTAAACCTGATAGAAGGGAAGATAACCGTTGAGGCCAGCACCACAAAGAACAATGAAGCAAGGATTATCTATCTTTTCGGGGAATTGTATGAAACTATTCTCAATCAAAAAATGCTAAGAGACGAGAAATTCCCGGAGTGTCCTTATGTGTTCTTTAATGCCAAGGGAGAGAAGATTAATAAAGATTTTCGTTGCTCTTGGGAAACGGCGTGCAAGGCAGCCGGAACCCCTGGACGGTTATTCCACGACCTAAGAAGGACGGCAGTTAGAAACATGATCCGGGCCGTTATCCCGGAAAGGGTTGCAATGAAGGTTTCAGGACATCAAACCCGCTCAATCTTTGACCGTTACAATATAGTGAATGAAACGGACCTCAAGAGCGCAGCGGAAAAGGTTACTCAGTTTCATCAAGAAGCAATCGAAAAAATGGAAAGAACCGACGGTTACAAAATGGTTACAATCGGTTCAAAAAAAGATTCTTAAGGGGTCCCATGAAAAGTATAAAAACCATAGAACCCATTGATTTTAAAGTGGCGGGAGCGTGTGGGAATCGAACCCACCCTGCC
>JBKQMP010000113.1:0-9132 GCA_052146665.1 Dissulfurispiraceae bacterium
TTTTCAAACCTGGGGATGAATGGCAGTGCCTATAAATATTTATGTCATACTACAAAAATTGGCAGAGCGTTCATATAAGTAGAGAGAAGGGCAGAGATGAAAAAATTATTATTTTTATTAATCAAGGAATTCCTCGATGCTTTGCATCGGGGTATAACTTCCTTGCCGTTGCTCTTAGATACCTCGCAGCTCTGCTGCGGGGTAGTTCATTAATAATATCAATAGCTTTTGCTTTGATACCAATCTTATCAAGTGCGCAGACTGACCAAGTTTCCTCAATGAAGCTCCACTTGCCTCCACCGACATTATTTATGATCATATCCGGTACAACTTTTTCTGCCCCGATAAAGTTGGAGAGTTCCTTCAAGGCCTTCCAATTGCCAACATCGACAGGAAAAACGTCGGCCTTGCCACCAGTGTCTTCAATCCCCTTTGCGATTTGATTTAATCTGTCCCCATTCCTCGCAAGTGGCAGAACATGGGCTCCTATAACGGCAAACTTCTTCTCTGTTTCAGCTCCGATGCCACTCGATGCGCCTGTTATAAGGGCACTTCTTTCTATTCATTATCATAAGTATTGTCCTTTCATGTAATAGATCTCTCGGTCTCATAAGAATCTCCCTTGCTTGTGAGCGCAGCTCTGGCCACGCTTTCTAAACCAATAGAGATACGCCTCAGGTTGCCCACAAGGCCACCCTTAAAGGCTGCAGTGCACATTTGCCTGTAGGCCTCGGCGGGCATGACGGCGTCTGCTATCCTCTCGGTAGTTTGCTTCTTAATCGACCCTGCGGCGAGTTCAGCGCCGGCATTCCTGATCAGAGCGTATTTTGAGTCAAAAAGTCTTGGGACATCGGCAGCGCCCGCCGCCGGAACCAGGATCTCCCCTGCCCACATCCAGTCTAGTCCTTGGCAGATTTTCATGAAGTGCTGTCTCACGAGGTCAAAGTTTTCTACCTCGGGGAACCCGCACGATGAAATCAGTGCTGCCTTAGGATGATGGCTTAGGCGTTTCGGATGTTCAGTGCCCCCAAGAGGTGAACTATACTGCCCTGGCTCGAGAATAACAAAAAAACGGTCCAGCACGTTTTTCACTGTTGCAGGCAACCCGAAGAAATATAGCGGCGCAGCGATGAGGAAATAATCGGCTTTTCTATAGACATCGAGAATTTCACTAAAGTCATCACTTTGTACACAAACCCCTGGGTTCTTCTTTTCCCAACACGCCCAGCATCCTCTGCATGGGCCTATCTTCATCTTATGGGGGTAAAACTTCTTTGCCTCAAAACCTGCCCCCATTCCCTCCAGACAAAGATCAAGCATCCTCTCGGTGAACGAGGGGTTCCTCATGGAACCCGAAATCGCAAGTACTGTCTTCTTTTCCATTCCCTTCTTTCCTCCTTTTTTGACGATGATCATAGAACATTATATAAACAGTGATCATAAACAGGGCAAAAAAAATTATCTCTTCTTCATCGCCATATTCTCAGTAGAGTAGTCCAGTGCCTTTTCAACGATGGCGTTAAGCTTTTCAACCGGAAACATGGTGCATCTCTCACGAATAATAAGTGAGGCCATACCGTGAACATGTGCCCATACTGAAAAAGCAACAACGTCAGGGTCATCTTTAGCAAGGTATCCTGCCTTCATGCATTGCCGAATGTTTTCCTTCAGAAATTCGTAGGAGCGTTTCCCGGCACTCCATTCAGCGCTTTCCCTAATCTTCCGTGTTGGAGCTCTCATGATGAACATGAGGTCGTAATATTCCGGCATTTGCAGAGCAAAAGAGACATAGACCTGCCCGTGCTTCTTCAGGCGAAGCAAAGGATCTTTTATTGAGAGAACATGCTGCTGACGCTCATAGAGTTCTTCAAATCCCTTTTCATGGAGCGCGTATAAAATCTCGTCCTTGTCCTTGAAATAAAGATAGATCGTTGCTGGACTGTACTCGATGTCCTCTGCGATTCTCCGTATCGTGACCTTCTCGAAGCCTTCCTCCAGAAACAGCTTCATCGCCGCTCTCAGGATCTGCTCCCGCATGCTCCTCTTTTCGCGCTCTCTTCTTTCTATTGTGCCCATGATATAAAAGATAACCTTTGTTTAGCTTATAAACTAAGTTTAGTACATATGCGGAGGATTGTCAAGTCTTTTGTTTATAGATTTGAGATCATCACAGACCAGAGGCGTCGTGAATCGGTGCAAGATACAACCGGAAGTCCTCAGTAGTCGCAAGAAGCTGCAACTGCGGACTTATTAGTAGAACTCACTCAATTGCCATGAGAGACGGAATCTTGTTCCAACCGTCGTTTCTCGCCTGGAGGTATAATTGCTACCTTTAAACTTTTTCCTGAAATGAAAACTTGATTACAATAAATATAATGACATAGAGTTACATAGAGAAAGAAAGGAGCATTAACCATGAAATATCGCAAACTCGGAAAAACTGACGCGCAAGTGTCTGCTTTAGGCTTAGGTTGCATGGGGATGTCGGATTTTTACCATGGACGGAAAACAAACGATGCAGAAAGCATAGGCACAATTCAACGAGCGCTTGATCTCGGTGTAAATCTCCTCGATACAGGCGACTTTTATGGAGTAGGGCACAACGAGGAGCTAATACGGGAGGCCATCAAGGGCTTTTCGCGCGATAAAATCTTCATTTCCGTCAAGTTTGGCGCGTTACGCAATCATGATGGGAGTTTTATTGGCTTTGACAGCCGTCCCGTTGCCATTAGAAACTTCTTATCTCATAGCCTGCAACGTTTACGTGTTGATTGCGTGGACCTGTATTACCCGTCACGTATTGACCCTAACGTTCCGATTGAGGACACGATAGGAACACTCGGAGAACTCGTGAAAGAAGGCAAGATACGTTACGTGGGACTTTCCGAAGCCGCCTCAGCAACGCTTCGCCGCGCAGCCAGTGTGCATTCCATTGCGATGTTACAAACCGAATACAGCCTCTGGACCCGTGAGCCGGAAACTGATGTTTTGCAAACATGTCGCGAACTCGGCATCTCACTCGTTGCTTATTCTCCGCTTGGACGCGGCTTTTTAACAGGATACTTCCGGAGACCAGAAGACGTTGCCGCGGATGATTATCGTCGTTACATGCCGAGATTCCAAGGCAGCAATTTTGAGCACAATTTGCAGCTGGTCGAGAAAATCAATGAGATTGCGAGGGAGAAAGACTGCACACCGGCACAACTCGCGCTGGCATGGCTTTTAGCGCAGGGCGAAGATATTATACCCATTCCGGGGACTAAACGCAGGGAACGGCTGGTAGAGAATTTGCAAGCTCTTGAAATTAAATTGAGTAAGGATGATCTTCTGCACATTGATGAAGCTGCACCTCTCGGATTTGCTGCCGGGACGCGCTATCCTGCTGCGGCTATGCACACAGTCAATCGCTAGATTAGATAGCAAAGGTAATGCAATACTGTAGGATGCTCGATACTATGTCAGACTTCATTGGTTCACCGACGAGCTGTGACTTTCAGGCAACCGGAACTCTGTCAAGAACGATCGGAAGAACCTGGGGGCACATGTTTTCACAAGAATCAACAGTAGAAACAGACCCCCTAATCTGCGTTGAAGCAGTTAGCGCAAACGGCTCAGATGCTAGGTCATGCGAGCTTGGCAATGTATGACAAGAGCAAGCGAGCAAATGCAATTATTCATTTGTTGTAGCGCGACAGCTTCAAGTGCCTCTCAGTCAGCGCTTCGAGCCAGGGGCACAGGCGTAAGCGATGAAGCCTCCGACGGCCAGCAGAGGAACCGCTGTGAGCCGCACGACGCTGTATCCCTGCTGCGTCCACCATTCAATTACTGTCTGAGCGCGTTCGATTCCCACAAAGGGCATTGCAATCCCTGCGGCAAGTGGGATGAAGGCGACAACACGGAGTGTTTTGGGCGTCCGGGAAGTTGATGCCACAGAGAAGAGGAGAAGTCCAAAGGCGATTCGTATAGCGGCAATGGAATACAGCTCAAAAGGGGCCAAAGAGTGCCTGGCGATCCATACGAGAACCGGGGGCGCGAAGATACCGAGAGCGCCGACGGCGATAATTGCCAAGCTCATAACGAAGGCTAGGGTCCTCACAATTCTCCTGTTCGCTAAGCCTGAGCAGTTATTAGCTAGACGAAAACCGTCCGCGACAATATCGGAACCTCTACGTTGTCAGATAAAGCTCGCCTTTCCCATGTGGTTGATTACCAATATAAGGTACACTGTGTTTAATTTTTTGATAAGCATATAGAATGGGAAGAAGGTTTCCTTTATTTATTCAATTCTGATAGCGCGGAAGGGACACACATATTCAATTCCATTGTTTTCTTCTAAAATGAACTGTTCATAGTTAATAAACCAGGCTTTGTCATCCCGCAGTACAAAGAATGATGAATACACTTCTGCGCAAGCCCCGCATCCAACACATAAGCTGTAGTCAATATACGGTATCAAGAGCCAGTCACACTTTCAAATTGCTATGCAGAATTATAACAGACAAAAGGCTTTTTGCTTCAAAAAAAAGCTGAAGAGCGCGCTTGTGCACTTTTTGATTGACCAAACAAGTCTTTGCTCCTATAATTCACGAAGAGACCACGAAGGTTTACGCTATAAATTGCGACCTGAAAAAAGCCTCGAAATTCCCTGATTGGAGAGTGAATTATGAAATGGCTTACAAAATATGCGGACCATGCTTACGCCTTGTTGCGCATCATGGCGGGATTTATGTTCTCGTTCCACGGTGCCCAGAAAATTCTGGGGGTGCTGTCCGAGTTTCAGCCTGCAGCCGGGTCCCAACTCTGGTTTGGCGGGATTATCGAACTTTTGGGAGGGCTGGCGGTGATGCTGGGGTTTAAAACGCGCGCGGCGGCTTTTATCTGCAGCGGCGAAATGGCTGTGGCTTATTTCCAATTTCACTGGAAATTTCAAGGCGGACCACAGTTTTTTCCGATAATTAACAAAGGCGAGCTGGCTGTCCTCTATTGTTTTGTCTTCCTCTATATTGCCTGCCGAGGAGCGGTGAGATGGAGCCTGGACAAAAAGAACCAATAATTCAAGACGACCCGGGCAATAAGGCGCTGCGACGGACCGCCGACACGACACGCTGTGGTTGCACTTTATTTGTTATCAATCTCCGATAGTAATCCGCAGTATTTTACTTCGATCCAATACTGCCGGGTGCAGGAAACAGCTGATGGTCGCCAATGTCGGCATACCAGCCGTCGTGGTAAGCCCCATACTTTTGTGGCATTCCTTTTACTGCTGAGCATGAACCAGTTTTTCGAATACTTCCCATACACCGTAGCGGTTTTGT
Organism: Dissulfurispiraceae bacterium; assembly: GCA_052146665.1. Taxonomy (GTDB): domain Bacteria; phylum Nitrospirota; class Thermodesulfovibrionia; order Thermodesulfovibrionales; family Dissulfurispiraceae; genus JBKQMP01. The sequence continues at coordinate 5,316 of JBKQMP010000113.1, forward strand.
TCATTAATACCTATCGAGTCCCTTTCGAAATCCGTAAAAGCAGTTGTCCTCATCTGGAGCCATATCCTCACTGAAACCTTAAGGAGCACGCGGTGCAATTTAGGAAAGACTAATACCAATCAAGGCGACGGCCTCGTCTTTATGTACTATAACCTGTCGAAGATCAGGATGACGGGGTCAAAAGGTCCACGAGGGTGGCGTTATTGGGAGAGTGGACGAGACCGGCAGCGCCACGGGCTGCACCTGTTTTTTATAATTAGTTGGCATTGGGATCGTAAAAAAGAAAGATTTCAGTTCCATGACTAAGGCCAAGATGTCCGCACTGAGCCCCCGAGATCGTATTCACGAGGTTCACCAGTATCGTATCTTTCCCACATCTACGTGAACAAAATCGGAACTCGGATAATACCCCACGCCGCCTCTTCGAAGATCGATGGCAGCTCTGTGCAAGGTTTTTAGATCACAACCGGCGATGCGAATATCGATGGCCTTTCCGTCTATGTGCAGACTGTGATTAGCCACCCCGTTGCTCCTCGCCCTCAGAAGTGCGTTTGTTTCTAGCGAACGATAGCCTGAAATAATGTGGAAGGTACCTGTGCTCTTCAGTTTCTGGCGAAGGGCAAAGAGGAGGTCAAATAGGCTCGGATCAATCTCCTTCACTTCTCCTGTGCGGTAATCACGCAGTATGTGGTTCATCTCAAGCACTGCCTGTGGCAAATAGGTACCCTGTCTCCAGTAAACGGCCTTCATACTCTCTCCCGTATGAGTGTTATAAAAGGAAAGCTCTTTTTCAGCGGAAAAGACATTTGGCACCGAAGCAAACGCCTTATAGGGGAAAAAACACGTAGCCGTCGCTACCAGCCCTGCTGTAAGAAAATTCCTGCGGCTTATCCCGCACTCTGATATCTCTAGAGGGGACCTTTCTTTGATTTCATCTATGGTAAGACTGCATCGAGGAGGTAACATTTTTTATACATGAGTTTAGCCGATTAAGAAGAGAAATTTCAACCGGAGAGGACAAATTGATTATAGACTACGGAAACGGAAGTACGGTATCGCAGCGGCTCAACGGATTGGAGTTGTAAACTAGTTATTGCAAGTCCTCCTGCTGAACCAGCAGGAGACCCGTGCTTTTTTCAGTGTTGATATACGGAAATAGGCGGCACGCTATTTTGGCCTATTGATAAAACTGGGCGTTTGTAGATGGCTTTTCAAGGCGGTCCACAGATATCTCTTCCATTCTTTCGTTTGAGATCCGTACTGTTTGCTCTAGAACTTATCAAAAAGGACAGTTCAAAAACAGATTGTTGAATGGTACCGTTGAGCGTAACTATTTGATAAGAAATAATACTTGTGGTGGGAGCGTTTGGAAATCGAACCCCCTCGGAGTGATGATAATTCTATCGAGATTCAATAGGATTTGTAAGTCCTATGATACTTTGAGGACAGCTTGGGGATAAAGTATTACCCTCAAGGGACTACACTTCTAACGGACCCCTCAATTTTCTGAACTACTCGGGCGCAAACAATTCGACATTCCGTCAGAGCGATTCATATTGCAGACAATACTTCAAATGTTTCGATCCCTATAAATTATAAATCGAAATTAGGAGTCTTTTCGCTTTGCTAATGTTGAATAGTTCAACTATTCACAACCGTTTTGACTGATGACAATTCTGTTATCAACTGCTCACAGACGTGATCCTGCATTCTCGACGGTCTGTGCCCAGGCCACCGACAGCTAACTTGAATCAAAAAAGTGCCACAGTGAAGATTTGTGGACGAAAGGTGCACTGCGTAACCCTTGCACCACCTAAACCCTTCCACCTTTTCTTGACAGCCTCCCACTTCGCTTCTATAATTCATCAAGAGGACCGCATGCGGCCTAAATAAAATGTTAGGCGACAGTCTCGCCTTATCCAGGAGGCTCTCTATGAAGAAGCATACTAGTCTGCTTTTTTTTATAATCTTGGGACTGCTCCCTTTGTGTGCGTGGAAGGCCCTGGCTGTTGACCAAATTCCAGCCTACGATGCCGATCTATCCAGTTACTCCTATCCATTTGAGGTCAAAAGCTTTTCTTTTTCCTCTCAGGGACAGACTCTTCGGATGGCGTATATGGATGTGGTTCCCAAGAAGACAAATGGTCAAACGGTTCTGCTTCTGCACGGCAAGAACTTTTGTGCTGCATACTGGGAGCCCACAATACGAGCTCTTGTGTCCAAGGGGTACCGAGCCATAGCTCCGGATCAGATCGGCTTCGGAAAATCATCGAAACCGGAACACTTCCAGTTTACTTTTCAAGAGCTCGCCACGGAGACGCGAGCTCTGCTGGACAGTCTTCATATCGATAAGGTGTTCGTGGTGGGCCACTCCATTGGTGGCATGCTGGCAACTAGATTCGCTCTGATGTTTCCCGACCGCGTCGAGCGGCTTGTTCTTGTAAGTCCAATTGGTTTGGAGGACTGGAAGCGGCTGGTTGCTTACAAGACCATCGATGAGCTCTACTCGGTTGAACTCAAATCTACCCCCGAAAGGGTCCGCAATTACATGAAGGAAAATTATTTTGGAGGCACTTGGAAGCCAGAATATGAAAGTCTTGTCAAGATACAAGCTGGCTGGATTCGGGGGCCTGATTGGCACCGAATGGCTTGGCTGTCTGCCCTGACTACGGATATGGCATTCACGCAACCGGTACTCTACGAATTCGGAGACCTCAAGATGCCTGTCCTCTTGATCATTGGACAAAAAGATCGTACGGCGATGGGCAAAGCTTGGGCTCCTGCCGGTGTGAAAGACAAAATGGGCAACTACCCGGAGTTGGGGCGCAAGACAAAGGCAGCAATTTCTAATTGCCGTCTTGTAGAGATTGAGGCTGTGGGACACCTCCCTCAGGTGCAACGGTTCGACACATACTGGCAGGCAGTGGAGGGCTTTCTGGAAGGAAGCGACCGCTGAGCTTCCACGTTATCGAGTTCCCATAATAATCTGCAGTACGCTCCTGCCATTCAATCTTCGGGGCTCACGAAAGGATGACAGCAGAAAGCCGTTGCCTCATGGAGCAATTTTTCCCGTAAAGACGATTATGATTTTTTTTGAAGCTCGTTTTCCTCTGAACTCACGATACCCACTCTTCGCATAGAGATGAATATTTCGCGCACTTCTATGACCGGTGAACAATTCGAATTGCTTAGCAGCACTGAAGTGGCGTTCTATTTTTTTTAATAAGTTCGTGCCCATCCCTTGATTTTGAAAATCTGGATGGACAATGAGCCTCCCCATGTAGCAAGTCCATGATTCAAATAGGCCCTCACGGAACCTACTATCCTCACGCCAATTGTCACCTTAAGGAATGACTGGCTTGTAAAAATGTCCCTCAATTCCCTCTATTGTCTCAGCGAGAGGAGGAATCCAATGGTCCTCGAACAATGCGGCTTCGCTTTGATACGCTAACTTCTGAAGAACAAGAATCTCTCTGAGGTCGTCTTTATTTGCCCTCGCTAGTATCGTTTGTACTAAACAGATTATATCAGTCAGAAGAGATATTCGTTACACGAAGAAATGTTGCGACGCTCTCAGAGTTCTTTTGAAGGCAGGTTTTATCCCCTGACATAGTAAAAAAAGATACTCAGGAAGTCTCGAAAAAATTTTTCAGATCCTTCCTGAACACCGCACGCTCGCGTTTTTTCCACAGGGGCAGGGTTTCGGTTAAGCGTCATTCCGCTGCAAAGTTGCGGAATGACGTGTGAAGGACTAAGCCGCGGGTTATGGCGATTCAATATCGCATGCTCTGATTTTCTCTACGGGATTGAATGAGAT
>JBKQMP010000114.1:0-4701 GCA_052146665.1 Dissulfurispiraceae bacterium
TACGTTGCCAACCACGACTGGCAACAACCCCATACCGATTGTCAAAGAGCGTTGGTATTATTCTAAACGAACTGTTTCACAAAAGGCTAGCAACGGCACGCCTTATATCTCCTCCCTAAAGGACGAAGTTTTACGGCGTTTTCCTGATAAAGCGAATGAGACAGGCCTGGGGAAATGAGATAGACATTCATGAGGTATATGACTTAAGCAGGAGTCGTGACTAAGGGCACGGATCATGGTGAGAAGGTGAGGCCACGTCATAAAGAGCGCTGCAAAGAAAGATCCTAGAGGGAATCAAAAGAACTTTTAAGGAAGAAGAATTATTGGCAAGACGGAGAATCTCGCTTTAACAAGGTCCCTATTGAGTGAATGAGAATGATTATCAATAATTATTGCGATGACCTTTCTTATCATGGCCTCGGGGCGTCAGGACCTTTCCCCAGTTTTTTCTCGATTTCCATTTTTCTCAAGACGACCCGCTTTATCTTGCCGCTCACGGTCTTCGGAAGGTCGGCAACAAATTCTATCTCCCTCGGGTACTTATACGGGGCCGTCCTTGTTTTAAAAAAATCCTGAATTTCGCGCGCAAGTTTTTTTGTCGGCTTATATCCTGGAACAAGGATGATGAACGCCTTTATTATTTCCCCTCTGATAGGGTCAGGGCTCCCTACAACGGCACTCTCCGCGACGGCCGGGTGTTCCTGGATCACGCTTTCCACTTCAAAAGGGCCGACTCTGTATCCTGAGGCCTTGATGATATCGTCTGCCCTGCCATAGAAGTACAGGTAACCGTCTGCATCCTGATAAGCCTTATCCCCCGTGAGGTACCATTGTCCCTTGAAAACACGATCATTCTCCTCCGCATCATCGAGATAGCCTGCAAAGAGGCCAACGGGCCTCACTGGTTTCACCTTCATCGCGAGGATGCCCACCTCGCCAGTCGGCACCGGATTGAAGTTATCATCCATAAGCTCAACGGTGACATCCGGGACGGGTTTTCCCATCGAACCGTACTTGACGGGCAGACAGGGGTAGTTCGCCACGACGCACGTGGTTTCTGTTTGTCCGTAACCATCACGGATGAGGCGCCCAGTCGCTTCCTGCCATGTTTTTATGACATCAGGATTGAGGGGCTCTCCGGCTGAAGTGCACCGCCTGAGGCTTGAAAAGTCATACTTAGAGAGGTCTTCCAGGATAAGCAGCCTATAAACCGTGGGCGGAGCACAAAAAACGGTGACCCCATGGGAAGACATGAGATGAAGGGTGAGCTTTGGCTTGAAGCCGCCCTCAGCGTTGTGCACAAACAGGGTGGCACCGACTATCCACTGTCCGTAAAACCCCCATGCGGCCTTTGCCCATCCGGTGTCAGAGAAGACCCATATGAGGTCAGTGGACTTGACATCGTGCCACAGGGCCGCCGTCCTAAGATGACCGAGGGGGTAGGAACAGGTGTGAAGCACCATCCTTGGGTACTTTGTCGTGCCGGAAGTAAAATATATGATGAAAGGATCATCGGAAGAGGTCTTTTGAACAGCGTCCTTAGAGAGGTGGATGGAGGATGCTGCCATCAGTTCATCAAAGCTGACCCATCCGGCAGCCGTGCCTCCAAGAAGGATCCTGTGCGTTGACGTGGAACACCCCGCATCGTGGAAGGCTTTGTCCACTTTGGGCAAGTTGGCATCATTTGTGATAACCGCGCTGACGTTCCCCGTCTGAAGCCTGTATTCAATGTCAGAGTGTGTGAGAATGGAAGGGGCAGGGATCACCACCGCTCCTATCTTATGACAGCCGACGATGATGAAATACCATTCGGGGATCCTCGGCAGCATCAGAAACACCCTGTCCCCTTTTTTGATTCCCAGTGTCCTGAGGACATTCGCGGCTCTGTTGGACGCGCAGGAGACATCCCAGAACGTGTACTTCCTCACATCTTTACCCGGTGCGTCCACCCAGACCATTGCGAGTTTAGTCCTGTCCGCAGCGAAAGAATCTATGACATCAAACCCAAAATTGAAGAATGCCGGAACGTCGATCCGGAACGTCTCTTTAGCATGCTCATAATTCGTCATGTCATAAGAAAACTGCATGGCGCCTCCTCTAAACCGATGTTGATGTTTCCTCAACGGGAGCTATAAAAATAGCACTTGTATCGCCACAAGGTCAACATGCTATCAGTTCAAAACGGCGACACAAAATTCTGGTCAAGGCCACATGTGATATTTCATTTGACGTTATGCTATAGTAGAAATGCTTTTAGAGTTTATAAGTTAAGAAAGAACTCAGAAATTTTGAAAGCTCTGGGTTTTTAATTTTTTTGTGAAGGTGAGGATACGTGGGAAAGAGAATCTATGTCGCAAATATTCCGTTTAACGCGACGGAACAGGATGTCAAGGACCTCTTTTTAGAGCAGGGGGAGGTCGCCTCAGTAAAGATCATCAGTGACAAATACACCGGACAGTCGAAAGGGTTTGGTTTTGTTGAGATGGAATCAGAAGCTGATGCCCAGAAAGCGATTCCGGCCCTGAACGGGGCGTCACTTATGGGGAAAACGCTTACAGTGGCCGAGGCAAAACCGCTACAGCCGAGAACGGGCTTTCAGGAGAGGCGCGGGGGGTTCGGCGGTGGTAAGGGGTCCGGGAAGGGCTGGAGAGAGTAAGCTTGGAAATCAGAGTCCATGGCAATGATATTGAGCGGGCGCTGAAGACCCTCAAGAACCATCTCCAGAAAGAGGGGCTTTTCAATGAAATAAAAAAGAGAAGATACTATGAAAAGCCTTCAGTGAAGGAGCGGCGCAAGCAGAGAGAGGCAAGAGATAAAAGGAGCAAAGCTTTACGCTTCAAAAGGCCGGTGTAGTCAGCCATGAAAGAAACAGTTCGCCTTCTTTTTACCTGCCATCAAAAGAAAAAGTGTTTTGTTGTTGTCATATAATTGCTATCCGGATCACCCGCTGACAGTTCAAAAGAGTGAAAAAAATAAATTACAATAATAAAGTTATGGTCTTAACTAAAAAAACTAAAAACATTCAAAGGAAAGAAAACGCATGAATTTTGAAGATTTCAACTTAAGCAAAGAGACGATGAAGTCTGTATCGGAAATAGGGTTTGAGGAACCAACGCCCATTCAGGTCTCTGTCATCCCGTTAATAATGGCCGGCCATGATATTGTGGGGCAGGCGCAGACGGGCACGGGCAAGACGGCTGCCTTCGGGATACCGATTGTGGAACATTGCCAGAGGACCAAGGCTCCTTTTGCCATTGTTCTTGAACCAACGAGGGAACTCGCGGTGCAGGTCGCACAGGAGATCAAGAACATAGGCAAGCACAAGAAGATCAGCGTCCTTCCGGTTTACGGTGGCACCTCCATTGAGAAACAGATAAAGGCGCTGCAGAAGGGTATCAACGTGGTAGTAGGCACGCCCGGACGCGTGCTGGATCATCTGAACAGGAAAACCCTCTCCCTCTCACAGGTGAAGATCCTGGTCCTGGATGAGGCTGACGAGATGCTTGATATGGGGTTCATCGAGGACATCAAGACGATAATCAACACAACCCCGAGTGAAAGACAGACCCTTCTGTTCTCAGCCACAATCCCGCAGCCGATCATGGGGATCGCGAAGCATTACATGAGAGATCCCCAGAAGATTCGGGTCAACACCAAGGATGTCGTGATACCTAAGATAAAACAGATATTCTATGAAGTCAGGGAAGAGGAGAAAGTCAACGCCCTGTCAAGGCTCCTCGATGTCGAGGACCCGAGGCTCGCAATCGTCTTTTGCCATACCAAGAGGGAGGTCGACGAGGTCGCCATGAAGCTCGGCCAGATGGGTTACAACGCGGGGGCTCTGCACGGCGATTTTACCCAGGCCAGGAGAGATGAGGTGATGTACAGATTCAAGGACGGATCGCTGGACATCCTCGTCGCCACTGACGTGGCCGCTAGGGGCCTTGATATAAAAGACGTGACCCATGTCATCAACTATAACATCCCACAGAACCCTGACAGTTATGTGCACAGAATTGGGAGGACGGGGAGAGCGGGTAAGTCGGGCATCGCCATAACGCTGGTGACCCCTAGGGAATACAAGCATCTCCGGCTGATAGAAAAGACTGCGAGGACTGTAATCGACAGGAAGAAACTGCCTTCAACAGCAGATGTCATGAAGGCAAAAGAGAAGAACATGGTCAGGGAGATCTCAGAGATAATCACTGAAAACAGGCACGAGGCCTACCTGGAAACCATCGGGAGGCTCTCCGAGGATTACAGTATTACCGATATTGCCGCGGCTTCCCTCTATGCCGCTTACGGAGAGGTGAAAGAAAAACCTGTTGAAGAGTATCCTGAGAAAATGGGGACCGTCCGTCTATTCATGACCATTGGCAGAAAAGACAAGATAGAGGTGGGGGACATTATAAAATCCATCGCGTCAGAGGCGAATATCCCGTTCAGCAAGATCGGGAAGATTGACGTCTTTGACAAGTTCACCTTTGTGGAGATTGCCAGGGAATTCTCTGACAAGGTAATACGGTCGGTGGATGATATGATGATGAAGGGTAAGAGGGTCAAGGTTCAACCGGCAGCACCAAGGCAGGCAAAGCAATATGCATGAGATGATTGTGGCATTCACGCACAGAAGATAGAGATAAGATGAGCGGCGTGGAGGCGGCAATGCTGGGTGAACCGGAGATCGTGAGGCTTGGCGGC